>CAMDYG010000019.1 GCA_945910225.1 uncultured Eubacterium sp. | reverse complement strand
AACCTTCATTCTTTTCCTGTTTTCGTACGCTTTTCTTCCCTCTCATTTGCTTTCCCACTCTTTTCCTGCGCTAAAAAACATACGAACCTTCATTCTTTTCCTGTTTTCGTACGCTTTTCTTCCCTCTCATCTGCTTTCCCACTCTTTTCCTGCGCTAAAAAGCATACTAACCTTCATTCTTTTCCTGTTTTCGTACGCTTTTCTTCCCTCTCATTTGCTTTCCCACTCTTTTCCTGCGCTAAAAAACATACGAACCTTCATTCTTTTCCTGTTTTCGTACGCTTTTCTTCCCTCTCATTTGCTTTCCCACTCTTTTCCTGCGCTAAAAAACATACGAACCTTCATTCTTTTCCTGTTTTCGTACGCTTTTCTTCCCTCTCATCTGCTTTCCCACTCTTTTCCTGCGCTAAAAAGCATACTAACCTTCATTCTTTTCCTGTTTTCGTATGCTTTTCTTCCCTCTCATCTGCTTTCCCACTCTTTTCCTGCGCTAAAAAGCATACTAACCAGTACATAATGTACCTTTTAGTATGCTTTTAATTCCTGATTGCAATTATTCCCATCTCAATTTCAAAACAAAGTATCATATAACCATATGTAATGCATTATTAGCAACATATCACTTTCAGCAGACCACTATAGCTATGTTCTACCGCCTCAATTATCCGCTTTTCTGGTACACCTGTCTCAATAAGCTTTCTGGTACAAGCGGGGCCAATGCTATATACCGGAACTTCTCCCAGTTTATCAATCAGCCATTTTATCCTCTCTCCGCTGCTGCCACTGGTAACAACTATGCCAGAAACATCACCAAAATACTCAGTTCCATATTCTGTGTAAGTATCAACATATTCATTCTTGTATACTGGAATCTTAACCAGTTCTCCATAATCTTTCATAGCTTCCTCAATCGAGCCGCTTGTTACATCGGCACACATATATACAACCTTGCCAGCCACAATATTCATAAGCTTCTTTCCCAGGTCCATACCTGTAGCTTGTAAAGAAACAAAATCAGCTTCAAGACTACATGCTGTTCTTAAAGCTTCTTTAGTTTTTCCCCCGACTACTGCAATCTTAATTCCGTCAGGAAGCTCTATTCCAACACCAGACATTGCTACACTTTCGTTATTGGGAACCACTATGCAGGGATCTCCAACATCTCCACTATTGCACACAGTTCCACTATTGCTCACACCTCCACTATTGCGCACCCCTTCACAAGCCATCTTACTCATATTATAAACAAACCCGGCCACCGCATTCTTACTTGTAAACACAATCCACCTGGCATCTTTTATCTTCTGTGCAAAATCCCCGGCATGAATATATCCAATCCTGCCAGTCACTATTTTTTCGCAGGAAAGCCCCTCCTTTGCAAGTAATTCTGCAAAAGAAGGGCTTTTATCGTACATCTGTCCATTTTCAATATATGTATATATGTATTTACCCACAATCTACTCCAATCCAAGCATACGGGCTGCTTCGTGGCCAACTGCCTCACTGTCAGTTCCTGTAACTTCAATTCTAAGGATCCTGCTGCAATCATCATTGCCGAATAATACAACCATTCTAAGGTCACCATTCTCCTTAGTTACGCAGTGTGCACCAATCGGTGCATGACAACCACCACCGCTCAATCTTAAAAATGTTCTTTCAGCCACAGCTTCCCTGTGTGAATTATCATCTGACAAAGCATTTATCTTGTCAAGAAGCTCAGTATTTGCCGATGCAGCCTCAATCGCAAGAACTCCCTGCGCAGGTGCCGGAATAACAACCTCCGGATCAAGATACTCTGTTATTTCAGATGACCTGCCAAGTCTGTTAAGCCCTGCTGCCGCAAGAACAATTCCATCAAGCCCGTATGAATCATCCATAAGTTTATTAATTCTTGTATCAACATTTCCTCTGATAGCAGTAAACTGAATATCAGGACGAAGCATTGCAAGCTGGCATGCACGCCTCAGACTCCCCGTTCCAATAACCGCACCCGAAGGAAGCACCGCAAAGCTTTCTGCACTCTTTAATATAAGCACATCCCTGCAGTCCTCACGTTTCCACGCCTTTGCAAATGTAAGTCCAGCCTCACATTCAGCCGGCATGTCCTTCATGCTGTGAACCGCCATATCAATGCTGCCTGAAAGAAGCTCTTCTTCAATCTCCTTTACAAAAAGCCCCTTAGTTCCAATCGAAGCAAGCGGCTTATCCGTAACCTTGTCGCCTGTTGTCTTAATTATAACAAGTTCAAATGTATCCTCAGGATACGCCTCTTCCATTCTTTTCTTAACATATTCTGACTGGACAAGTGCCAGCTTCGAGCCTCTCGTTCCTATTCTGTAATGCATAATCCTCCCTACAAGCCAAACAGTCTTTCTACCATGTCTTTATACTGCTGCTGTTCATTTTCTTTCACATTTTTCAATTCTTCAATCGGTTCCTTCAACAATCTGTGGAGCGACGACTTAAGAATCTTCTTTAAGATTACCCTGTCATGATCTGAAAGGTCAATCTTGCGGATAAGATAATCATAGCTGTCCTGTACTATCTCATCACACTTTTTACCAAGTGACTGGATAGTTGTGTCCATTCTGCTCGATGTAAGCCATTTCCTGGTTTCCGCTATATATTCATCAATCACGCACTGGCTTTCTTTAAGCAAATGTGCTCTCTCATCCTGATTAGACTTAACAATCTCACCTATTCTGTCAAGGTCAATAAGAGTCACACCCTCAATGTCGCCAGCCGATTTTTCTATATCTCTTGGCGCTGCAAGGTCAAGAAGTGTCATCTTGCTGATATCTGCTAATTCAGAGCATTTAAGCACCAGATGAGGTGATGAAGTCGCTGAAACAACTATATCGCTGTCCTTAAGTGCTTCTTTTTTCTTATCATATGCCACAACCTCAATCTTTGGAAACTCTTTAAGCAGAGCCTTCGCATGCTGATAAGTTCTTGAACATACAGTTACATCAGCACCATATTCTGCCAGATATCTTATGGCAAGTGCCGCTGTTTTGCCGCTTCCTATAACAAGTGCACGCTTTCCTGCTATTCCGCACACTATGTCTAACTCCTGAATCCCGACATAACATACAGATACCGGCTTTTCACTGACCTTGTATTCTGTCTTAATCTGCTTTGCACAGCTTACCGCTTCCCTTACTATATAATTAAGCTCTTTGCCGCTGTGTCCAAGCGTCCTTGAAAGGTCAGCTGCATCCTTTAACTGGCCTAGTATCTGGTCCTCTCCAAGCACCATGCTCTCAAGTCCGGCGGCTATACGGAACAGATATACAAGCGCTTCTTCACCACATTTGACACTGGATAATTTATCTGTCGTGTCAGAAAGTCCAAAGAAGCCATTGAACAAATCGGACATTCTCTGTGCAAATGTTTCATCTTCATACAGATAAAACACTTCACATCTGTTGCATGTCGAAAGGCACATGCACTGATTCACGCCAGCCTCCTCTGCCTGCTGCATAAAGTCTGCTATTCCGCTGTCTGTAAATGTAATCTTATCCCTTACTGAAAGGTCTGTATTCTTATAGTTAATACCTACATATCCTAACTGCATTTGTAATCTCACTTATTATCCGAATTATTTTCTAAAAAATTCTTCCATAACTTCTATTGTACGATTAATATCTTCATTCGTATGTGCATCTGATACAAACATTGCCTCAAACTGTGATGGTGCAATATATATTCCGTTATCAAGCATATGACCGAAATATCTTGCATACTCCTTAGTGTCTGACTTTACTGCGCTGTCGTAATCTTCAACTGCGTCCGGTGTAAAGAATATGCTCATAAGCGATCCAATCTGATTAACTGACACCTTTCCGGCTCCACATTTTCTCACACTGTCAGCAATACGCTTAGTCTTAATCTCAAGTCTGTCGTATATATCCTTATTATCTCTTAAAATTCTTAAAGTCTCCAAGCCTGCTGCCGTTGCAATCGGATTGCCTGACAATGTTCCTGCCTGATATACAGGACCATCAGGACTTACCATACGCATAATGTCAGCTCGTCCGCCATATGCACCAACTGGCATACCGCCGCCTACAATCTTACCAAGAGTTGTAAGGTCAGGCTTGATGTTAAAGTACTCCTGTGCTCCGCCAATTGAAAGTCTGAAGCCTGTTATTACTTCATCAAATATAAGAAGGCTTCCATTTTCCTTAGTTATATCTCTTAAAAATTCAAGAAATCCCGGCTTTGGAAGAACAACTCCCATATTAGCTGCAACAGGTTCAACAATTACAGCAGCAATCTCGTCTTTATTGTTATCAAAAAGCTCCCTAACAGAATCACAATCATTGTATTCTGCTACAAGCGTATTCCTAGTGTAATCAGCAGGAACTCCTGCGCTGTCCGGAACTGAAGTTGTAAGCGCTGCTGAACCGGCTTTCACTAAAAGTCCATCAGAATGTCCATGATAACAGCCTCTGAACTTAATTATCTTATCTCTTCCTGTATATCCTCTTGCCACACGGATTGCACTCATAACAGCTTCTGTTCCAGAGCTTACAAGACGGCTCACCTCCATTGTTGGAATAAGCTCATATATAAGTTCTGCCATCTCAACTTCTCTCTTGGTTGGCGCACCATATGTAAGTCCTGCTTCTGCCGCCTCTTTAACCTTGGCGATAACTCTGTCATGTGCGTGGCCTAATATTCCCGGTCCCCATGAACATATATAGTCAATCATCTCATTGCCATCTACATCAGTAATTCTGTCACCTTTGGCAGAAGCTATGAATCTTGGTACTCTGTCAACTGCCTTGTATGCCCTGACAGGACTATTTACACCACCTGGCATATGTTTAACTGCTCTATCATATAAATCCTTTGACATCTCTTCATTCATAAATCCAAATCCTCCTGCTGCTTAATTTCATACTGCTATCACACTTAAAATGTTACTCTTCCTTTAACCATTTTGCCACATCTATAGCATGATATGTAATTATCATCTTGGCTCCAGCTCTCTTAAAGCCAGTCATATTTTCCATAACAATCTTCTTTTCATCAATCCAGCCATTCATTGCTGCTGCCTTAACCATAGCATACTCGCCGCTTACATTATAGGCAACAATAGGAATATTGAAGTTAAGTGCTATTTCCTTCATGACATCCATATATCCGAGTGCAGGTTTTGCAATAATCATGTCTGCCCCCTCTAATATATCTTCTTCAACTTCTCTTAACGCCTCTTTTCCATTAGCCGGATCCATCTGATATGTCTTTCTGTCACCAAATCCCGGTGCTGAATGTGCCGCATCTCTGAATGGTCCATAATATCCTGATGCAAATTTGGCACTATATGAGCATATAGGAATATTAACCAGTCCTGCTTCATCAAGTGCATTTCTGATTGCTTCAACTCTCTTATCCATCATGTCGCTTGGCGCAATTATATCTGCACCAGCCTTAGCATAAGCTACTGACGCCTTTGCAAGAAGCGGCAGAGTCTCATCATTTAATATAACGCCGTCTTTTACAAGTCCACAGTGTCCATGTGAAGTGTACTCACACAGACACACATCAGCCATAATAACAAGCTGTGGATATGCATTTTTAATAAGACGGATTGCCCTGCATACAACACCTTCCTCGTCATATGCCTCACTTCCGACCTCATCTTTATGTACAGGAATTCCGAAAAGCAGGATTCCCTTAATTCCAACCCCTACGGCACGTCCGATTTCTTCAAGAACATGGTCAAGCGAATACTGACATATTCCCGGCATTGATGGCACTTCCTGTATTACATCATTTTCCTCAGTAACAAATACAGGATATATAAGCTCATCCACCCTTACATGATTCTCTCTTACCATATCTCTTAATGTCGCATTCATTCTTAATCTTCTTGTTCTGTCCATGATTATCATCTTCCTTCCAATGTTTCCTATATAATAGCATTGCATATAAACATTGTAAACTGATATGCTATGCCCTGCTGTGTATCTTTACCATTCTTGCGTACTCACCATCCAGCTTCATAAGTTCCTCGTGAGTTCCTCTCTCCTTAATGCCCTCGTCAGTAAGCATCAGGATTTCCTCCGCATTTTCAATAGTAGTAAGTCTATGCGCTATTACAAATGTGGTTCTGTTCTTAGCCAGCTTCTCAAGCGATTCCTGTACAATCTGCTCACTCTCATTATCAAGTGCCGATGTTGCCTCATCGAATATAAGAATTGGCGGATTCTTTAAAAATACTCTTGCAATTGACAGTCTCTGCTTCTGACCGCCTGACAATTTAACTCCCCGCTGTCCGATATCTGTGTCGTATCCATTCTCAAAACTCATGATAAAATCGTGCGCATTTGCAAGCTTTGCCGCCTGAATTACTTCTTCGTCTGTAGCATCAGGCTTTCCATATCTGATATTCTCTTTAATTGTACCCATAAACAGATACACGTCCTGCTGTACAACTCCGATATGGTCGCGCAGGCTCTTAAGCGTAACATCTTTGATATCTGTTCCATCAATCTTAATAGAACCGCCTGTCACCTCATAAAATCTTGGAATAAGCGAGCAAAGCGTTGTCTTTCCCACTCCCGAAGGACCTGCAAGTGCAACATACTCACCCGGTCTTACAGACAGATTGATACCCGAAAGCACCTCGTCCACGCCGTCCTTATATCTGAAGGACACATTTTCAAATGTGATCGCCCCCTTCACATCAGTAAGCTCCTTCGCATCAGGCTTATCGGCTATTTCCGGCTCCACTGAAAGAATCTCTAAGAATCTTTCGTAACCTGAGTAACCATTCTGGAACTGCTCAGTGAAATCAATAAGCACCTTGACCGGCTCCGTGAATATATTGATATATAGTAAAAATGTAACGAAATCAGCAATATTTACCCAACCCTTTGCAATTCCGATACCTCCTGCCGCGATTACAATCACATTTATCATTGTTGTAAATGCAGTAAGTCCCGCATTGTACATTCCCATGTAATGATAGCTGTCTCTCTTAGACTCAAGGAACATATCATTGCCCCTCTTAAACTTATCACATTCGATATCCTCATTTGCAAATGACTTGACAACCCTGATTCCAGAAAGATTATCCTCTATCTGTGCATTTATCTCACCGATTCTTATCCTGTTTCTCTTAAATGCTCTCTTCATGCGCTTGTTAAGCACATACGCAAACACAAGCATAAAAGGGATCAGCACAAATGCAGCAATCGTAAGTCTCCAGTCTATTGAGCTTAATATGCACAACGCACCAATTATCTTAATCAGTGAAATAGTTATATTCTCAGGTCCATGATGCAGAAGCTCTGTAATATCGAACAGATCTGATGTTATTCGCGACAATAACTGCCCGACCTTCTGATCATCATAGAACGAATACGACAGTTTCTGATAATGGTTAAATATCTCTGCCCTCATATCATACTCAATCTTTGCGCCCATTACATGTCCGTAATTAGATATATAATAGTTGCAGCCCCACTGTATCAGCACCAGCACAAAAAGCACTGCAACAATAATCATAATCTTAGAAAGTGCCTCATCAGCACTCATATATGCAACCTTTGATGTAATGTACCTTACAACAAGCGGTATCACAAGTGCCACTGCTGCAGACATCATCGCCAGTATCATATCCAGTATAAATGTACCTAAATACGGCTTATAGTATTTAGCCAGTTTCTTAAGATTCTCCTTCATAATCTTCTCCTGTTTCCTATATTAAATCTTCTTTTATTCCCGACCGCCATTATAACATAAAGAAAGGTAATGAAAAAGTATGCAAAATGTCCGGCGTGCAATTCATTATAAATTACATGCCGGACGCTTAACTTATCTCTATTCTATTTTCTTTGTTCTTTTGCTTTGCAGCTGCTCTATCCCACTACTCGCTCACAAGTTCTGCTTCCTGTGCCTTAACTCCTCTGCCTGCTCCGTTAATTGCAAGATATAAAAGTCCAATTCCAATAAATATAAGCAGAAGTGTCACAATCATATATACAACTCCGATTCCTAAAGATTCAGACCCCATCTGACTTAAATCCCAGCCAAACCAGCCTGTTGGTGTTGCATAATTCAGGAAATTATAAGGTGCTGTCATTGTATCACCCCATCTTACTCCAAGTGCAGCCAGTATATATACGAATCCAACATAACAAAGCGGTGGAATAACTGCATATATTGCATATATTTTCTTTGCCACAAATCCCTTATCAAACACAAGAAAATCTACAATCGCAAATACCGGACCAATTAAATGTACTCCAAGACTTCCTGCATATTTATTAAGATATGCACCGATCAGGCCATCATCTGAGGTTGGTCCAAGAATAATCATATACACCAGACATGTCAGTGTAATCGAAAGTGTCATAAGAAATTTGAGTATGTACAACCCATTTTTCTTATAATCCTTTCCCTTAGTGAGCAGTATAATATCAAGCACAATAAACACTGCAAGTACAATATCAAGTGCAACATTAGACAGCGTTGTAAAAAATGTGAATGACTTAATACTGTCAATCGTAAACACAAGACCATACACCGAAGCAATCAGTGATATCGCCTTAAAAATAATACTTGTAATCAACTTTTTCTTATTTATAACATTTGTATTCAATTTGAACCTCCAATTATTTTGATTTTCAAATTATAATACATATTAGTTTGATTATCAAGTTATTTATACAAAGTATCAATATATTCTTTCAGTTTATCATACGATTCTTTATCCACCTTATAATCAGCGCCATTCCATGTAACCTTACCAGCAAGTACAATCGTATTTGCCACCCCATCTTTATAATATGTAATCCTATATGCCCAGCCCTTAGACTCTGAAAATTTCTTTGCCTTGAGGTTCATATTCTTTACCAGACTGCTTATCTGTGTTCTCTGCTCCTCACTCGGTGTTATAGTCTTTCCAGTACCACCAGAAGTTATTGACACCTCATTATAGCCACTGATATCAATATTAACTACCTGTTTTGATATACTGATTATCAGATACACCGCAATCCCCACAACTGCCAGTGCAGCAAAAATCGCTGCTATAGCTTTTCCGCTTATTTTCTTCTTAATAAGATACCTCCTATCTTCTCTCCGTTTCATAGATCAGCCTGTTACTCTTTCTTGTTCCTTTTGGACTTCCTCCGTGGCTTCCACCGCGTCAATGCCCAATCCGCCACAGCTTTTCTTTTCTTCTACATATATATACGAATCCCTCTCTCAAAAAGTTTAACTTTACACCCTTACTTCCCACAATTTTCCCATCTTCTCCCCACCACAAAAAACTCCCGCAGGGACAAGCCCTGCGGGAGCAATCATACGCTTTATTAAGCTGTATATTTATTACTTGTAAAGTTCAACAAGCTTTGTAAGGTGATCATATCTTTCCTTAGCAACTTCTTCAGACTTAGCAAAGAGTTTCTCTGCTCTTTCTGGGAATGGCTTAACAAGTCTTGTGTAACGAGCTTCGTTGTTAAGGAAATCCTGATATGTTCCATCACCAGCCTTAGATGTAAGTGTGAATGGATTCTTTCCTTCAGCCTTAAGTGCTGGGTTGAATGAGAAGAGATTCCAGTAACCAGCCTTAACAGCCTTCTTCATCTCATCCTGGCAGTGGTTCATACCACCCTTAGCGATACCATGAAGTTCGCAAGGAGCATAACCGATAATAAGTGATGGTCCGTTGTAGCTTTCAGCTTCCTGGATAACCTTAACAGCCTGAGCTGGGTTAGCACCAAGAGCAATCTGAGCTACATATACATAACCATATGTCATAGCGATTTCTGAAAGGCTCTTCTTTCCGATTTCCTTACCTGCTGCAGCGAACTGGCAAACTTCACCGATGTTAGAAGCCTTAGAAGCCTGTCCACCTGTATTAGAGTACATCTCTGTATCGAATACGAATACGTTAACATTCTCACCAGAAGCAAGTACGTGATCAAGACCGCCGAAACCGATATCGTAAGCCCATCCATCACCACCGAAGATCCATACAGACTTCTTAGCAAGGAAGTTCTTCTTAGCTAAAATCTGTGTAGCTGTAGGACAACCATCTTTAGCTGCCTTCTCTAACTCTGCTATAAGAGCGTCAGCTGCTGGTGTGTTAGCCTTAGTATCATCCTTAGTCTCTAAGTACTTAGCTGCTGCTGCCTTGAAGTCATCAGATGCCTTCTCAGATGCAGCCATTTCCTCAACCTGAGCAATAAGCTGGTCTCTTAAAGTCTTCTGACCTAAGTACATACCGAAACCATGCTCTGCGTTATCCTCGAAAAGTGAGTTAGACCAAGCTGGTCCCTTCTTAGAGTCTTTATTAACTGTGTAAGGTGATGTAGCTGCTGGATTTCCCCAGATTGATGAACAACCTGTTGCGTTAGAAATATACATCTGCTCACCGAATAACTGTGTGATTAATCTTGCATAAGATGTCTCTGCACAACCTGCACATGATCCTGAGAATTCAAGAAGTGGCTGGTTATACTGTGATCCGATAGGACCATTAACTAATGCAGGAGTAATCTCCTTCTTGCCAACATTCTCTACTAAGTAGTTAAATACTGGCTGCTCGTCTGCCTGAGATTCCTGTGGAACCATCTTAATAGCTTCTCCAGCCTTAGGGCAGACTGTGATACACTCGCCACATCCCATACAATCTAATGGAGATACTGACATTGTGAACTTCATTGTCTTATCAATAGCATGCTTAGAATCAGCAAGCTTAATATTAGAAGGTGCTGCATTTACCTCATCTGTTGAAAGGATAAATGGACGGATTGTAGCATGTGAACATACAAATGCACAGCTGTTACACTGAACACATGCTGTAGGATCCCACTCTGGAACCATAACGGCTGTTCCTCTCTTCTCGTATGCAGAAGCACCTGTCTCAAACTGACCATCAGCGATATCCTTGAATGCTGATACTGGAAGGCTGTCACCATCCATTAATCCGATAGGATCAAGGAGTTCGTTAACCATCTTAACTGTAGCTGGACGACCTGTTCTGTCTGCTGCCTTCTTATCATCTGTAGCTGTAGCCCAATCTGCTGGAACTTCTACTTTGTGTACAGCATCAACACCGGCATCAATAGCCTTGTAGTTCATCTCAACTACTGCATCACCCTTCTTAGAGTAAGACTTCTTAGCTGCCTGCTTCATGTAATCAACAGCCTCATCGATAGGCATTACACTAGCGAGCTTGAAGAAAGCTGACTGAAGGATTGTGTTAGTTCTCTTACCCATACCGATTTCAATAGCCTTATCAATAGCATTGATAGTATAAAGCTGGATATTATTCTTAGCGATATACTGCTTAGCTTCTGCTGGCATATGCTGGTTGAGTTCTTCATCAGACCACTGGCAGTTAATCATGAAGATTCCGCCTGGCTTAACATCCTGAACCATCTTATAACCCTTGATTACATATGATGGGTTATGACATGCTACAAAGTCTGCCTGATTGATATAGTATGGACTCTTAATTGGGTTATCACCAAATCTTAAATGAGAAATTGTGACACCACCTGTCTTCTTAGAATCATACTGGAAGTATGCCTGAATGTACTTATCTGTGTGGTCACCGATAATCTTAGTAGAGTTCTTGTTAGCACCAACTGTACCATCTCCACCAAGACCCCAGAACTTACATTCAACTGTACCAGGAGCTGATGTAATTGGAGCTGGCTTAACTTCTGGTAAGCTTAAGTTAGTTACATCATCAACGATACCGATTGTAAATCTGCTCTTAGGCTCGTCCTTCTCAAGTTCCTTATAAATAGCGAATACTGATGAAGGTGGTGTATCCTTAGAACCAAGACCATATCTACCGCCTACTAATACGATGTCGTTAAGTCCTGCCTCACGAAGAGTTGTAGCAACATCAAGGTAAAGTGGCTCGCCAAGAGAACCTGGCTCCTTAGTTCTGTCAAGTACTGCCATCTTCTTAACTGTCTTAGGAATAACCTTAAGAAGATGCTTAGATGACCATGGACGATAAAGTCTTACTTTAATAAGTCCGACCTTCTCACCCTTAGCTGTTAAATAATCAATAACTTCTTCAGCTACATCATTGATAGAACCCATTGCAACGATTACTCTGTCTGCATCTGGAGCTCCGTAGTAGTTAAAGAGATCATAGTCTGTACCAAGCTTCTCATTAACCTTACCCATATACTTCTCAACAACTTCTGGAAGTGCATCGTATAATGAGTTACATGCTTCACGATGCTGGAAGAAGATATCTCCATTCTCATGTGAACCACGGGCTGCTGGGTGGTTAGGGTTAAGTGCATGTGCTCTGAACTCATCAACTGCATCCATTGGGCACATATCCTTAAGATCCTCATAATCCCACTTCTCAATCTTCTGAATCTCATGTGATGTACGGAATCCATCAAAGAAGTTAATGAATGGAGTCTTGCCTTCAAGTGCTGCACAGTGTGCAACTGGGCTTAAATCCATAACTTCCTGTGGGTTAGTCTCGCAAAGCATAGCGAAACCAGTCTGACGGCAGGCGTAAACATCTGAGTGATCACCAAAGATATTAAGAGCATGTGTAGATACTGTACGTGCAGATACATCAAATACGCATGGAAGCTGCTCACCAGCTATCTTGTACATGTTAGGAATCATAAGAAGAAGACCCTGTGAAGCTGTAAATGTTGTAGTTAAAGCACCAGTTGCTAATGAACCATGTACTGTACCTGCAGCACCTGCTTCTGACTCCATCTCTACTACCTTAACAGTGTTTCCAAAAATGTTCTTCAATCCCTGTGCTGACCAAGTATCAACTACATCGGCCATAGGACTTGAAGGTGTGATAGGATAGATACCAGCTACTTCTGTGTAGGCATAAGCTACATGAGCTGCGGCTGTATTACCATCCATTGACTGTTTCTGTCTTGCCATTGTAAATATTTCCTCCTTAAGAAAATTTAGGCGGCATAAATGTACCTGACACTATAAAACATCAGATATACATTATACGTCCCTACATACTACCTAATATTTTATTATCTTTACCCCGAAAAGTAAAGGCATAAATATCAGATTTCATGCTTATTTCATTATTAAAATCAATACAATCCAATAAAAAATTGGACTTTTTCAATGTAAACCCATTAAAAAAAGCCCAATCTTATATTTAACACATTTTACTATTACTTAAATTAATATCCGAATTAGTCATCCTCGCCCTGAAGAGCATCATATCCTGATTCTCCAGTTCTTACCTTACCTACATCTTCAACATCATATACGAATATCTTTCCATCTCCGATATGTCCTGTATAAAGTGCCTTTCTTGTAGCATTGATAACATCCATTACTGGAACTGATGATATTACCATTTCAACCTGTGTCTTAGGTAGAAGCTGGATATCCATTGGAACTCCTCTGTAATATTCAGGAGCACCTTTCTGTGTACCACATCCAAGAACCTGTGTAACTGTCATACCTGTAACACCAATATCGTTCATAGCCTTCTTGAATCTCTCGAATCTCTCCTGCTTCATAAGAATCTCAATCTTAGTAATCTTCTTGCCTTCGCCATCCTCTGATGTCTTAACAAGAGCAGGTACTGAAGTTTCCATTGGTTCTGAACCAATTGTTTCAACATCGCCATCAACAAAGTCCATGCCGCCGAATTCAAATCCTGCATAAGCACTTGAAAGACCATGCTCCATGATATCAAGACCTCTGATTTCCTCTTCCTTAGAAGCTCTGAGTCCGATAGTAGCCTTAATTACTGTAAATACAATTACCATGCATACAGCAGCCCATGCTGCAACTGTTACAAATCCTAATAACTGAAGTCCTAACTGTGTGAATCCACCGCCATAGAAAAGGCCTTCGCCCTTAATCGCACCACCTTCAAGGGCAATTGCATATCCAGGAGCTGAGCTTGTTGCGAAAAGGCCAACAGCTATTGTACCCCAGATACCATTCATCATATGTACTGCTACAGCACCTACAGGATCATCAACATGAAGCTTGTAGTCAAGAAGCCATACACCAAATACTACTAAGAGTCCAGAAACAATACCTATCATTGTTGCACCAAATGCATCTGTTACATCACAAGGAGCTGTTATACCAACAAGACCTGCAAGTGAAGCATTTAAACACATTGAAACATCAGGCTTACCATACCTTATCCATGTAAATATCATACATGTTACTGTGGCAACTGCAGGAGCAACTGTTGTTGTAAGGAAAATAGATCCTAAATCATCAATTGTTGTTGCTGCTGCACCATTAAATCCATACCAGCCAAACCACAGAATGAATACACCAAGTGCACCAAGTGGAATGTTATGTCCTGGGAAAGCATTTACCTTTATAACCTTGCCATTAGCATCCTTTTCAAACTTGCCAATACGAGGTCCAAGAATCTTAGCACCGACAAGTGCTGCAATACCACCAACCATATGAATGCAGCAAGAACCTGCAAAATCATGGAAGCCTAACTGGGCAAGCCAGCCGCCGCCCCATATCCAGTGAGCTTCTATTGGATAGATAAGTGCTGAGATAACTGCTGAATATACACAATATGATAAGAACTTTGTTCTCTCAGCCATAGCACCTGAAACAATAGTAGCTGTTGTAGCACAGAATACTAAGTTAAATACGAAACTTGAAAAGTCAAAATCTTTATACGCTGTGAAGATATCAAAACCAGGTTTTCCAATAAAGCCAAGTAAATCTTCACCTAATAAGAAGCTGAATCCGATAAGAATGAACATTACTGTACCAATACAGAAGTCCATCAGATTCTTCATAATAATGTTACCTGAATTCTTTGCTCTTGTGAATCCTGTCTCTACCATAGCAAATCCTGCCTGCATCCAGAAAACAAGAGCAGCACCTATAAGGAACCAGACGCCAAATAATTCGCCGTCTACCGCCGTTAAAATTTCTTGCATAACCTTTTCCTCCCTAAAACTAAGAAATTGTCTTATAGGTAACAGAGTTGATCAGGTTCTGTACCCGATTAAACATAAACATGCAAAAAGGCGTGTAACCGATTCCTTAACCATTAAGGCAATCAGATTACACGCCATTGTGTACGTTTCTGTTCAATTTATGTTGTTCATTATACTCGCCATTTTTTATATTTATTGAAAAAATCGGACATTTTTCTTGACTTTTTTATTTTTTATTAATATTATTTTAATAACTAATAAGCACAAAGGAGAATAACTATGACTATACAGCCTTTCAGCCTTGATTATATGTTGCAGTCCCGCACCCGTACATCTGATTCCGGACACATGTATTTTTATGAAACAGATTACTCACGTTCTGATGCACCGGTTAGCATTTCATTTATCCCCGGATACACTACAGAATGGATAATTGGATATAACGATGACAACTCTCTTTCAGAATTCATATGTGTCGGCTGCTGTAAAGCTCTGTCTACATTTGAACTGAAGCCTTTCGATCATTACTTCTGTATCAGATTTGATGAAAGCGGATGCTTTTTCAATTATGGAGCTGATCCTAAAACATACCCTGTCAACATGGCAGATCAGATATTTACATACACACCAAAAGAAGGTTCTGGAGAAAGCGGACTTATTCAAAGTTTCCTTTCCTCATCATCTTTTGAAGAGCGGATATCTTTATTTATTGATTTTCTTGACAATTTCAAAGTCTTTTGTCCTGTACCTGAGAACATAGCCTTAATTAATAAAGCCGTATTTTCCGGTGCAGATACAGTCTACGAATTATCAGAACAGACCGGATATTCTGTAAGGCATATCAACAGGTTATATAAAGATGTCTATGGTTTTGGACCTAAGGATCTTATAAAATACGTCCGGTTCCAGAATGTACTAAAGACAATTATTGCCGCTCCAGATCATGACAACAGCTTTTTTATTGCCGGAACAGGCTATTCCGACCAGGCACACTTCCAGAGAGAGTTTAAATCATTCACAGGCATGACACCGAAACAATTCATAAACAATATTTTAGCCAGATAGCAGCTAAAAGGGTGGCACAGATATCTTACTACATCTGTGCCACCCTTTTTATACAGTAAGAATAAAGTCACTCATCACTGTATTACATATATCCAGTCCTTTTTCTGTAAGCCGCAGGAAGTCCCCATTTCTTTCAAGAAGCTTTTTCTCTATATTATTTTTTATTTCTTTTTCGTAGATTTCATCTATGTTCTTCCCGAATCTCTGTCTGAAATCATATATATTTATTCCTTCAATCTTCCTGAGTCCCAGAAACATAAATTCTTCCATTTCGTCAGCATCTGACATAACTTCAATATTATCACGCACAATTTCAGGATTCCCATGAGCCCTGATATACGCCCCTACATCCCTTATGTTGCAATATCTTTTCTTATCTATCAGTCCTGCCGCAGAACAGCCAAATCCCCAATATTCACCTCTGTTCCAATATAACAGGTTATGTGTACATTCATATCCTTTCCTGCAATAATTCGATATCTCATACCTGTCATATCCATTTTCCGCAAGAATTCTTCTTGTCATATGGTACATCTGCCTGTCCATATCCTCATCAGGGACCTCTGGATAGTCATTAATGTTATCTGCAAGATATGTTCCCTCCTCAAGTATAAGGCTATAGGCAGATATATGCTGTGGCGACATCTCCATTACTTTTCTTAAAGTGTATTCAAGACTTGTCATGTTCTGCCCCGGTATAGCAGACATCACATCAACATTAATATTGTTAAATCCAGCTTCTCTTGCCATTCCGTAGCTTTCCACGAAATCAGCAAATGTATGTATTCTTCCCAGCATCTTAAGTTCTGTGTCATCTGCTGACTGAAGTCCGAAGCTTATTCTGTTTACACCTGCCGCTTTATACTCTTTAAGTTTCTTTTTATCTATTGTTCCCGGATTACATTCTATTGTTATCTGTGCATCATCACTCAGCCTGAAGCACTGCTTTATTGTATCCAGAATATCTCCTATACATCCATATGGCATAACAGATGGCGTTCCACCACCAAGAAACACAGATGTTATAAGCTGTTCCGGAAACTTATCAGCAGTCATCCTTATCTCATTAATCAATGCTTTACAGTATGCATGTTTAATGTCAGCATCAGCTGGCGTAGATAAAAAATCACAATATATACATTTATGTACACAAAAAGGGATATGTATATATATCCCTTTTTCATAAGTTTTATTCATCATCTAACTTTAAAACGCTCATAAACGCCTTCTGTGGAATCTCTACATTACCAATCTGGCGCATACGCTTCTTTCCTTCCTTCTGTTTCTCAAGAAGCTTCTTCTTTCTTGAGATATCACCACCATAACACTTTGCAAGCACATCTTTTCTGAGTGCCTTTACAGTCTCTCGTGCAATTACCTTGCTTCCGATAGCTGCCTGGATAGGAATCTCAAACTGCTGTCTTGGAATCTCTTCCTTTAACTTCTCGCACATTTTACGTCCACGTTCCTCAGCATTTCCTGCAAATACAATAAATGAAAGTGCATCAACTTCTTCTTTGTTGATAAGAATATCAAGCTTGACTAGCTTAGAGCGCTCATATCCCTTCATCTCATAGTCAAATGAAGCATAACCTCTTGAGCGTGATTTAAGTGCGTCAAAGAAATCATATATAATTTCATTAAGAGGAAGGTCATACTTAAGCAGTGCTCTTGTCTGCTCAATATATTCCATTCCATTGTATACACCTCGTCTTTCCTGACAAAGCTTCATAATAGGTCCGACAAATTCTGTAGTAACCATAATCTCTGCACTTACCATAGGCTCTTCCATATAGTCAATCTCAGAAGGGTCTGGCATATTAGACGGATTAGTAAGATCGATTACCTCTCCGTTAGTCTTGTGAACCTTATATATAACGCCCGGCGCTGTTGTTACAAGATCAAGGTTATATTCTCTCTCAAGTCGCTCCTGTATAATCTCCAAATGAAGAAGTCCTAAGAACCCACATCTGAAACCAAAGCCAAGTGCAATAGATGTCTCTGGTTCAAACTGGAGCGCTGCATCATTAAGCTGCAGCTTTTCAAGCGCATCTCTTAAGTCCTGATACTTGGCACCATCTGCCGGATATAATCCACAGTAAACCATTGGGTTAACTTTCTTGTATCCTGGAAGTGGTTCTTCACATGGTCTGTCATTATCAGTAACTGTATCTCCAACTCTTGTATCTCTTACATTCTTGATACTTGCCGTAATATAACCAACCATTCCTGCTGTAAGCTCATCGCATGGAATAAAACGTCCTGCTCCGAAATATCCAACCTCAACAACTTCTTCCACAGCACCTGTTGCCATCATTCTTATCTTAGTACCCTTTTTGACAGTACCCTCTTTGATTCTTACAAATATAATAACACCCTTATATGCATCATATAACGAATCAAATATAAGTGCTGAAAGTGGTGCAGATGCATCTCCTGATGGAGCCGGAATCTTAGTTACAATCTGTTCCAGAACCTCTTCTATATTGATTCCATTCTTTGCTGATATAAGAGGCGCATCCTGTGCTTCTATTCCTATTACATCCTCGATTTCATCAATAACCCTCTGTGGTTCTGCACTAGGAAGGTCAATTTTATTAATTACAGGAAATACATCAAGGTCATGATCTAATGCAAGATATACATTAGCAAGTGTCTGTGCTTCAATTCCCTGTGCAGCATCTACAACCAGTATTGCTCCATCACATGCTGCAAGTGCTCTTGATACCTCATAATTAAAATCCACATGTCCCGGAGTATCAATAAGGTTAAATATATACTCCTGTCCATCTGAAGCCTTATATACTGTTCTTACTGTCTGGGCTTTTATTGTGATTCCTCTTTCTCTTTCAAGATCCATGTTATCCAGAACCTGTTCCTGCATCTCTCTTGATGTGAGAAGTCCGGTTTTTTCAATAATCCTGTCAGCCAGTGTTGACTTACCATGATCTATATGTGCAATAATACAAAAATTTCTTATGTTCTTCTGATTAATTCCCGCCATTAGTATACTCCTGCCTGTTTAAAATAATTAACTATGCCATCAGCTATAGCCTGTGCCATCTTGTCCTTTTGTGTTGTTACCAGATTAAGGTCCGATGTATTAGATATAAATCCCATATTAACAACACAGCTTATGCATTTGCTGTGAGCGTTAATATAATAATTATCCTTATCACTGGCTGCTGTTCCTGATCTTATGCCCCTGTTCTTCATCCCAGTTTCTTTCGATATGCTTGTCAGGATATCATCAGCGAACTTAACTGACTCTTCCGGCTGTGTCGTATGAATATATACTTCTGCCCCTGATACAGATGTGTCCTTATTATATGAATTCATCCTCAATGAAAAACATACATTTACATCTGATGAATTCCATATCCTGGCTCTGCTTTCATCAGAAACATCCTCATCTGTGGTTCTTGTCATAACAACTTTAATATTATGTGCTTCCAGCTTTGAAGCAACAAGTCCGGCAACCTCAAGAGTTATATCCTTTTCCTTGTTACTTCCATAGGTAAGTCCTGTGTCTTTTCCGCCCCTTGCAGCATCTATACATACTGTAAGTTTTCCTGATGATGTTTCTGTTCCATCATCTTCAACATTCTGACTGTTCTTCTGCTCTCCTGTCACATCTTTCCCAACTGATGAACTGCTTCTGTTTTCTTTCGATGAAACAAAAAAATCACTATATATCATCACAGCAAATACAAGTATAGATATTAATGCTGCAACACCAAAAAATTTATCTAATCTTATTGCCTTATGGTTCTTCATTATATTTATAGTGCTCCATTAATATTTCTTGTACTATTGTCCATAAGGTTGGGGCAAATGTCAACAACTTTTAACCATTTCTTTTCTTAACTGCTTCATTATTTTCTTTTCAAGCCTTGAAATATAAGACTGTGATATTCCAAGCATATCAGCAACCTCTTTCTGTGTCTTCTCTTCCCCATCTTCAGAACTAAGTCCGAATCTTAAATCAATAATAATCCGTTCTCTTTCCGGCAGCTGGTTAATCGCTCTTTTTAACATTTTGCACTCAACTTCCGTCTCAATATCCCTGTATATTATATCCTCATCTGTTCCAATAATATCCGAAAGCAATAATTCATTTCCATCCCAGTCGACATTCAGTGGCTCATCTATTGACACTTCTGCTTTAAGCTTGCTGTTTCTTCTAAGATACATAAGAATCTCATTCTCTATACATCTTGACGCATAAGTTGCAAGCTTTATGTTCTTATCCTTGTCATACGAATTAATGGCTTTGATAAGTCCTATTGTACCAATTGATATAAGATCTTCCACGCCTACGCCTGTATTGTCGAATTTCTTGGCAATATACACTACAAGACGCAGATTATGCTCTATCAGCCTGTGCTTTGCCTGTGCATCCACTTCTGTCCCCAGTCCCTCTATTGCATCCTGTTCCTCATCAGAACTAAGCGGTGCAGGGAGTATATCCGATCCACCTATATAATGTACATCTCCCTGTTTCAACAAGCAAAAATTCTTTATAGAAGGCATCACCTTAAACTGAAAATGATCCGCCATTGCCACCTTTACTACCATATTTCTATCCATCCTTTTTCATATAATTTCTTCATTTACACCCATTTTTAGCATATCGCCCTCCCCAGAAGGGCATTATACTCTCCACTCATATTCAGCCTGCGATAAGACATGCCAACCGCAGCATTCTCCAATATTTTTTCCTCTTTGCCATTGTATATATGTATATAATCTGCTGTTATGATTTCCATCATCCCATCCTGTCCGCCAACACAATTGTACGGAATCAGATGATATTGAAGCTTCTGTAAGTTATCTATATCACTGAGAATATCGTTAAAATACGTTCTTTCAACCACTGTAACAGGTCTTTTACCAATATAATCAACAAGGCCGTTCCCCGTGTCGATTATTGCGTCCATCTCTATTTCCCGTCCCTGTACGCCAATCACAATGTGTCTTTTCAAACCATCTGTTATTCTGATAGTTTTAAGTGTCCTAAGCACTATAACAACTAATACAACAGTTACAGCAAGAAAGATTAACAGTTCACTGTCAGACAGAATTACATTTTTTATAAAATACCCTGCAAATGTGTACTTTAACCAATGTATTATTCCACCTGCAAAAAGTGCAGTAAGAATCATCCCCACACCCGCTTTCAACAGATTTCTCATATAAAGCTTTAATTGTTTTGATGTTTTCTGCAAGGAAGTCTGTTTCCCTGATAACATGATCATTGCCATAATCAATGTTACAGGTCCATATGTAATACATTTTCCAGGCAGTGCAAATCTTAATGGAATACACACACATGCAACACTCCATGCTGCTCCTAAAGTGGCAGAAATAATCATTCTGGATATTCTGGCAGAAAATTTAAATATCCAGTTTGTTATAAGAAGCACACATAAATCTGCAATAAAGTTTATTCCAAACAGAACATCTGCATATATAACCGTTTCTTCTATCACCTCCGTTAATTGCTCATTTCTGGTTACAGGTGGAATTATATATGACCTCTATTGCAAAATTTGTCAAAATGACAGAGCGGACGCAAGTTTATCTTAATTAACTTTCCCAGGAATTCTTAAGCATACAAAAAAGAGCCACCAGTTAAACTGATGACTCTCATGAGCAAATCATTAAATTCTTATTACTTCTTATTCTTCTGTAAGAAAGTTGGAATTGTAATTCCTCTGTCCTTTACCTGTGGTGTAACAGGTCCTGGCTGCTTAAGTCCTGGCATTGGAATGTCTGTGGCAGGTCTTGATGTCTGTGCTCCCTGTCCATATGTATACTGAGGCTTAACGCTTACAGTTGGTCTTGATGTCTGTGCCATTCCGGCGAATCCAGCCATAGCTTTATTAACATTGCCGTCCTCAAGTCCTGTGGCAATTACTGTTATTGTAGCCTGATCTGTAACGCTCTCATCATACATAGCACCAAATATAATATTAGCATTCTCACCAGCAAGTTCCTGAACATAACTTGCAGCTTCGTTAGCTTCAATAAGGCTTATATCTCCAGATATATTAATAATCACATGAGATGCACCCTCAATTGTTGTCTCAAGAAGTGGGCTTGTAACTGCCTGCTTAACAGCTTCGATTGCCTTATCATCTCCTGTTGCAGTACCGATACCGATATGTGCAACACCCTTGTCCACCATGACAGTCTTAACATCAGCAAAGTCAAGGTTAATAAGACCTGGAACATTAATAAGATCTGTAATACCCTGAACAGCCTGCTGTAATACTTCATCAGCCTTCTTTAATGCTTCCGGCATAGTTGTTCTTCTGTCAACTATCTCTAAAAGCCTGTCATTAGGTATAACAATAAGAGTATCAACATTCTCTTTCAGCTTCTCAATCCCTGATTCAGCATTAGCCATTCTTGTTCTTGCTTCAAACTTAAATGGCTTAGTTACAACACCTACTGTAAGGATTCCCATATCTTTAGAAATCTTGGCAACTACTGGTGCTGCTCCTGTTCCTGTTCCGCCACCCATACCGCATGTAACGAAAACCATATCAGCGCCCTTGATAGCCTGTGTAAGTTCATCAACATTCTCTTCAGCAGCCTTCTCACCAATCTCTGGCTGAGCTCCTGCTCCAAGTCCCTTAGTAAGTTTCTCACCTATCTGAATAGCTGTTGGAGCTTTGCACAATGTAAGTGCCTGACTATCTGTATTGATTCCAATAAACTCTACCCCGCTTATATTCTCATCTATCATTCTATTAACTGCATTATTACCAGCTCCACCTACACCAACAACAATAATTTTTGCTGATGACTCTGATTCATTAGTCATTATCTCTAACAAGGTTGCTGCCTCCTTTAATTCTAAAAATTGCACTACATAATATATTATAATCTTTCACGTAAAATATCAACTGTTTTTTTATTTTTCCCGTTTAAATATTATGGAACTTTCACTGCCATCATAATTATCCAGATACAGAGTTCCTTTAAGTGTTCCAAACTTAGCTGATAACTGCTTTAATTCATAAAGCCTGTCTGTAAAATCTTTGCTGCTTCCAAGGCTTACTTTCACATCTCCCATATACAGATATATGTTATATGACGAATCAAAGAAAACCTTGTCAACATCTATATCGTATTTGTCAAAGCTCTGTGTAAGTTCAAGTATTGTATTGTATATTTCCGTATTACCTGCATCCAGTTTTGCATTCAGGACTATCGAATTAAACCTAAGTCCATCTATCTCTGGTACATTCTCATACATATCCGTTGAACTTTCAACCACAATACCATCTTTGTCAAAATACATATTGCATCCCATATATCTGACATATCCCACAATTGCCTTTTCATATACTGTCACATACAGCTTGTCCGGCCAGTCAATTTCTACATCGTATTTCTGTATAAAAGGAATCTTCTCATCCTTCTGTCCAAAAAGCTTATAATACAATGTATTAACATATGAACCGCCAAATATGTACTTTTTCAGTTCCTCATCTGTATAATGGGAACTCCCTACAAATTCAATCTTAACAGCCTTAAAAACTTTATATGTAACTCCAAATGTTCCTGCCACAACGCATAGTATTGCTGCAAGTATAAGTATAGTTTTTTTTAATCTTCTGCTGTTTTTTCTCTTTTGAACTGCATTTACTTTCTTTTTACTCATTATCTTTCCAACTTGATCTGACTACTTATATTAAATACTATTCCAAGTTCAGCAAACAACAGCACTGCCGATGATCCGCCATAACTTATAAATGGCAGTGAAACACCAGTATTAGGAATTGTATTGGTAACTACAGCTATATTGAGTATTACCTGAATTGCAATATGTGCAAACACACCTGTTGCAAGCATTGTTCCAAACAGATCTGGTGCATTCTGTGCTATATGGTTAATTCTCCATAACATTACCACAAACAACGCAATAAGGCAGAATGCTCCAAACAATCCAAGTTCTTCACATATTACCGAGAATATCATATCATTCTGGGATTCAGGTATATATCCAAGCTTCTGAAGGCTTTTGCCAAGTCCTTTTCCAAACAGTCCTCCTGAACCTATTGCATACAAAGCCTGTACTGTCTGATATCCTTTATCATCAATATACTTTTCCGGATTAAGCCATACAAGAATTCTGTTAAGTCTGAACTTTCCAGTAAGATTGCCTGATGCAGCCATCTTCTTGATCCATGTATAAAAGAATCCAAAAGCAACTGCTGCCACTCCGGTAAGTGCCACATATATCTTGTAGCTTGGATAGGCAACAAATGTCATTACTATTGATATAAGAACTACTATAAGTGCACTACTTAAGTTAGACGAAAAAACATACACAATACCTGCCGGTATAATACCAGTAATAATGCATATTACTATTATAGTTTTGAAGCTTTTGATATTCTCTCCCGCCTTAACAATCAGAAGCGCAGTTAACGCAATCGTTCCTATCTTAACTATCTCTGCCGGCTGGAATTGTCCGATTCCGGGAAGCTTAATCCATCTTGTAGCTCCATTTCTTGTAAGTCCTAATGGCGTCTTTAACAAAAGCATACTCAACAACCCGGCTATATATATAAGTATTGTCAGTTTTTTCAGATAATGATAATCAAAAAACTTGGATTCCAGAATCATTATCACAAAACCAATTATTGTAAATATAAGCTGTCTCTTAAAATAAAACTCCGGGTCTCCCTGTTCTAACTGTGCTGTATATGAACTCGTGCTATATATCATAGTCAGTCCAAAGCCTGCAACAAATACAAGGACAAACAGAAGACTGTAGTCAAAATAAAAGCCATATTTTTTTCTATTATTTCTATTCCTTCCCGGCATAAAACACCCCTTTACAGATTATTGACCAGATCCTTAAATATTCTGCCTCTCTGCTCATAATTATCAAACATGCCCCAGCTTGCACATGCAGGTGATAAAAGTACTGCATCCCCACTTTCAGCATTTCTTGCACATATATCAACAACTTCTTCCATTGAATTGGCATACTCTATATTATCAAAGCCATATTTCTTACATGTGTCAGCAATCTTTTCACTTGTCTGTCCTATAAGTACAAGAAGTTTTACTTTATCCTTAAATGCTTTTACATACAAGTCAAATTCTGAACCTTTATCATATCCTCCACCTATAAGGATCGTTGGTTTTACCATTGCCTCGATAGCCTTAACTGCTGCCTCAGGATTAGTTCCCTTTGAATCATTATAATAGTCCACACCATTCTTGGTTGCAACATACTCAATCCTGTGCTCTACTGCCTTGAACTTTTTAACCTGCTCTATAATAATGTCATCCGGAATTCCAGCAGCCTTTGTCATGGCAATTGCAGCACATACATTTTCATAATTATGCTTTCCAAGAAGATTCATGTCGTGGACATTAAGCATATCCTTGTCTGTTACTCCATCTGTATATTTAATCATGTCGCCTTCAACATATGCTCCTACAGGCGGTTTTCTTTCGCTTGAAAACCACACAACCTCGGCCTTACATTCAGGTGCGAATTTCTTAAGATATTCATCTTCCATATTAAGTACGCATGTATCTGCTTTAGTCTGATTCTCACTTATGCGTTCCTTAGTCCATGCATAACATTCCATTGTATGGTGTCTGTTAAGATGATCTGGTGTAATATTAAGTATTGCAGACACAACAGGATGGAATTCATGCACAGTCTCAAGCTGGAAACTGCTTATCTCAGCTACTGTATAAGAATCCGTGCTTGTTTTGAGTACTTCACCGGTATATGAATTACCGATATTACCAACAACATATGTATTGGCATTATATGCAGCAATTATCTGTCCAACAAGTGCTGTTGTAGTAGTCTTTCCATTAGTACCTGTTATTGCTATAATTCTACCTTTATCATAATTATATGCAAGTTCAATCTCTCCCCACACAGGAATTCCAGCTTCCTTAAAAGTCAGCACGATAGGACTGTCTATCGGTACTCCAGGGCTTATTACAAGAAGGTCAATCTGTCCAAGCATGGATTTATCAAATTCTCCAAGAATAATTCTTGCTTTATTATCTCCAAGCTTTTCCTGTACTTTATCTTTTTCGAGCTTATCATTGCCATCATACAGAATACACTGTGCTCCAACTTTATTTAAAAGACTTACAGCTCCAATCCCGCTGATACCTGTTCCAACAACCATTACTGTCTTGTTAGTTAAATCCATTATCGTTTACTTCCTTTCACACATAATGTATACAAAATATATTACTATCAATTGTCGTTTTTTTCAAGCTGAACCGAGCGTTCTATACCAATATAAGGCAATATATTTTCATATAGCGTTTTTATTACCGGAGCAGCTATTGTTCCTCCGTAGTATACACCTGTAGGTTCGTCTATAAGACACATTGATATTATCTTTGCATTATTTGCCGGGGTAAATCCTATAAAAGAAGAAATGTATTTGCCCGAACCTCTTGGCAGTTTCTGTGAAGTTGCTGTTTTGCCACCTATAGAATATCCTTCTATATATGCCTTGGTTCCTCCACCTTCTGACACTACGCCTTCAAGAATTGTTTTCATCTCTTCACTTGTCTGGATTTCTATAGCCTGCTCGGTTGTTGAATATGCGAATTCATTAACCACACTTCCATCTGAAGAACATGTATACAGTCCAAAATGTGGTGTTACAAGACACCCTCCGTTTACTATAGCCGATGCTGCCCTCAACATCTGGATTGGTGTTATCTGAAAAGACTGTCCAAACGACATTGTTGCCAGTTCAACCGGTCCGACATTTTCTTTTTTATGTATAATCGTCGAAGCTTCTCCCGACAGATCAATTCCTGTCTTATCAAGCAGGCCAAGTTTTCTCATATATTTATACATATTATCAGTTCCAACACGGCTTCCCCAGCATACAAATGCGGGATTGCAGGAATTATATACTGTGTGCGTAAAATCCTGTGTCCCATGCCCCGTGGTTTTATGACATCTGATTCGTCTTCCTGCTACAACTGTGGCTCCGCTGCATGTAAAATTTTCTTCCAGACTCACCACATTGGTTTCAAGAGCAGCCGTCGCCGTTACCATTTTAAAAACTGATCCCGGTTCGTATGTATCATTAATACAAAAATTACGCCACATATTATTAAGAAGATCCATCTTATCTTTATCCTGTTCATCTTCTCCTGGCTCATAATTAAGTTCATAAGGATCATTAAGGTTATATTCAGGGACATTAACCATAGCCAGTATCTCTCCGGTATCTGGCTGCATAACCATTATGCTTACCTGCTTTGCCTCTTTTTTAGTCAGCGTCTCCCATGCCAGCTGTGTGGCATATTTCTGGATATTTATATCAATTGTTGTATACAGATCAAGTCCGTCAACTGGTTCTATATGTTCCTCTCTGCTGCCCTCCAGCTCAATTCCGCCCGCATCTGACAATGTAAGTATCTGCCCGTTTTGCCCTGCAAGATACGCATCATATTTAGCCTCAAGTCCAAGTATGCCCTGATTGTCAGCACCTGTAAACCCAAGAACCTTTGAGGCAAGTTCATTATATGGATATACTCTTTTATAATCCTCATCAACCTTGACTCCTGCAAGGTTATATTGCCGTATTGCATCACCGGTTTCTTTATCAACATTAGTCTTTATATATTCCATCGATGACACTTTATTTACCTTTTTACTGACTTCATCTATATCCATATCAAGTTCACCTGCCAGAACTTTTATAACCTTCTCTGGTTCCTCTAACTGGCTGTGAATAACTGAAACTGTACATACCACTTCATTGGCAGCTAGCACATTCCCGTTCCGGTCTAATATCCTGCCTCGTTTTGCTTTGATACGCCTTTCTCTCTGATGCAGTTCATCAGCCTTATTTATGTAATATTCCGATTTAATCGTCATTATAACGCCAAGTCTCACGCTCTCAAGTATAGCGGCAAATGTTATTGCAAGCAGCATAAACACAAGTTTTTTTCTATGACTGATTCTTGATATCCCATAGTTGTTCTTATCTTTCATAAAACAATAACCCCGCCTTAGTCTTCTTTATCATATGAAAACCAAAGCAGGGTTATTCTACTTATTATTACAAAAATATTTAGTTAGCTGCTGTACTTGTCTTGGTTTTTCCAGTATTCTCAGGTATTGCTGCATCTGATGCAGGTATTCCATCCACCCCGCCTTCCTCAGGTGTTGTACCTGGATCAACATATGGCTCATCTGTGTCCTTATAAATATTCATATAAGGCAGGAGCTCCGTCATAATATCTTTTGCAAGTATAAGTGCATCTGACGTGCTTCCTGATGTTCCTGTAGTTCCATCTGGTTCATCAAGTACAATATATATTGCAAATTTAGGATCATCTGCCGGAGCATGCCCTATAAATGAAATGACCCATTTCAGTTCATCTCTTGGAATTTTCTGTGCAGTTCCCGTCTTTCCTGCAATAGAATATCCATCAATATATGCCCTGTGCGCAGTTCCTTCTGATACTGTATTTTCAAGATACGTTCTGAGATACTTTGATGTTGATGGTGTAACTGTCTGTCTTACAAGTATCGGAGAATTTTCTTTTATGACTTCCCCATTAGCAGATTCAATTCTTTTAACGATATGTGGCTGATAATACTTTCCGTCGTTAATAAGTGATGAATATGCTGACAGCATCTGGATCATATTTACATTTATATTCTGTCCAAATGAATTACATGCAGCATCAATCGTTGTCATATTATTCTCGTTATATGTGATACCTGATGCTTCTCCCGGCAGATCAATTCCTGTCTTTGCACCAAATCCAAACATTTTCTCATACTGGGCGAACCTGACATTGCCAAGCTTAATAGCTATATTGATCATATACGGATTACATGAATTTTCCAGTGCCTGTGACAAAGTAAGAACACCATGGCTTCCTATTGACGAATATGAATGACATTTAATCATATCCGGTCCGACATATTCATAACCCTTACACTCATATGTATCACCATCATGCACAACTCCATCTTCTAATCCGGCTGCTATCGTAAATGGTTTAAATGTAGAACCTGGCTCATATGTCTGTGATACGCAGTAATTAGTCCAGAGCTTGTACAACTCGTTGGTGACATCATCATCTGTCATCTTGCTAAGTTCTTCCTCTGTAAATATTCCATCAAGTTTTCTTGGGTTATTAAGGTCAAATTGAGGATAACTTGCCATTCCAAGAATTTCACCACTGTCTGGATTCATAACAACTATTGCTGTATTTGCAGATGGCTTTTCTTTATTGTATTCAATTATCTTCTTTTCTATGATTGACTGGACATTATAATCGATAGTTGTAACTATATTATTGCCATTCACTGCAGCTTTAGTTGTCTCTACCGCATTAAGGTCTTCATCTACATAGCTGTAAGTGACTCCATTGGTTCCTGATAACTCATCATCATACTGGCTTTCAACGCCAAGCTCACCGCCATTAACATTAGATGAAAAGCCTATAACATCACATGCAAGCGTATTAAAAGGATATTTTCTTACATAACTCTCTTCAAACCACACACCATATATATTATTGCTGCGGTCTGATTTTAATTCATTAAATTCAGCAATTTCATCCGAACTCAGTTCTTTTAATATCTTCTGATACTGGCTGTCAGGATTGTCACTGATAATTTTTTCTATGTCTTTTCTTTCAAGGTCAAAGCATTTGACAAGTGCATCTATTGTACTGTCAAGATATTTGCCATCCTCTGATGTTACGCTCTTAACATCGAGTATAAGATTATATACCTTTTCACTATACGCAAGCACTGTACCATCACTTGCCGTTATATTTCCTCTTTTATAAGGAATTGTTGTTGATGTATATGTCTGATGATTAAGAACCGCCTGTGAATATTCTTCGCCATGTGTATAATTTATCATGAATATTCTTATTCCAAGGATAAGCATAACTGCAAATATTATTATAAATGCAGTGTTTATCCTTCTATGAGTACGCTTAAGCATCGCTCTTTTCCGGCGCGCTCTTTTGTTTCTTCTCACATCACTGGTATTCATAAATTATCCTGCCTTTTTAATATTCCCCAACGCAACAATTCATATTACTTTACATCTTTAAACTGTTTAACATACTCGCTCTCATGAGAATCATAGTTAATAACCTGATTCCTGTTAGGATATATCATTCCCAGTTCATTGACCGCTGTATCATAGATTTCATTATAGTCTATGCTGGCATTAATTTCCGCCTCATAGCTGTTATTCTCTGCCTTAAGTGAATCAAGCTGTTCCTGCAGATTAATAACTGTTTCTGAATTAGCTTTAATGTCTGCCTGAAGGTTAAGATACTGGTAACATATAAAGAAAACAACCGCTGCACATACAACAAGCGCTGTTGTATATATAAGGTTAACTCTGTTGTTTCTTCTTATCTCTCTTCTTCTGGCTCTTCTTTCCTGTTCTTTTCTCTCCTCATACTCTCTTCTGGCTGGATTATAAGGGCGAATTTCAGGAGCTGCCGCAAGTTTTCTAGCAGCATTTCCATACTGATATCCGGCATGGTTTATTCTGTTGTCAGCGATATTTCTTTTCCTCTCCAAAATATTCCCCTCCATATTTTATTTAGCTCTCTCAAATACTCTTAACTTCGAGCTCTTAGATCTCTGGTTTTCTTCTAGTTCCTCCTGCGATGGAACTATTGGCTTTCTTGTTATAACTTTTCCTTTAGACTTTTTACCACATACGCACACTGGAAAGTCTGGCGGGCATGTACATGGATTCTCGTTATTTCTGAATCTTGCTTTTACAATCCTGTCTTCAAGCGAATGGAATGTAATTATGCATAACCTTCCACCCGGGTTAAGCCTGTCTATCATCATATCTATAGAATTCTCAAGCACATCAAGTTCTCTGTTTAGTTCAATTCTGATTGCCTGATATGTCCTTTTAGATGGATGTCCTCCAGTTGCTCTTACTTTTGCAGGTATTGAAGCTTTTATTATTTCATTAAGTTCAAATGTTGTTTCTATTGGTTTTTCTTTTCTTGCTTCAACAATATGCTTTGCAATATTTTTTGCGAATCTGTCTTCTCCATAATCTCTTATGATTCTAAACAGTTCCATTTCGCTATATGTATTAACAAGGTCTTTCGCCGTCATCTCCTGACGCTGGTCCATTCTCATATCCAAAGCAGTGTCTACATTATATGTAAATCCTCTGCTTGCTGTATCAAGCTGATATGATGAAACCCCTATATCAAGCAGTATCCCATCAACCTTGTCTATTCCAAGTTCATTAAGTACCTGATCCATATTACAATAATTATTTCTTACAATCGTAACACAATCCTTATACTCCTTAAGTCTTTCTGTTGCTGCGGCTATAGCATCTGCATCCTGATCTATTCCTATAAGTCTGCCACCTTCTGTTAGTCTTGAAACTATCTCATAAGAATGACCAGCGCCTCCAAGTGTGCCATCTACGTATATGCCATCCGGTTTAATATTCAGATTATCAATTGTTTCTTTCAATAAAACTGACTTGTGCTTAAACTCCATATCAAACCTCTCTCCTACAGCACACACTATATAGAGAATCCAAGGCTCTCCATATTAGCTGCAACTTCATCCATATCATCATCATAAGTGCTGATGCTCTCATTCCAGCGGTCTTTGCTCCAGATTTCTATTCTGCTTGCCACTCCCACCAAAACAACATCTTTTTCTAATCCTGCGAACTCCCTTAATACTGATGGAAGAAGTATTCTGCCCTGCTTATCCACCTCTACTGAAGCCGCTCCTGCAAGAAAGAAACGTGTAAACTGTCTTGCATTCTTATTAGTAAGTGGTAATGTCTGTAACTTTTCCTCAAATTTCTGCCATTCATCATTAGGATAAACGAATAAGCAGTTATCAAGTCCCTTAGTAACCACAAATTCGTCTCCAAGAACTTCACGGAATTTAGCTGGTACAATAATTCTGCCTTTAGCATCTATTGTATGGTTATATTCGCCCATCAACATAACTATTGCACCCCACTTTCTACCATTCTGTTCCACTTTCCACCACTTTAGTGTCAATTTTATACTCATTTCTGGTAAAAAACAACCCTTTTTTTATTCATCAGTGCCTTTAAACCCTTGTAAAATGCTGGATTTCATGTATTTTGTTCTCGCACCACGATATCTTGTGTTCTAATTCCACATTTTATTACCATATATTGTTTTATATTCTTATTCTTTATATTAAATTATTTTGAAATATGTTAAAAATATTGTTTTTCCAGTGATAATTATGTATAATGGCTAACGAATAAATTATTAAGAGGAGAATCTATCATGAAATTAGGAATTGTGGGTTTGCCAAATGTTGGTAAAAGTACCCTTTTTAATTCGCTTACTAAGGCAGGAGCTGAATCAGCTAACTACCCTTTCTGCACTATTGACCCTAACGTTGGTGTAGTTGCAGTGCCTGATGACAGGCTTGATAAGCTTGCTGCATTATATAATTCAGCTAAGATCACACCTGCTGTTATAGAGTTTGTTGATATTGCCGGACTTGTAAAGGGAGCTTCTAAGGGCGAAGGTCTTGGAAACCAGTTTCTTGCTAATATAAGAGAGGTTGATGCAATTGTCCATGTTGTCAGATGTTTTGAAGACACTAACATTGTACATGTAGACGGATCTATTGACCCTATAAGAGATATAGAGACTATCAATCTTGAACTTATATTCTCAGATATTGAAGTATTAGACAGAAGACTTGCAAAGCAGAAGCGTGCATCTTATAACAACAAGGACATTGCTAAAGAATGTGAACTTCTTGAAAGATTAAAGGCATTCCTTGAAGGAGGAAATCTTGCCAAGAACTTTGAATGTCAGGACGAGGATGAGGAAGCATTTCTTAAAGAATACAACCTCCTTACAGCAAAGCCTGTTATATTCGCTGCTAATGTTTCAGAAGATGATCTTGCTGATGATGGTGCTAATAACGAATATGTTGCAAAAGTCCGTGAATATTCTAAGAAAGACAATTGTGAAGTATTTGTTATATGTGCGCAGATTGAACAGGAAATCTCAGAACTTGATGATGAAGAGAAGAAATTGTTCCTTGAAGATCTTGGCATAAGCTCTTCTGGTCTTGATAAACTTATTGCTGCAAGCTACAGAATTCTTGGTCTTATAAGCTATCTTACAGCAGGAGAAACTGAGACCCGTGCCTGGACAATAACTAAAGGAACTAAAGCACCTCAGGCTGCTGGTAAAATTCACAGTGATTTTGAAAGAGGATTTATCAAAGCAGAGGTTGTTTACTATCAGGATCTTCTTGACTGTGGTTCTTATAACGGAGCTAAAGAGAAGGGGCTTGTAAGAATGGAAGGTAAAGAATATGTTGTCAAAGATGGCGATGTAATTCTGTTCAGATTCAATGTATAATTAATGTATAACAATAATGGGTGCGTGATATTACCACGCACCCATTATTTCTTTAAACTTCTTAACATTAGCCTCAACATCTCCTGCAAATATAGCAGAGCCTGCAACAATAACATTTGCTCCGGCTTCTAAGACTGACGCAAGGTTATTAATATTAACACCGCCATCTATCTCTATATCTGTATTAAGATTCTTCTCATCAAGCAGTCTTCTGATTTCTTTTACCTTTTCAAGTGACTCTGGTATGAACTTCTGACCTCCAAATCCAGGATTAACACTCATAACAAGTACCATATCAACTTTATCAAGATATGGTTCAATAGCAGATACTGGTGTTGGTGGATTAAGTGTAATTGCTGCCTTAACACCGCTTTGTCTTATCTTTTCCAAAGTTGCAACCACATCTTTACACGCTTCCACATGAACAGTTATTATATCCGCACCTGACTTAACAAAATCATCGATATATCTTATAGGCTCATCTATCATAAGATGCACATCAAATACCTTGTCAGTTGCGCTTCTTATGGATTTGATAACTGGCATGCCATATGATATGCTTGGCACAAATAATCCATCCATAACATCCACATGAACATATTCAGCCCCGGCTTTATCAATTGTTTCCAGTTCTTCTCCAAGCTTTTTAAAATCCGCTGACAGAATCGATGGCGATAATATTTTCTTCAAATCACTCATAATAAACGACCTTTCTAAAAACAGTACTTCCTAGTACTTCTTTCTGTTCTTTAATTCCTCATATATATCCGTATAAGACTTATATCTGTCCTCATTAATAATCCCGGCTCCGACAGCCTGCTTAACTGCACACCCTGGTTCATTCACATGCATGCATCCGTTGAATCTGCACTGTCCTTCATAAGGTGTAAATTCTTCAAAATAAAATCTTAAATCTTCTTTTTCTATTTCTGGAAGATTAAGCGATGTAAATCCTGGCGTATCACATATATAAGTATCTGTACATATATTAAATACTTCTGTATGTCTTGTAGTATGTCTTCCTCTGCCTATTCTGCTGACCTCACCGGTCTGGCTTGTTTCATCCTCGCACATGCTTGGCACAAGTATATTGGTAAGTGTTGACTTTCCCACTCCAGATGGTCCCGCAAGTACTGTAGTTTTCCCTTTGAAAATATCCATAACCTTATCAACGCCTTTATTGTGTCTGGCACTGATAAATATACATTCACACCCACAGCCTTCATATTTCTTTTTCAGCTGTTCTTTGTATTCATCGCTCGCAAGTTCTTCTTTATTAAAGCATATAACAGTAGGAACATTCTGATAATTCATCATAAGTATGAATTTATCCAGCAGATTAAAATTAGGTTCTGGTGTTTTGACTGCAAATATAACCATTGCCTGATCTATATTAGCTGATGCCGGTCTGATCAGTTCATTCTTTCTTGGAAGAATATCAACCACATTTCCCTTATAATTATCTTTATCAATAACTTCAATCTCCACATTGTCACCCACAAGTGGCTTGATATGTCTGTTTCTGAATATTCCTTTTGCTTTACATTCATAAATACCGCTGGCTTCTACATGTATATAGTAGAAACCAGCGATTCCTTTAATTATCTTTCCCTGCATATAAATATTTATACCTGTACTTTTATGGCTGCTTATTACCAGTATTCTGTCCAGCATTATTTTGCTGTGTTGCAGCTGTTGTAGCCTGTGTTGCAGCCTGCGTTGGTGCCTGTGTTGTCTTCTCTTCTGTCTTTCTGCTTACTGTAATTGTAACAGTTGTGCCTGACGCAACCTGTGTTCCAGCAGCATAATCGCACTGTACTACATTACCATATGTTCCGCTTGATGTTGTAATCTTAACATCTGCCTTAAGACCATTACTTTCAAGCCAGAGCTTTGCATCAGACTCGCTCATGCCAACAAGATTAGTCATAGTAACATATGTTACTTCTTTTCCTCTGCTGATAGTCAGTGTAACAGTAGATCCTTCTGTAGCTGTTCCAGATGGAGAAGCCTTTATTACCTTGCCGCTTTCAACTGTACTGCTGTACTGGTAATCAACAGCAACAAGGAATCCTTCTGCTGTAACAGCTTCTTTAGCTTCTTCCTCACCCATTCCTGTAACAGATGGAACTGTCTTGTTCTTTACTTCTTTTCCACCACTGATAGTAAGAATTATCTGTGTATTCTTATCAACCTTGGTTCCAGCTTTAGTTCCCTGGCTTATTACCTTATTCTCTTCCACAGAATCAGAGTTCTGGACAACCGCCCTGTATCCAAGTCCGACATCATTAAGAGCCTGAATAGCCTCTTCCTTGTCCATTCCCTCAACCTTAGGAACCTCAACCTTATCCTTGTCATTACCTGATGTGCTTGTTTCTTCTGTTGTAATAGTTGTTCCTTCTGTACTCTTATTGTTCTTTCCTGACTTAGTACTTCCCACCAGCTTGACAATAATAAAGATAGTGACAATAAGAATAATAACAGCTATTCCTATTCCGATAATCTTCATAATAAGATCAAGCTTATCGTTATTCTCATCATCTATATCAGTATCGTCATCCTGCTCATCTTCTGTCTCATCTTCTCTCTGAGCAGAATCTTCACTGGCATCTTCATCAAAATCATCAAAGAAACCATCTTCATCCTGATCCTGTGTATCATCCAGATATTCTGCATTATTATCTGCTGTCCCAACACTTGCTGCAACACCTGATGAAGCATATGATGGTGCCATAACTACAAAGTCTGTATCTGGCATTACCAGAGCTTTCTTAAGATCTGTAATAAGTTCTGTTGCTGACTGATATCTTCTGTCAGGCTTCTTCTGTGTAAGCTTTAACACAATCTTGTCAATACTTACAGGAATATCATTAGCTACAGTAGATGGAGCTGGAATCTCATCCTGAATATGTCTTACAGCAACTGCAACTGTAGAATCTCCATCAAACGGAACTGTTCCAGTAAGCATTTCAAATATAGTAATACCAAGAGAATACAGATCACTTCTCTCATCTGAATATCCGCCTCTGGCCTGTTCTGGAGAAATGTAATGTACAGATCCCATAGTTGATGAAGAATTGATTGTACTTGTTGAGGCAACCTTTGCTATTCCAAAGTCAGTTACCTTAACCTTTCCTTCTTTAGATATGATAATATTCTGTGGCTTGATATCTCTGTGAACTATGTGATGCTTATGTGCTGCATCAAGACCATTAGCCACCTGTATTGCTATACTTACTGCCTCTTTGAATGGTATTCTGCCACGCTTTTCGATATATTTCTTAAGTGTAATGCCCTCAACAAGCTCCATTACTATATAGTATACGCCATTCTCATCTCCAACATCGTATACATTAACAATATTAGGATGAGTAAATCCTGCTACAGACTGAGCCTCTGCTCTGAACTTTGATACAAATGTCTTATCATCACTGAATTCAGATTTCATAACTTTAATAGCAACATATCTGTTGAGCTTATGGCACTTGGCCTTATATACGTCAGACATTCCGCCTGTTCCAATCTGCTCAATTATCTCATATCTGTCTGCTAAAAACATTCCTTTTCTTAACATAAATAATTAATTCCTTCCACTACTGCTCTACAATTATAACTGATATATTATCTTTTCCGCCATTCTCATTAGCCTTATCAACAAGCGCTCTGGCTGCATCATCAATATTCCTGTTCAGCTTAACAATATTAAGAATCTCATCATCTTCAAGCATATTGCATAATCCATCTGAACACATAAGGATCTTACTGTCAGGTTTCAGATCTACTGAAAACATCTCCGGCTCAACCTGCTGTTCTCCACCTATTGCCCTTGTTATAACATTCTTCTTAGCGTGCGTTCTTGCTTCACTTCTGCTAAGCTGTCCTGCCTGAACCATTTCTTCTACCAGTGAATGGTCTCTTGTTATCTGTGTAATATCATCATCTATGACATACAGCCTGCTATCACCTACATTAGCAACCCGCAGTACATTGCCAAAAGCACTTGCCAGCACCAGCGTAGTTCCCATTCCCTGATAATCTTCCGATTCTGATGCTTTCTCAATAAGCATTGTATTCACTTTCTTTATAGACCTGTCAATAACAAGAATAGGTTCTTCACCAGCTGACTGGCTCAATAATTGTTTTAATGTTTCAACTGTATATCTTGATGCGGTATCACCAGCCTTATGGCCTCCCATTCCATCTGCCACAATAAACAGATTAGGCAGACATCCAACACTGTCAACAGATGTATAAATATAATCCTGATTAACGGCACGGGTCCTGCCTATATCAGTAATCGCCGTTGCTCTCATTAACATCCTCCATATAGTTATTCCTTAGCTGTCCACAGGCACCATCAATATCTCTGCCCATTTCCCTTCTAATTGTAACATTTATTCCATTCTTTTCAAGCTTATTTTTGAATGCATAAACCTCATCCCTGCCAGTCTGCTTATAATCTCTTTCTTTTATTGGATTAACAGGAATAAGATTAATGTGACAATTTAGATCTCTTACCAGCTCTGTTAACTGGTTAGCACACTGCATTGAATCATTGACACCTTTAACAAGACTATACTCAAAAGAAATTCGTCTGCCTGTTTTTTCAATATAGTATCTGCACACATCCATTATCTGTTCTATAGAATACCTGTTAGCAATAGGCATCATTGTTTTTCTTAATTCATCATTAGGAGCATGCAAAGATATTGCAAGTGTAATCTGAAGATCAAGATCTGCAAGTTCTTTAAGCTTAGGCACAATTCCACATGAGGATACTGTAATATTTCTCTGGCTTATATTTAATCCCTTTGGCGAATTAAGAAGTGTGATAAACTTTATAAGATTATCATAATTATCCATCGGTTCTCCAGAGCCCATTACAACAACATTGCTCACTCTCTCTCCCGTTATCTTCTGTATTCTGTATATCTGGTCCAGCATTTCAGATGTTTTCAAATCACGTACTTTTCCTTTTAAAGTTGACGCACAGAATCTGCATCCAACCTGTGAAGATATACACACCGAATTGCCATGATGATATTTCATAAGTACGCTTTCAACATAATTGCCATCCTGCAGTCTGAACAAATATTTTGCAGTTCCATCTATCTGTGACTGTTGTACCTTTACTGGTTCAAGGCATGTAAATTCACACTCACTCTTTAACTTTTCGCGAAATGCTGCCGGCAGATTCGTACAATCATCAAAGCCAGAAACAAGCTTCTGATGCATCCAGCCATACAGCTGCTCCGCACGGAACTTCTTTTCTCCAATTCCTACAACATATTCACACAATTCATCATAATCCATAGATTTAATATCTGTCATGACATTTTTCTCCTAAGCTTAGCAACAAAGAATCCATCTGTTTTACCTTCTATATCTGGAAGCATTTGTCTGTACTCTTCTTTTTCATAGCCAAATGTATCACATATCCAGTCTGCATTAGCTTCATTTTCTTCTGAATTAATTGTACATGTGCTGTACATAAGCACTCCCCCCGGTTTAACATAATCATAAACCACTGATAATATTTCCCTCTGGAGTTTCACTAATGAATCCAGCTTATCTTTATCCGTATTATACTTTATATCAGGCTTTCTTCCTATAATTCCAAGCCCGGAACATGGTAAATCTGCAATTACAACATCCGCTTTTCCAACCATAGAAGTATCTTTTTCCAATGCATCGTGTACCTGGACAACAATATTATCAATACCAAGTCTTTTTATATTATCTTCTATAAGACCAGCCTTATAATCTGACACATCCCTTGAATATACCTTTCCACTCTTTCCAACACTTATACCAGCATTAATGCTTTTACCACCCGGTGCTGCACATACATCAATTACTGTGTCGCCTTCGTTAAACCCTGTTAAATACCCTGCCATAATAGAGCTTATATCCTGTATCTGATATAGTCCGTCATTAAAACTTTTTAAAGCTGTAATATGATCATAGTCCTCTATTTCCAAAGCGTATGGAATATCTGCTACCCTGTTCACGCTGACATTTTCCTTTTTAAGCGCGCTGATTATATCCTCAACAGATGCTTTCAATGTATTACATCTTATGTATGTCTTCTTGTTCTGTCTGAATCCTTCAAGAACCTGTTTTGTTTTGTCCATGCCAAGTTGTTCTGTCCACATCTGGACGATCCACATTGGCATCGAATACTTAATTGACAGATACTCATTAATGTTAGTACTGCTGTCCGGATATGTTATGCTGTCTTTATTTCTTGATATATTTCTTAGCACTCCGTTTACGAAACCCTTCAGACCTGCAAATCCTCTTTTTGTGGCAATCTTGACAGCTTCATTACACACTGCAGCATCTGGAATATTATCCATATACACAATCTGATACACTGACATTTCACACAGATTTCTTATAAGCGGTTTCATTTTTCTTACAGGTGTCTTAGAAAACTGGTCTATTATATAATCCATCTCAATTTTGTTCTCAATTGTTCCAAGTGTTACCCTTGTGATAAATGATCTTTTATTCTTATCCAGATACTGGAATTTTGTCAGCGCATTATTAATGAGAAGGTGTGAAAATTCACCCTTCTCATTAACCTCCATTAATATATCCAGAACAATTGCTCTTAAATTCACCGAATCAGTCACGGCGTCTTCCTCCAAATAAATAAATGAGTCTTAATAACTGCAATATAGCTGTTGCAGCGGCTGCAACATATGTCATTGCTGCTGCCGAAAGCACCTTTCTTGCCTGTCGGTTCTCATCTGCATACAGATACCCTTGCGACTCCAGAAGTTCAAGTGCCCTTGCTGACGCATTAAACTCTACTGGCAAAGTAACAAGCTGAAAAAGTACAGCAAGTGAAAACATTAATATACCAATATCAACAAGTACATTAGTTGAACCAAATATAAGTCCAAGAATAATAAATACCCACGATAATCTTGAACCTATGTTAGCTACAGGGAACAATGCTGTCCTAAAGCTCAAAGGACCATAGCCTGTAGCATGTTGTATCGCATGTCCTGTTTCATGTGCTGCAACGCCAATTGCAGCAACTGATGTTGAATTATATACCGAATCTGACAGATTCAGTGTCTTATTCCTTGGATTATAATTATCAGAAAGACTTCCTGAAACTCTCTGAATTGACACATCATATATTCCCTGGCTTCTTAAAAGCTGCTCTGCAACCATTGCACCTGTCATTCCTCTTGACGATGCTACCTTTGAATACTTATTAAATGTACTCTTTACTTTAATCTGTGCTATAAAAGCAATAATACATGAAATAATGATCAAAATATACATTGGGTCATAATAATATCCATAATATCCATATAAAGCTATCATATCAGTACCTCTTTCTTTGTAATAAAAACCACACGTTATTAACTGCCAAGAACTGTTCCTGCCTTTATCTGTATTCCGCGTAAGAATGAACCACAATCCATACGTTTCTTTCCTTCCATCTGTAATTCATTCACAACAAGGAATCCATCACCGCATGATATAATGAACTTGTCCTTATCCACTTCTACTACTTCTCCAGGAACACCTTTTCTTAATCCTGTATTGTCATCACTTTCATCTATAACATCCGCATCCCATATTTTAAGCATTTTCCCTTCAAAATATGTAAATGCACTTGGCCATGGATTAAGTCCCCTGATAAGTCTCTCTATACTTGCTGCATCTTTTTCAAAATCAAGTTTTCCAAAAGCCTTGCTAAGCATTGAAACATGCGTACTCTGGGAATCATCCTGCTTTACTGGTGTTATAGTTCCCTTTTCAAGTCCTTCCAGTGTTCTTACAAGAAGACTGGCTCCAACTCCACTTAATCTGTCAAAAAGGCTGCCACCAGTTTCCTTAGGTGCAAGCTTAACTTTTTCTACCATCAGGATATCTCCTGTATCAACACCTTCATCCATCTGCATGGTAGTAACTCCCGAATATTCGCAACCATCGATTACCGCCCATTGTATCGGAGATGCTCCCCTGTACTTTGGAAGCAGAGACGCATGAACATTAACACATCCATACTTTGGCATGTTAAGAATACTTGCTGGTAATATCTGCCCAAATGCAACTACAACAAAGACATCTGCTTCAAGCTTTCTAAGCTCTTCAATAAATGCTTCATCTCTTGCCTTTTCTGGCTGTATAACCCTTAATCCCTGTGCCACGGCTTCTTCCTTTACAGGTGAAAAACTTGGTGTCTTGCTTCTTCCTTTCGGCTTATCTGGCTGTGTAACAACTGCTACAACCTCATGTCCTGCATCAATAACAGCTTTAAGTGTACCCACCGCAAAATCAGGGGTTCCCATAAATACAACTTTCATTAATTCCTCATTTCTGTGAATTATTCTTCTACATCATCAGTAGAAAGAAGTTCACCCTCTACTTTATCAACATACATAATTCCGTCAAGATGATCAATCTCATGAAGAAGACATCTTGCAAGGAGCTCCTCGCCTTCTACAATAATCTCTTCCATGTTCTCATTAAGAGCTTTAACCTTGGCATAATTAGGTCTTGTAACTGTTCCTGTCTTTCCAGGAACACTAAGGCATCCTTCATATCCTGTCTGTGAACCGCTTGTTTCAAGAACAACAGGATTAATTAGCACTATAGGATCATCTCCACAGTCAATTACCACAAGTCTTTTTCTTATTCCAACCTGTGGAGCTGCCAGTCCTACCCCATTAGCCTCATACATTGTCTCGAACATATCATCAATAAGTTCTTCAATTCTAGGTGTCATCTCTGTTATTTCTTTTGCCTTTGCCCTTAACACTTCATCTCCAAGTGTTCTTATATTTCTAAGTGCCATAATTCCTCCTTATCGTTCAGGCCATTTATGTCTATCCATTAATATCATATTGTATATTAATATTTCTAAAATCTGCATTCCCGACAATATATATATCCAGCTTTTCATATAAATATGTAAGCTTATCCCTGTCAGAATGTTTTGCATATATAATTCTGTTATATATATCCTTTATCTTATATATCGGTGCCTGTGCCGGCCCTATGCATATAATGCCGCTGTCCTCACATTCCCTGTCAATATATGCTTTCAATTGTTCAGACGCATATGTAAGGCGTTCTTCATCTTCTGATGACAGCATTATCTTCATAAGATTGCTTACAGGTGGATATCCCATAATCTTTCTATATGCAATTTCCTGCTGATAGAAAAGATTATAATCCTGTTTAGCCGCACTCACAATACTAAAATGTTGCGGAGTATATGTCTGTATAACTACCTCCCCAGGTTTTTCAGCTCTTCCTGCCCTTCCTGCAGCCTGTGTAAGCAGCTGGAATGTTCTTTCTGATGCCCTGAAATCACTGGCATATAAAGACATATCTGCTGCAAGAACTCCAACCAGAGTAACATTAGGAAAATCGTGTCCTTTTACTATCATCTGTGTTCCAATCAGAATATCAGCATTCTCATTGGCAAATTCCGAAAGGATTTTCTCATGTCCGTCTTTTCCTTTAGTAGTATCCATGTCCATTCTTAACACTCTTGCAGAAGGAAACATCTTCTTAACACTCTGTTCTACTGCTTCTGTTCCAGCCCTGAATCCAGATACATATTTAGAACCACATTCCGGACATATTCTGATAGCCGGTGATGTATAGCCGCAATAATGACATACAAGTCTTCCATTGGCATGTTCAGTAAGTGAAACATCACAATGTGGACATTTCATAACTTTGCCGCATGATCTGCATGATATAAATCCTGCAACCCCACGTTTATTAAGAAAAAGCATAATCTGCTCGTGTCTGTTTAACCTGTCTTGCATCAGTGTTCTCAGCCTGCTGCTAAACATTGTTCTGTTTCCTTGCCGGAGTTCTTCTCTTAGATCAACGATATGCACATCAGGCATTGTACCACTTCCTGCTCTGTTTCCCAGTTCCAGAAGCTTATATTTTCCTGTTGATGCATAGTAAAAGCTTTCAACCGATGGCGTTGCAGACCCAAGTATAACCGATGCTCCTGCCTCTTTGGCAATATGAACCGCTGTCGGTCTGGCATGATATCTTGGAACTGTCTCTGACTTATAAGCACTCTCATGCTCCTCATCTATCACTATAAGACCTATATTTGAAAAAGGTGTGAACAATGCTGACCTCGGTCCAATCATTATACTGATATCCCCATTCTTAGCCCGCATGAACTGGTCATACCTTTCTCCTTTTGACATTCTCGAATTCATAATAGATACTCTGTCACCAAATCTTTTATAGAATCTCTGGACAGTCTGGAATGTCAGTGCTATCTCAGGAATCAGGACTATAACCTGTCTGTTATTCTTAATAACATGTTCTATAACATCAAGATATACTTCTGTCTTGCCACTTCCTGTAACACCATGCAAAAGGTAGGTATTATAATTCCCAGAATCATAATCTGATATTATTGTATTGACAGCATTTTGCTGTTCATCATTAAGTGTAACTCTCTTTTCAGCCACATCTGATACCTTCACAGGATTTCTATATAATTCTTCTGTTTTTATCTGGATAAGTCCCATATTTTCCAGTGCTTTTATTGTCTGTTGTGAAATATTAAGTTTTGTTTTAACAATTTCATAATCTATTACTGGCTCATTAACAAGTGCTGTCAACAGTCTTAAACGCGCCTTTACATTTTTCTTTTGAAACTGTTCAAGTGCATTCTTAACAGTCATCTCATCAGCCATAAGATTCACAGACTTTTTTTCTTTCTGCCTAACCTTATCTTTCACGGGTATAACAGTTTTTAAAGCCTGATTCATAGTTGAGCCATAATTACGTTTCAGCCATAAAGCAAGCTTTATCATTCTGTTTTCAACCGATACGCGGTTCTTTATTATCCCATTAAGATATTTTATCTTATCAACAGGATATTTAGGTTTATCTCCTAACCCCACCACATAACCAGTTATATTCCTGTTTCCTGCGCCAAATGGTATATCTACTGTCATCCCTATCTCAATAATACTCTCAAGCTGCTCTGGAACAGCATATTGAAATGTCTTATCCAGTTGTTCATGTGAGATATCAATAATTATATCAGCGTACATTAATTACCTTTCAATTCTTCTAACACTTCAGCTATAAGCACTCTTTCATCCATAGGATATTTCACGCCTTTTATTTCCTGGTAATCTTCATGTCCTTTACCAGCCAGCACGATAATATCTCCAGGTTCTCCATGTGATATTGCATATCTGATAGCTTCTTTCCTATCTGTTATGTCAATGTGTTTTCCATTAGTTTTTGCTATTCCTGTTTTAATATCCTCAATAATAGCCTCTGGTTCTTCATATCTTGGATTATCTGATGTGATTATTGTGAGATCTGCAAGTCTTCCAGACACTTCTCCCATCTCAAATCTTCTCTCCTTTGACCTGTTTCCACCACAACCAAACAGGCACACAAGTCTGTGAGGTTTATATTCTTTCAGGGTTGTAAGGATACTTTCCAGCGCCATGGCATTATGAGCATAATCTATCATAAGTGTGAATTTATCTGATACCTTTACAAGTTCAATTCTTCCCTTAACTTTAACTTTTTTAAGAGTTTCTTCAAGAATCTTTTCATCAACATTAAAATGTCTTGTAACAGCTATTGCACACAATGAATTATATACTGAGAATTTTCCTGGAAGCTCAAGTTCAACCTTCATATTGACAAGTCCCTGACAGTCATATGTAAGTCCTATCTTGCCCGGTTCATGTAAAAGATTAATATTCTTAGCACATATATCTGCCTTATCACTTAATCCATAACTTTCAACTGTGCATATGCAATCCTTTATTATCTGTGGTGTATGCTTGTCGTCAGCATTTACAATACCTGTCCTGCACTGTTTAAAAAGCTTGGCCTTGCACTCAAGATATTCTTCAAATGATTCATGCTCATTAGGTCCTATATGATCTGGTTCGAGATTAGTAAACACGCCGATATCAAACATAATTCCAGCTGTTCTGTCAAGCTTGAGTCCCTGTGAAGAAACTTCCATTACAACTGCCTTGCAGCCCTCAGAAACCATTCTTGCAAATGCCTGATGAATCTCTATTGACTCTGGTGTTGTATTATGTGCTGGTATTTTTTCGTCACCAATAATAGTCTCTATTGTTCCTATAAGTCCTGTTTTAATACCACATGCTTCAAGAACATTCCTAATCATATAAGTTGTTGTTGTTTTTCCTTTTGTTCCTGTAATTCCTATTGTAAAAAGCTTTTCATCCGGATTACCATATATAGCCGCTGACATAAGTGCAAGTGCAAGTCTTGTATTGCCAGTTGAAATAACAGTTGAATCCCCATCATATCCAGACATATCATATCCATCAAGAACAACTATAACAGATGCCTTATCAGCCACCTGACCGATATACTTATGTCCATCGCTTACCGCTCCTTTAATGCATACAAATGCATATCCATCCTGCATATTTCTTGAGTCTGATGTAATACCTGTAACCTCTGTGTCTGTTGTTCCTTTTATTACATTATACCGAAACTTTTCCACTGCATTTTCTGAACATATTTTTAATATTTCTGAAAGCTTCATATTTCCTCCTCGCTATTAATTAACCAAAATATCTATACATTCTATTGTTTCAAAAGTGCCTCAAACTCTTCCATTGACATCTCAACCTTTCTTGGTTTCGTGCCAAGCTCTGGCCCTACAACCTTGGAATCAGCAAGCTGATCCATTATCCTTCCTGCTCTGTTAAAACCTATCTTAAAATGTCTCTGCAGACTTCCAATCGAACCTTTCTCATTCTCGATAACAAATCTGCCTGCCTCTTCAAATAATGAATCCCTGTCATCATCACTTCTGCTACTTCCCGGCATACTTTCCTGACTTACAGAGGCCTCAGCTATGCTCTCATCATATGTAACCTCCTCTGCATTGTCCTTAAGGAATGTAACAACTTTCTCTACTTCTTCATCAGACACGAAAGCTCCCTGAACTCTCAACGGCTTTGGAAGATTAGATGGAAAATAAAGCATATCTCCCTTTCCCAATAATTTCTCAGCACCATTCATATCAAGAATAACTCTTGAATCAATACCTGAGGAAACAGCAAATGCAATCTTAGATGGTATATTGGCTTTAATAAGGCCTGTGACTACATTAACGGATGGTCTCTGTGTTGCAATTACCATATGTATTCCGGCTGCTCTGGCTAACTGTGCCAGACGACATATTGCATCTTCAACTTCACCTGGTGCAACCATCATAAGATCCGCAAGCTCGTCAATAATAATAACAATCTGTGGAAGCTTCTCCATCGGAGGATCTATCCCCTCATTATTTTTCTTATCAACTACATCATTATAGCCTTTTATATTTCTTACCTGCATGGCTGCAAACTTTTTATAACGTTCTGTCATTTCGTTAACAGCCCAGTTAAGTGCTCCGGCAGCTTTCTTTGGATCAGTCACAACTGGAAGCAGCAAATGTGGTATACCATTATACACACTAAGCTCAACAACCTTTGGATCAACCATTATAAGTCTTACATCCTCCGGCTTTGCCTTATACAATATACTCATTATAATCGTATTAATGCATACCGATTTTCCAGAACCTGTTGCTCCGGCAATAAGCATATGTGGCATCTTGGCAATATCTGCAATTATCGTTTTTCCTGCTATATCTTTACCAACGCCAAACGATACTGCCGATGTACTTTCCCTGAACTCTTTGGATTCTATCAGCTCTCTGAAATAAACACTTCCTGCTTCCTTATTAGGCACCTCTATTCCTATAGCTGCTTTACCAGGTATTGGTGCTTCTATTCTGATATCAGCTGCCGCAAGATTAAGCTTAATATCATCTGACAAAGATACTATCTTACTTACCTTAACTCCCTGCTCAGGCTGTAATTCATACCTCGTAACAGTCGGTCCACAGCTGATATCTGTTATCGTAACCTTTACTCCAAATGTAAGTAATGTTTCCTGAAGTCTCTGTGCAGTAAGCCTGTATTCAGCCTTTCCTCCCGCTGCTCCTCCAGGGTTCTTTTTCAACAGGCTCACCGGTGGAAACTTATATGCTTTTTTCTTTTTCTTAAGTGGTTCTGCTTTTGCTGATTCTGGCTGTGAAGCCTTCTCCTGCTGCCCTGATCCATCTGTTTCATGTTCCGGCTCATCATAGCTTTCAACATGTGAAGGTATTTCTGTGATCTCTTCTTCATCAGGTTCTGAATCTACTTCGTACTCCGGCTTATCAGCCTCATCTCTGTCATAAGCTGATATTTCTTCATCATCCTGTGCATAATCATATACATTTTCAGATGGAGCATAATCGTTTTTATCATCAGAATACATATTTTCAAAGAATTCATCAGCATCATCCACAAGGATTTCTCCTTTATCAACTGGTTTCATATTAGTGTCATAATCATATATGTCATCTGAATATGCATCATTACGATTCTGATTAACAACAATTTCATGAATATCTATATCCTGTTGTGTACTGTCACTTCCATTGTCCTTAAGAAGCGTATCAGAAGTAACTCCCCTCACAACATTATTCATCCTTGCATTGGCAAGATATTCTTCTCTCTCTTTTTGTGCAGCAAGCTGCTTTTCCTTCTTCTCTATCCTTTTAAGTCTGGCTTTAGCGCGCTCTTCTTCTCTTATCCGTCTATATTCTTCATCAGTTATATCATTATTATGTCTGCTTGCTGAATGTTCTTTATATGCAGAATAATCTTCCCTTGCCTCCTGCATCATTCTGTGTCCGCTATTGCTCACATTCTTAAGACCTGATATAAATGATTTCTCTGTTATAATAACTATACAGATAATCGCAATAATAAGCAGAATTACAAATGTTCCTATTGCCCCGATAGGACTTAAGATTTTGCAGAATACTCCTCCAAGGAATCCTCCTCCAACTTTGTAATCAGCGCAGTTGGTAAATATCTCCCCAATACTGCTGTCTGCTATATCCGGCTGATTATATATTCTCTGTATCATTCCGCACACAACCCACACAAGTACATATGCTGCAGCAGTTTTCATTCTTGCAACCCGTATAAGGTCTCTGTTAACCATTAAAAATATAATGCTTCCTGCAAGTACAACTGGAAATATATACCCGGTTATGCCGAAAAGTCCAAACATAAGCCATTTGATTCCTCTTCCCAGTGTTCCTGCAAGATTAAAATTACTTAATATAAGAATTATTGCACATGCCATTGAAAACAATATTATGCAGTCATTCTTTAGCTGATTGTCAGCCTGCGCAGCTGCCTTGCTATTTGCTTTGGTATTTGCTTTAGTATTAGATGCCTTCTTGTTCTGGCTTGTTTTCTTTTTATTAGTCTTTTTGGCTGTTCCTGCCATAATTCTCACTCCTTCACAAAAACATAACACATCTGTTTATTATAGCATTTATCAAGTTCATAAGCAAATCAGATTCTGTGTACAGGAGCGCCACAATTAGTACAATAAAATGTATTAATATTAAGTTTTGCTCCACAGTTAGTACAAAACATATAAGCATTCCTCTGCCATCCAAATGTCCCCTGCTGCATATATGTCATATCATACATCTGTGGATTAGCTCTGTATATCTTCATGTTCTTCTTGGATGATTTATTAATCCTGATAACTGCAAGAATATCCAACGCCACAACAAATATAAGAAATATAACAAGATGCAGAACAGTTCCCTCAAACAGAAAATAATCATAGCATCCATGGAGTATAACAGGAACTATTATAGAAAGAACCATACAGTGGTTCTTCGATCTCGTATTGCCAACGGAATCGTAATACTTGGCAAGACCATAATAATATCCCATATACACGGCATCTATAGCATGTGAAGGCACTGACAGTAATCCTCTCGCAATTGTGAATAATCTGCACCCAAATGAGCCATCTGTCCGGTGAGAGTGCGCCACGATTC
>CAMDYG010000018.1 GCA_945910225.1 uncultured Eubacterium sp. | reverse complement strand
CAGAACGAGTTAGACATCGAAGATGCTAAGATGCTTGTTGCTAATGGTGTTGTATCTGTAACAGAGGGTGCTAACATGCCTACAACATTAGAAGCTACTAAGTACCTTCAGGAGAATGGTGTTCTCTTTGTAGGTGGTAAGGCTGCTAACGCTGGTGGTGTTGCTACATCTGCTCTTGAGATGAGCCAGAACTCAGAAAGACTTTCATGGACATTCGAAGAAGTTGATGGAAAGCTTAAGGGAATCATGGAAACAATCTACGCTAACATTTCAGATGCTGCTAAGAGATATGACATGACAGTTGGTGGAAAGACAGACTATGTTGCTGGTGCTAACATTGCTGGTTTCGAGAAGGTTGTTGACGCCATGCTTGCACAGGGCGTTTGCTAATCAGCATATAACTTATAAGTAAAGATATTATCCGCATATGGGAGTGCCTGAGGTACATGCCTGTATGCGGATTTTTGCAATATTATTACCATTAACATATAAATATGATAAGATAGTACAAAAACAGATTATAGGAGGTTGACAATATGGCGGATATATTCAGATACATACCTGAACTTAGTGAAGATGAATTAAGAATACAGATAGCTCTTCTTGATAATGTTAACCTGCCTAATGCTGTTAAAGAAACAGGCCACAGATTCCTGGCGGGGCTGGTAGATATAGCTAATACATTTACAGAAACATTTGGAATTAAGAATACTATAGAATATGAAGCCAGAAAGGTTGCTGACATAGTAAAAGAAGACCACATAAGATATAAGTCAGAGAATAAAGAACAGCTGGAAATATTGTTAAAAGAAAAATTGTATGACTTATGCAGGGAGTTTGCACCAGGAATACAGGTAGAGGAAAAATCTCATGAAGAATTATCCCGTATACTGACAGATGAGGCGGCAGCAGCATGCGGTGTTAATAAATACATGTCTCCTGCACATAAAATTGAGCAGATTGGCATAAAATATAACAATGCATTTTTAAATAATCTGCTGAATACCATGACAGGATTGTCACAGATACAGAAGAAAGAGTATGGGGATATAGTGGGCAGAAAGCTGGGACTTGCATCAATGGAGACGAAGAGGCAGGTACAGAAAATACTTTCGCCACAGAAATTTAATGGGGAAGGAATAATAGATTCCATAGTGAAACAGAGGAGCATATCCAGGCTTGATGAGGTTGTAGAACTTCTTGGGGAAGATGCTTTCAAAGCTACAGAAGCACAGATTAAAACAATGTATCAGGCAGTAAAGAATATGACACGTATTTCTAAGATACAGACAGCGGCGGTTATATGGAAAATCAGCAAAGCAGGGAACAGAAAATTATATGCTCCAACAGAACTGCTTCCGTCATACGTCACAGCGGACAAGCTTGGGGCGGAAAAAGAAAGCTATAAGGAATATGAACTTAAATGCAGGGAAGTTGTGACAGCTGAAAAAAATTATAACAAGCTTCAAAAAGAATTAGAAATTAAGGAAAAACAAAAAGAAGAACAAAACTCAAAGTATGAGGATGCAGACAGAAGATTTACAGAGATTAAAGAAGCATTTTCAGAACTTGAGGGCAAGAAAGACGATTATATAAACGGCAAGAAGACAGAAGATGAATCTAAAAAATATTATGCCGGAGTCAACGAAACAAAGCGCAATATGGACAGACTGGAACAGGAATGTGAAAGAAAAAGGAAGAGATTATCAGAAACAGAAAAGGATATTCAGGATTTATTATCCAGATTGCAGAGTGCTGATGAGTATCAGAGGAAAGTAAATGAGGCTGTACAGCAGGAGACCAGTAGCAGGGCAAAAGTATTACAGCTTAAGTGGCAGGCATTCTTTTTCAGATTCAGTTTTGATGAAAATGTTTTTACTGATGTTGTAAGACAATTTCAAACAGAAGAAACCATGCACATAGAGGAGATGCTCAAGGAAGCTCATGATTCGTCTGATATAAAAGCGGTTACAGGTGATGAACAATATATATATGCATATGCTGCGGACAAAAAGACAGCAGTTATAGGTTATGAAGGCAGGATGATTACATCAATACAGAAAAGGGCATATTAAAATATGATATATGAAGAAGTAGTTGACAGAATTGACTGTATTGGACAGTTTGCTAAAGATACAGGAGTGATAAGGGCAGGGAAACTTCTCAGAGATATGGGGAATCCCGAAAAAGATTTGCAAATAATACATATAGCCGGAACTAATGGAAAAGGTTCCACATGTGCATATATAGCACAGATTCTTAAGACAAATGGATATAAGACGGGACTTTTTACATCACCACATCTTGTTGATATAAGGGAACGTATACAGATCAATAATGAACCAGTATCAAAAGAAGAATTTGTGGAAGCGTATGAAGCAGTAGAAAGCATGCGGACAGACCAGCTGGCGTATTTTGATTATCTGTTTGGAATGGCGTTATATATTTTTAAAAAGAACAGAGCAGATTATGTTGTTATGGAGACAGGGCTTGGGGGAAGATTTGATGCAACCAATGCGGTAAATACCCCGCTTATAAGTGTTATAACAACTATATCACTTGAACACACAGCGATACTTGGAAATACCATTGAAGAAATTGCAGCAGAGAAGGCAGGGATAATTAAAGAAGGTGTACCTGTGGTGTTTTGCGCAAATGACAGCAGAGTAAGGGATGTAGTTGCCAAGAGAGCAAAATTGTGCAACAGCAGATGTATAGCAGTAGATAATACGTCATACAGGATGCTACAAAATAGTCATGGTTATATTGATTTTTTTATTGATAATGAGTATTATAAGAATGATTGCTTCAGAATAAGTACCAGTGCATTATATCAGATTGAGAATGCAAGTCTTGCACTGACAGCATGTGCTGTACTTGAAGAATATGCCAGAGTACATTTATCGCATGACCTGGTAAAAGAAGCAGTTTTACAGACTCACTGGTCAGGAAGAATGGAAAAGGTAATGCATAACCTTTATGTTGATGGAGCGCATAATCCGCATGGAATTAAAGTCTTTGTGGAATCTGTAGACAGCATGTATGAGGGTGAGGACATGCCGCCAGCAACGCTTCTGTTTTCAGCGGTTAGTGATAAGAATTATGAAGAGATGGTTAAGATACTATGCTGCTGTAAGCATTTTAACAGGGTGTTTGTAACTGTAACAGGCGGGGTCAGAAAGCTTTCGGCAGATATAATTGAGAATGTATTCAGGGAGAATCTTGCTGATTCATCAGTAACAATACAGATGTGCGATGATGTAGAGCAGGCCTTGAAAAGATGGGATAATGAATTAATGTTTGCAACAGGTTCCTTGTATCTTGTAGGAGATATAAAGAATGTGTTGGGAAACAGATTACAGGAGGAAGTATGATTAATTTTGATGAAGAGATACAGAAGTTTCAGCCAAGCCTTGAAGTAGAGGATGCTGAAGATGCTATATATAACAATGATGTTCCAGATATTACAGATCTTATATCTAAGATAATAAGTGATAAGAATACAGATAAATAGTTGAGAGGTGGACGTATGAGATGTTTTAAATGTGGAAGCCTCCTTACCGATAATGACACATGTCCTAAGTGTGGAGAGAATGTTGCGGTATATAAGCAGACAGCCAAGGCTTCGGATGCATATTATAACGCGGGTCTGTATAAAGCAAGAGTGAGGGATCTTACGGGAGCTGTAGAAAGCCTGAAAGTTAGTCTTATGATTAATAAATATAACACTAATGCAAGAAACCTCCTTGGTCTTGTGTACTGTGAAATGGGAGATGTGGTTGAGGCGCTCAGTCAGTGGGTTGTCAGCAAGAATTTTGCACCACAGGATAATGTTGCTGGAAGTTATATTAAGAGAATACAGACTAATCAGAACAGATTTGAAATGATAACGGGAACTATTAAAAAGTATAATCTGTCTCTTAAATATGCTAAAGAAGGCAATATAGATATGGCAGTTATTCAGTTAAAGAAAGTTGTAACCAACAATCCACAGTTGATAAAGGCACATCTTCTTCTTGCGTTGATATATATTAAGCAGGACGAACTCGTAAGAGCCAGAAAGCTGCTTAATGCAGTACTTGCCATAGACAAGAATAATACTCTGGCACAGATGTATATTAAAGAAATTGCTGAGAGAACAGCTGCCAAGAAAGCAGATGCTTCTAATACATTTTTACCTAAGAGAAAAGAAAAGATTATAGAGAAGAAACCATTAAGCGGTAATGATGTAATAGTCCCAAGGTCATCATATAAAGAGCCAAGTAATGGTGCGATAACCATAATTAATGTTCTTGTTGGTGTTGTGATAGGTGCAGCGCTGATATGGTTCCTGATAGTACCAGCAAGAAACAAAGGACTTACCCAGGAATACAAGGATAGCATACAGAAATACAGTGAACAGCTGTCATCAGGAAATGTTGAGCTTAATTCGCTTCAGAAAGATTATGAAGATGTTAAGGCACAGAAGGACGCACTTGAGGAGCAGCTTAATACTGTTAATGGAACAGAAGGAAGCAATAAGCTTCTTATAGCAGTAATTGAAGCAGCTAATGCGTATATAACAAATGATTCGGCACTTGCAGCAGAAAAGATAGTTGATGTTGATGTCAGTGCTCTTCCTAGTGATTCTGCCAAAACATTGTATAATACAATAGCAACGGCTACGCTTCCATCGGCTGCACAGACATTTTATAATACAGGTATAACAGAGTATTATAAGTCTAATTACGAAGAAGCTGCAAGCAACCTTGTGAAAGCATACAAATGTAATAATAATGCTGAGTCAGCATATTATGCAGCTAAGTCTTATGTTGCACTTGCTAAGACTGATGATGCAAAGAAATACTACAAATATATAGTGGACGATTATCCAACAAGCGGATATTACAAAGAAGCTAATGAATATATAAGTTCACACTAATAAAGTACGATTTGATAACCCCTGACAGATAATGATTCTGTCAGGGGTTTTTGCAATCAAAAATAGTCAGGAGTGGAATAGGAATGGATAAAGAATTACAGACACAGGAGGACCTTTTACATACAGATTATATATACATGGTAAATAACGATAAGCTGATAATAAGAATGAATGCAGAGCTGGATCATCATCTTGCAGAGGAAATGAGGGCGGTTATTGACGAAATAATTGATGAACGTGGTGTAAAACATATAGTATTCGATTTTACAAGAGTAGATTTTATGGATAGTGCAGGCATAGGCCTTATAATGGGAAGATATAAGAAAATACGGAACATGGGGGATATAACAATAATAGGAGTAAGAGAAAGTGTCAGACGTATACTTTTAATTTCTGGATTACATAAGATAGTTAATATATATGAACTTAAAGGAGAGGGGGAAATACAATGATAGAGAATAACAGCATGGAATTATTCTTTGATGCAAAGTCTGAAAATGAAGCATTTGCAAGGGTAACGGCAGCAGCATTTGTTACATATATGGACCCTACCATGGAGGAAATACAGGATATAAAAACAGCAGTATCGGAGGCAGTAACCAATGCCATAGTACATGGTTATGCTAATCAGAATGGAAAGGTAAGAATGAGACTGAAGAGTATACAGAACCAGGTAATAATTGAGGTTCATGATGACGGGGTTGGTATAGATAATGTTCATAAGGCAATGGAGCCTTTGTATACAACAAAACCAGAACAGGAAAGATCCGGAATGGGATTTTCATTTATGGAGGCATTTATGGATGATTTACGGGTTGCGTCTGCGCCGGGAAAGGGAACTACGGTTCTTATGAGAAAAAGAATAGGGGAATAAAGAATAGGATGTGATGCTATGGATCAGACTGTGGATCGTACCAAGGAATTGATTGCCAAAGCACACAAGGAAGACAAGGATGCCAGAGAAACTCTGGTAACGGAGAATCTCGGACTGGTATGGAATATAATAAAGAGATTTAAGGGTAGGGGAATAGAACAGGAAGACCTTTTTCAGATTGGGTGTATAGGACTTATTAAAGCGATTGATAATTTTAACCTGGAAATGGATGTAACATTTTCAACATATGCAGTACCTATGATTACGGGGGAAATAAAACGCTTTTTAAGGGATGATGGCATTGTTAAGGTAAGCAGGACGATAAAGGAAAATGCGGTTAAAAGTATGCGCGCTGCCCAGAAATTAAGAGAAGAATATGGAATAGAACCAACTATTGAAGAAATCGCAAAAGAAAGTGAGCTGTCAGTTGAAGATATAACATTGTCAATGTCAGCATCCATGGAGGTTGAATCAATATATAAAACAATATATCAGGGGGATGGAAGCGAGATAATGATAATGGACAGGCTTGAACAGGGAGGAGATCTGTCGGAGGATGTATCAGGAAGAGTGGCACTTAATGAGCTGATGGATAGTCTTAACGAAAGAGAAAAACAGCTCATCAGAATGAGATATTTTGAGGATTATACACAGATGCAGGTAGCAAATTGCTTTGGAATATCACAGGTTCAGGTTTCAAGAATGGAAAAAAAGATATTAACAGGCATGAGAAAACGGCTTTTTGCTTAAAGATGAATAATAATTCCAAAATGATTAATAATAACACATAAGAAAATATATGCAGAAATGGGGAACAGAATGTCCGAGAAAATATATATCAAAATAAAACAGCAGAATAGTGTCGAAGAACCAGTTGCGTATATATCTGATGTTGCAGGAGTTTATTGTAAAAATAATCAGTTAAAAAAGCAGATAGAAGAACTGGAACTTGCACATTTTGAAACAGGGATTTATGAAACAAAGGTGTATGATGCATTAAATGTTGTGCAGATAATAAGGGAAGAAGTACCGGATGCAGATATAGAGTGCCTTGGAGACAGTGACTTTATTGTGCAGTATAAAAAGCATGATAGTAAAAATGTAGGGCACTGGATAAAAGTATTTTTTGTATGCATTATAACCATGATAGGAAGCGGATATGGAATAATAGCATATAACAATGATGTAAGCACAACAGATATATTTGACAGGATATATGAGCTTTTCGGAGCATCATCTTACGAGCCATCAAATATTATGGAGGTTGCTTATGCAATAGGACTTTTTGTTGGAATTGTCGTGTTTTATGATCATTTTGCAGGTCATAAGCTGTCGAAGGCACCAACTCCTTTAGAGGTAGAAATGGACAAATATAATAAAGATGTCGCAGATTCAGTTATTGACCGGAAGTCTGCAGGGAAAGAGCGGGGGGATAAATGATTATATTGCTTGTTCTCATAGGTGTATTTTCGGGTGTTATAACTGCAGCCGGACTATTTTCATTAATCACAACTGTAGGCGTTATAAACAGATATGCAGATGTGAGTAATACGGCCGGAGAAGTACGGATATATGAAGAGTTTATAATAATTGGAGCGTCAGCAGCCAATCTTATATATGTATTGGGGTGGCATGTATCTGTGGGACTTGCAGGATGTATTATATTTGGACTTATATCCGGAATATTTGTCGGAACATTTCTTATAAGCCTTGCGGAGGCGATGAAAGGACTTCCGATATTTATTCACAGGGCTAAACCTGGTGCCGGACTTGGATTTATTGTAGCGTGTATAGCAGCTGGTAAGGCGTTAGGACAGCTTGCATATTATCTGTTTTTATATTGATGCATAATAATTTGAATTAACATTTGAGGAGGTGTGGATATGTCAGGAAAAATCACAGGAAATAACGATAAACCGGTTGATATTGAGAAAAGAAATGAAAGTTATAATGCTTATGTTGAGAATATGACACCAAAGGGTAATTGCGCATTAAAGTGTCTCAAAGCATTTGTTGTCGGGGGATTAATATGTGTATGCGGACAAATAATTCTTGCAGTATGCAGAGAATCAGGAGTGCCTGATACAGAGGCTGCTTCGTATACGACATTGATCCTTGTCCTTGCGAGTGTTATTCTTACAGGTCTTAATATATATCCTTCAATTACAACATTTGCCGGAGCGGGAAGCCTTGTTCCGATAACCGGATTTGCCAATAGTGTATGTGCGCCGGCAATCGAATATAAGAAAGAGGGAAAGGTATTTGGTATTGGCTGCAAGATATTTACTATAGCTGGACCTGTTATATTGTATGGAATATTTTTCAGCTGGTGTGCAGGTGTGATATACTGGGCATTGAAGCTGATAAATGTGCTATAATGAGCGCAAAGAATACATTTTTGAGGAAGGAAAACTGATGGGTACGTACTTAGAAGATTATTATAATAAATTTAATGAAGAAAAAAGGCTTATTTCAAGACATGGGCAGATTGAGTACAGAACGTCTATGGAGTATATTCACAGATGTATACAGATGCTTAAAGACAATGGGCGCGATAATATTAAGATAATGGATATTGGAGCGGGAACGGGCAGATACAGTGTTGCGCTTGCCAACGAAGGATATGATGTGACGGCTGTGGAACTTGTAAGACACAATCTTGGGATACTTAAATCCAAGAATTCAACAGTAAAAGCGTATCAGGGAAATGCTCTTAAATTAAAGCGCTTTGAAGATGAAACATTTGATATAACATTGTTGTTTGGACCGATGTATCATCTGTTTGGAGATGAGGATAAGTTAAAGGCACTAAAGGAGGCGGGCCGTATAACGAAACGGGGAGGATATATTCTTGTTGCGTATGTTATGAATGAGTATGGAGTTATTACATATGCATTTAAGGAGCGTCATATAAAAGAATGTATAAAATCAGGCAGGCTGACAAATGATTTTCATACAGTATCTTCGCCGGAGGATCTGTATGATTATGTAAGACTCGAGGATATAGAACGCCTTAATAGGTTAGCAGGACTTAATCGTTACAAGATAATAACACCGGACGGACCGGCTAATTATATAAGGCCATATCTTAACCAACTTGATGATGAAGAATTTGAGATGTTTTATAAGTATCATATTGCCACATGTGAGAGAATGGATATTATGGGGGCAGCAGCGCATACTCTGGATATCCTTGTTAAATGATGAGTTGAGGATACATTTTATAAGTAATGCATAATTATATAATACACGGACAGACTATTATCAGACGATTATTATAAACCTTGGAGGAACAATATGGTTGGAAAACAGAGTCTGATATTTGAAAATGATGTATATATAAGCTGTGGGTCTACAGTTGTAGGGAAAAAGGAAGCGGAAGGCCCACTGGGGGATGAATTTGATCTTGTCGCAGAGGATGATATGATTGGGACTAACAGCTGGGAGGAGGCTGAGAGCAGACTTCAGGAGCTGGCAGTGGACAAGCTGTTTATTAAGAGTGGATTATCAGCAGATGATATAGGCTATATATATGCAGGAGATCTGCTTGGACAGCTTATAGCTACATCATTTGGACTTGTTAAATATAATATTCCGTTGTTTGGCTTGTATGGGGCGTGCTCAACGATAGGAGAAGCTTTATCTCTTGGATCGATGTGTATTAATGCGGGTTATGCAGACCATGTTATAGCTGCGGCATCAAGCCACTTTGCAAGTGCTGAAAAACAGTTCAGGTATCCGCTTGAATATGGTAACCAGAGACCATATGCGTCAACATGGACTGTTACAGGATGCGGAGCTTATGTACTTTCATCACATTTGCCACAGGGCAGTCCGTGTGTTGTAGTAAAGGGTATAACAACAGGAAATATTGTTGATTATGGAATTAAGGATTCTATGAATATGGGGGCGTGTATGGCGCCTGCGGCAGCTGATGTTATAGCACAGAATCTTAAAGACCTGGAAGTTAATGAGGACTATTATGATCATATATTTACAGGAGATCTTGGCAGTATTGGCAATCAGATACTGGCAGATCTTCTGAAAGAAAAAGGTTTTGACTTAAAGGACAAATTGTATGATTGTGGAATGATTATATATGAAGGAAATACTAAATGCGCAGGCGGAAGCGGCTGCGGATGCAGTGCAGTAGTTCTTAATACATGTATAATTAAAAAGCTTTTATCAGGAGAATACAAAAGAGTATTGTTCGTGCCAACGGGAGCATTATTATCCACAGTGAGTTTCAATGAGGGAAAAAGTGTACCTGGAATAGCTCATGGTGTAATTCTTGAAAGAAAGGAACTTTAAATATATGGAGTATGTAAGAGCGTTCGTATGTGGTGGAATAATCTGTGTACTCACACAGATACTTATGGAAAAGACAAAACTAATGCCGGGAAGAATAATGGTTATACTTGTTACAACCGGAATAGTGCTTGGTGCTGTTGGAGTTTATGAACCATTTGTAAAATTTGCCGGGGCAGGAGCAACAGTGCCGTTGACTGGCTTTGGAAATGTGTTGTGGAAAGGAATGAAAAAGGCAGTGGATGAGCAGGGACTGCTCGGATTGTTTACAGGCGGATTTACAGCATGTGCCGTAGGAGTCTCGGCAGCACTGATATTTGGATTTCTGGCGTCACTGGTGTTTGATCCTAAGATGAAAAAAGAATAATAAAAGACCAATAAAAGAAGGCCACACTAATTGCCAGTGTGACCTTCTTTTTTGATTTAAGGCTGTTTAACAGTTGCTTTAGTATTATTTTCTTGTTCAGATGATGCATTAGTTGTTGCAGCATTGGTTGTACCGGAAGTACTGTTTTCTTTAGTTGCAGCTGTGGTTGCCTGGTTGGTACTGCTTCCTGTTGTAGGAGTAGTTGTGCTTGGCTTTGCATTGTTGTGCAATGTACACAGCTTAGATAATTGTTCATCTGTTATTGTATAATCAGCATCCCATGTCTTAAGCTCGGAATCTGAATCGCCACCAATCTGGCTTGTTGCAGCGGCCTTTTTAACCATGATTCTTGTAGTTGTGTTAGGGCATCCTGATGTGGCAATATTTCCAGAATCATTACAGAATGTTACCTTTGTATGTGTTGTACAATACTCAGTAGGAACTGTATCTTCTGAGAAATATTCTGTAATGATACAGTTGCCTGATGGATCATTATCACACAGGCCCTCTACAGGAAGTAATCCTGACTTAGAGCATACAGTAGCTTCTACAATTCCTGAAGGCTGTTCGTATGATCCTGTCTCAAGACCGAGATTTGAATCAATCTGCTGCATAATTACTCTCCACAGATAACTGTGGTTAACAACTCCGCCTAAAGCTCTTGAGTTATCATCATATCCAACCCATATAGCTCCTGTGTAGTAAGGTGTAAAACCACAGAACCATCTGTCACTGTCATACTGGGTTGTACCTGTCTTACCTGCAACCGGCTGGTTAGGGAAACCTGCTGCCACAGCAGTACCGGATGTTACTACAGAACGAAGTCCCTGAATTAAAAGCCAGTCAGATGTTTCCTTAAGAACTCTGTGAGTTTCAGGAACAGAATTGTCAATAATCACATTTCCTTCTGAATCAAGAACCTTAGTGTAGTACACAGGCTTTGTATATACACCTTTATTAGCAATTGCTGCATAAGCTGCACACATATCAATATTAGAAACACCTCTTGTCATACCACCAAGTGCAAGGGATTGTACAACATCATGAGAACCATTAATAGCGTTCTTAGGTGAAACCAGTGTTGAAAGTCCGAATTTTTCAAGGTAATTATAACCAACCTGAGGCGTTATTGCGGTAAGAACTTTTACAGCAGGTACGTTCTGTGAAATAGTGAGTGCCTGTTTTAATGTGATTAATCCACGATACTCACCTTTGGTATAGTTAGTTACAAGCTTGGCATCTGTTCCGCTATAGTAATATGGAGCATCATCAATAGCTGATGCAAGGGTAAATGTTCCAAGATCAAGAGCTGGTCCATAAGCAACAAGAGGCTTAATACTTGAACCAGGCTGTCTTGTTACATCATTAGATGCTCTGTTCAGGCTCCGATTAAGCGTTTTGTCACCACGGCCTCCTACCATGACTTTAACCTGTCCGGTAGACTGCTCTATGATTGAAAATGATACCTGTGGCTGGATCGTATAACTCAGATTTTCTGAAACAACTTCACCACCATTAGCAAGCATGGCTTCTTTATACATGTCAACATATTCCTGAGCAGCATCCTCATCTGTCATGGTAAGATTGAAACTGGTGTCTCCCTGAGTCTTGTTGTACCAGTTAAGCATCGTATTATGAGAGTAATATGAGTAAGTGCCATCTTTTTCTTTTACGGAAAGAGAATAGTTGATTGAAAAATGAGTATTATCATTGTAATTATCAAGATCATTGATTACATCATCAGCAACTTCCTGCATCATTGTATCCTGAGTTGAATATACCTGAAGACCACCACGATAAATCATATTAGTAGCCTGCGCTTCAGTATATCCTTTTTGGGTCATAAGATCATTGGTAAGCTGGTTGATAAGCTCATCTACGAAATACGAATAAGTAGTGGAGCTTGTTCCTGCGAGTTCAATGCCCTCAAGTCTCGCGTATACGTCATCATTGATAGCTTCGTCATATTCTTCCTGGGTTATATAACCCTGATCCTTCATGTTATAAAGAACCTGGCTCTGCCTGTCTCTGTTTCTTTCTGCATGTCTTATAGGATTGAGACCGGTAGGACTCTTTGTAATAGAAGCTATAACAGCACATTCACTGATAGTAAGCTCTGATACATCCTTGTTGAAATATCCGTTGGCAGCAGCCTGCACACCATAGTATCCATTTCCGAGGTTAATGGTATTAAGATAATTCTCGAGAATTTCATCCTTTGACATTACAGTCTCAAGCTTGACTGCAAGATACTGTTCCTGAACCTTTCTCTTGACTTTCTCGATAGTAGATTCATTGTATGCGTTAAATACATTATTTTTTAGCAGCTGCTGCGTTATGGTACTTGCACCCTGTGACATTTCTCCATTAGAAACAGCAATTGATGCTGCTCTTAATATACCTTTCATGTCTATACCATTATGTTCGTAAAAACGCTCATCTTCGATAGCTATGAAAGCGTGCTGGAGTTCCTTTGGTATCTGGTCAATAGTCACATATGTTCTGTTAGAACCAGATGTAGACAAGGCTTGTATTTCGTTGTCATCAGAATCATAAATCCTAGTGGCAAACCCTTCAGGGGAAACACTTATTGAAGCAATGTCAGGAGCACTCTCTATTATGCCCTGAAATGAACCAAACGCCAGACATGATCCGGCGACAACAACCGCAATGGCTCCAACAAGAGCAAGTTTTATGAAAAATATACCTAATTTGGTGCCCAGCTTGGTAGTAGCTGAATTAAGCAATTTCTTCTTTTGTTTTATGCCGTTACCACCATAATTCATATATTGTCCTCCTTATTAAATTCATGATATTATATCATAAAAGGAAAAAGCAGGCAAATTATAAGAAGAAAGTAATACTTCAGAGAGGATATATACATGAAAAAAGTTATAAAGGGCGGGAATGCAGAAATAATAGAGAAGAAATCAAGATTTATAGGAAATATATATAATATTGAAACTGAGGAGCAGGCTGTACAGATAATAGCGGCAATAAAAAAGAAATACTGGGATGCCAGGCATAATTGCTATGCATATATAATAGGAAATGATAATGATAACCAGATACAGAGATTTTCAGATGATGGAGAACCATCGGGGACAGCAGGAAAACCCATATTAGAAATTCTGTCGGGTAATGGAATGGGCAACTGCCTTTGTGTTGTAACAAGATATTTTGGCGGAGTTCTGCTTGGAACAGGCGGTCTTGTCAGGGCATACAGCATGGCTGCAAAGGAGGCATTGAATAATTCTGAGACAGGCGAACTTATAGATGGTGCAAAAACATATATAGATGTGGATTATACATATGTTGGAAAGATTCAGCATCTGTGCAGCCAGTATGATATTACAATAATATCAACAGAATATTCAGAAAACGTAACATTTGAACTGATGATGGATATAGCTGTTGAAAATACATTTAAGAATAAACTGACGGAACTATCAGCAGGAAAACTTGAATTAAGAGACACACAGCATATTAAGATGTACCGCAAAGAAGATGGAACATTGTATATATAGAAATTGTGAATAAATAATTAACAGTGGTAAAAAATAACAATACGATGGTTGCTTTTTGTAAATTTATGAGCTTAATATGTAAAAGTGATATAAAAAGTGATAAAAAACTTTGAGCAGATAGTGCACATTTAACATAAAAATGTAACAATTATACGAAGAAAAACTATTCTTATGAAATAATTATGAACAAAAATTCATAAAAAGTTAAAAAATTATGTAAGCTGCAAGCCGCATAAATGCTGGGTTTTCACAAAAAGAGCAAAAAAAATACAAGATTTGTTAAAATTAGCCTTGTTAAAATAGTACAAAAATGATAATATATCTATGTCAAAAACACGATACGAGGTTTGTCGCCTCGCGAACCAAATTAAGGAGGGTTTTAAGGTTTATGAAAAAGACATTAAAGAAGTTTGCTGCAGTAGGCTTAACACTTACTTCAGTAATGGGTCTCGTTGCTTGTGGTTCAGGCAACACAACAAAGAAGGAGAAGGAGACAGTTGATTGGGCTTCAGTTGAGAAGCCAGGACAGTTCAGAGTTATGGTTGACGGAACTGTAGTTAAGGAATCAAACGGAGCTCAGGAGTTCTATGATTACTACAAGGAACTTACAGGACTTGATATTGAGTGGGTTCGTCCAGAGCATTCAAGCTACTATGATTCAGTAAAGAACGCATTTGCTTCAGGCGATATTCCTGATGTGGTTCTTCTTGGCGCAGATTACCTTGCTAACTTCGCATCTAATGGTTATCTTTGGGATATGACAGAAGCTTGGGATCAGTCAGCAACAAAGAACTCTGGCAGACTTACAGATGTTGCAGAATCAGTTATGGCAGCTAATGTAGTTGCTGGACCAACAGGTGAGAAGGCACTTTACGGATTCTCTCCAGCCCGTGGTAACGGATGCTGTACATACATTAAGTCTTCTTACTTAAAGGCTGCTGGATATGATCCAGATAAGGTTGCAGATCAGACACTTTCATTTGATGAGTATTATGATATGCTTAAGAAGATTCAGGCTTCTTCAGACAACAAGAACTTTGTTATTTCTTGTTCAGGTTTCGTAGCAGGTGGTAACTCAGGTACACCTGAGGCTCCATACACAAACTACCTTCCAGAATTCTATCAGGATGCTAACTTCACATTCTACTATGATTCTAAGTCAGGTGAGTACAAGGATGGATTCTCTGAGGATGCTATGAAGAACGCTATGGCAAGACTTAAGACTGCTATAGATGATAAGATTCTTGATCCATCATCACAGAACCAGTCAACATCAGATGCTCGTAAGAAGTGGAATTCTAAGGATAAGTCAACAGAGTCTGCAGTATTCACATACTGGGCTGGTACATGGGCTTATACACTTCAGAACTCTATCGCTGATAAGTCTGATAAGATAATCGCTATTAAGCCAGTTAAGGAACTTGGTAAGTATACAGAGCGTCTTGCAACAGCTTGGTGTATCACATACAAGGCATATGAGAATGGTAAGGCTGAAGGAATCTTCAAGTACTTCATCGATACAATGCTTGATGGTGGTGATGTTCAGGTTGCATGGCAGTATGGTGCTAAGGGAACTCACTGGGATGACAAGGCTGAGACAGTTACATTAAAGGGTAAAGAAGATGCTGGTAAAACTTATACAGAAGGTCAGTTCCACTTCCTTCCAACTCCAGAGGATAACACAAAGCTTATGTCTAAGAACCACATTGATAAGAGCTTAGCAATTGCTACATTCGGTGACAAGACTGATCCAGGTAATGCATCAGTAGATCCAATCATCACAGAGAACTACAAGATGTTCAATGCTAACAGCCAGATCGCTACTCCTCTTACAGCTACAGAAGTTCTTAACAACAACATCACAGAGATCAACACAAAGAGACTTGAGACACTTTCTCAGGTAATCCTTGGTGAGAAGTCATATGATGATGCTATGGCTGATTACAAGAAGCAGGTTGGCGCTAAGGTTGACGCTGTTATCGAGTCATTAAACGAGACATTAGAGACAAAGTAATTTGACTTTATGTAAATTATAATGCTTCGGCATTAAATATCAGTACGGCGGCGCAGAGAAATCCGCGCCGCTTGTATTGAAAAAAGATTTGCTTATGAAATTTATTTGGTAGGCATACGATAAAAAATTAGGAAAGAAGGTAAAAAAATGCAGTGTCCATCTTGTAACACAGAGCTTCCTAAGAAGGCTAAAATATGCCCTAAGTGCGGTACAGCAGTAGGTAAGCCAAAGGGAAATATTAAATTGATGGCCATCATCGGACTTATAATAATGCTTATTGCCAGCCTTTTACCATTCGTACAGTCAAGTGCGAAAATTAAGGAGGGTGTATATCCTAAGGCATATGCTTTCAGCTACATGAATATCAGTATGCCAGTAATGTGGTATTTATTCATTGCATGTATCGTTGTTGGTATTATTCTTGTTGTTGCTAGAAAAGAGTTCTTCTCAATTATTACTAGTGCATTAGCAACAATTATTACAGCAGTTTCAATCTTTGCATTTGATTTCAATAGCGTAGAGGGTAAGGTTGCTGGTGGTGGACTTAATTATGTTCCACATAATCTTATGGATATCCTTAGTAATGGATATGGAAAGAACACATATCATATTGGATGTGGTCTTATTATTCTTGCAATCGGTCTTGTAATTGCCGTTGCAGGTTGCTTTATTGATATTGTAAAGCCATTCAAGAAAGAACTTAATGTAGATTCTAAGTATCTTTCTAATTCACTTAACCAGAGCATCACAGCAAAGATGTACTATTACAGAGGTTTCTACCTCATGTTTTTACCAGTACTTATAATGATTCTTTTATTTAACTACTGGCCAATGCTTGGATGCCGTTATGCATTCACATGTTATATCATTGGTAATCCATATTACATGGGTCTTTACCATTTTGTAACTATGTTTACAAATGATATTTATTTTTGGCAGGCATTCAGAAATACATTAATTTTGTCAATTATTAAGTTGTTCTTAAATACAGGTGCAGCCGTTATAATTTCACTTCTTTTGAACGAAATTGTAAACATGATTTTCAAGAAGACAGTTCAGACGATCATCTATCTTCCTCACTTCATGTCATGGGTTGTTGTTGCTTCAGTATTTAAGATGATGCTGGCTCCTTATGATAATGCGCCAGTCAACTCAATTCTTATAAATATGGGATTAATTAATGGTCCAATTGATTTCATGAACAGTACAGCATATTGGCGTGGAACATTCTATGTAATGAATGTTTGGAAGGATACAGGTTGGGGAACAATCTTATTCTTAGCTACATTGTCTGGTATTAGTCCGGATCTTTATGAAGCAGCTCAGATCGATGGCGCTAACAGATTTAAGAGACTTATTTATATTACATTACCAGCACTTGCTAATACTATTATTACAGTATTCATTCTTAACCTTGCTAAGGTTATGAACCTTTTTGAATCTGTATTCGTATTGCAGTCACCTATTACATATTCTAAGTCACAGGTTCTGCAGACATATGTTTATACAAAGACATTCAGCGGTGGTAACTCAGATTATGGTTATACAACTGCCGTAGGTTTATTTAAGTCGTTCGTTGGTATGATCTTAGTTCTCGGTTGTAACTGGGCAAGTAAGAAAGTACGTGGACGTGGAATCGTATAGGAGGGAATAATAGAATGAGTGATAATACAACATTAGTTTACAAAAAGAAAAAGAAAAAGTTCAAAGTATTCCCAATTGTCAATGCAATCTTCTTTATAATTGTTGCATGCGCAATTATGATTCCTATTTATCGAGTAATCATTAGTTCTATCGATGCTTATTCTTCATACAACTTTACATGGTTGCCAGAGAAGTTCTCTTGGGGCGGTTATGCAGCTGTTGTAACAAGATCAGCATTATATAGACCATTCATTATCTCTGTAATTACAACAATTATAGGTACATTCGTTGGACTTTTAGTTGTTACACTTGGTGGTTATGTATTGATTCAGTGGGATATGCCAGGAAGAAACTTCTTTGCATATATGCTTCTGTTCACAATGATTTTCGATGGTGGTATGATTCCTAAGTTCCTTGTTATCAAGCAGTTAGGATTAATCAATACACTTTGGGCTGTTATTTTACCAATGGCTATTAACGTATATAACTTAGTACTTATGAGAAACTTCTTCGAAGGTATTCCTGAGTCACTTTTTGAAGCTGCTCAGATTGATGGATGCTCTCCAATGGGAATCTTCTTTAAGATCGTACTTCCTCTTTCAAAGGCTGCTCTTGCATCAATTGGTTTGATGTTCGCCGTAAGCTTCTGGAATGATTACACAAACTTCAAGTTATATATTAATAAGAATACACTTTACAACTTCCAGATTCAGTTAAGGAGTATGGTTATTGATAGTGATATTCCTAATGATGGTGCTGTTAACCCAGAGACAATCTCTAATGCAGCTACTATCGTTGCTATCCTTCCTTTCATGATCATCTATCCATTCTGTCAGAAATACTTTGTACAGGGTGTTAATGTAGGTGCTGTTAAGGAGTAATTAAAGAATTATGTATAGGCGAATCCGAAAGGATTCGCCTTTTTTTTCTTGATACAACACTAAAAAACAGTGTTTTTTAGTTGGTTTATGAGTCATAATAGTAGAATAAATAAGGTGCAGATGGTACAATGTATGCAAGATAATATATACAATATGGAGGATTAAGTTGAATACGAACAGAACCTTAGAGGATGCAATATATATCGAAAATTTAAGCGAAGTAAAGAGAATATTGGAAAAGAATCCGGGTTGTATAGATGATGTTAATTCAAGCGGAATTATGATGCCGTTTTTAATTGCTAAAACAGGCAATCTTGATATGATAAAGTATATTGTCGAATATTCGCGTGTAAGCATGAACATATATGATAACAATCATAATGGTATGCTTCATTATGCAGCAATGTCTGGAAATGTTGAGGCGTGCAGGTATCTGGTAGAAAGAGTTGGAATGTCGCCTACAGAAGGAAATAATAAGCTTATTACTCCATATGAAATTTCTCATCAGAATAGATTTTTTGAGCTGGAACAATATTTTAAAGGCGTTGTAGGGGCAGAATTAAAGGATTGTTACCATAATCCAATTCGGACAGGATGTTTTCCTGATCCATCAATTATAAGAGTTGATAATGACTATTATATGGTTAATTCATCTTTTATATACTATCCATGTATTCCGATATCGCATTCTAGAGACCTTATTCATTGGAGGATAATAGGTTATGCAATAACTAATCCAGAGTGGACAGGAATAGATAATCTGGAAGGGGGAAGAGGCTACTGGGCGCCAGATATATCGTATTATGAGGGACGTTATTACATAACTGCTACTTACAGGCTTAATGATGATGGCACGGTGTACAGAAAGCAGATAGTGGTTAGTTCAGATAAGCCGGAGGGGCCATATACCAAACCGGCAATTATAGATGAGGATGGAATAGATCCATCTATATTTAATGATGACGATGGCAAAAGATATATGCTGCTTAACAGAGGGGCAAGGATATTTGAGTTAAACAAGGATGCAACGAAAAAAATATCCAAGGCAACAATGCTATATTATGGGGATAACAAAAGAGCACCGGAAGGACCACATTTATTAAAGAAAGACGGATATTATTATCTGTTTGAAGCTGAGGGTGGTACAGGACCAGGTCATAGAATTACAGTATCAAGAAGCAAGGAGCTCATGGGAATATATGAGCCATGTCCATATAATCCAATAATGAGACAGCAAGATGAAAAAGCAGCAATTCAGAGGTGTGGTCATGGAAAACCAGTAATGACTCAGAATGGCCAATGGTACATGGTGTATCTGTGTGGACGTACAATGGGTGACGGATACACTGTTCTTGGAAGAGAAACAGCATTAGATCCGATAACATGGACAGCAGATGGCTGGCCAATAGTTAATATGCTGGATGGACCAAGTGTTTTACAGATAAAGCCAGATCTTACGGAGGAAGTATGGGAAGAGAATTTACACGATGATTTTAATAACTCATATCTTGGCTCAGATTGGTGTTTCCCAAGAGTTCCCGAAATGGATGGTATAGTATTGTCTAATTCATATGTGAAGGTTAAAGGCAGTGAATACGATCTTAATAGCATAAAAGCTAAGAATGTTCTTCTTAGGAGGCAACAACATTTCCACTTTAATGTTAAGACCAAAATGCGTATTCCGGTATTAAAATACGGACAGGATTGCGGATTGACGTGCTATTATGATGAAAATACATACCTTAAATTCGGTGTGTTCAAATGTGATGCTAGTGAAGATTTAACACTTAAGGTTGTTGAAGTTATTGGTGATAAAGTTATCAATCATGATGCCATAGTTATTGATTCGAAGCAAAGATACATATATCTTAAAATCGAGACAAATTATTTTACAAGATCGTTTTCATATAGCTATGAAGATGATGACTATGAGAAGATTACAGTACTTAATAATGTATATTATTTAAGCGATGAAGGACTGAAAAAAGGAAAGCGTTTCACAGGAGCAATGATTGGCATGTATGCGTATGCAGGAAGTAAGTCTTATGATATGTATTCGCATAATCAGAACGTGATGTATGCTGAATTTGATTATTTTGATTACGATCCGGTTGAATAAAGAATAAAAGGAGGAAAAAGTGTTGGATAAAAGTTTTGAAATTAAAGGATACATTAACAACGTATTAAAAGAAATCAGTTTTGAGGAGATGACAGGCTATGATAAAGCATTTATGCTGAATGCGTTGTCTGGATTAGATAAAGCACAACATAGCAGCGAGTACGAGGAATTGATTGATACGGGATTAAAAGAAGTTAATGATATAATAAATGAATCAAAAGATGATGCTAAATATATATGTGGAAATGTATGTTATCGTGTTGGAAAAGAAGATGAAGCAATAAATATAGCAGGACAGATTAATAAACAGCCAAGATGTGACGCAGGCTTCTTTGAAACAGCAGACGGCAGAAGAAGTCTAGATATAGCCTTTAATATACTTAGTTTTTATATGAATTATGAGACAAAAAATGGTGGAAAAGAGCAGTATAACGATATAATAGCTCAATATAATTCATTACATAAGGAAGTGTTTACTGATACAGCAAATCATAATGATACAGATGCAGTATATGAACTTGTTTTATATGCCGCTGGAATAGCAGATACATTAGAAGTTATGGATCAGGCTTTATATGAAATATTTGCAGCGTTAAGAGATATGTATAAAGAGACAATTGCAGCTTTAAACAGAATGATAGATAACATTGATTCAGAAAAAGTTAAGCTTATATATTCATATGCAGTGATGAAGGGCTGCCGAATGAAGCTGATTCAGACAGAAAAATATTCTGAAAATGCAGAAAATATATTTAAGTTAGCAACAGATAAGCATGTTGCATCCAAAGAATCTGTATTTGATACAGCAGCTTATATTATGGCTTACAGTGAGTATATCAGAAACAGGGAATATCAGGATTATGGAAGAAACAACGGGGGTGTATTATGGAATTAAAGTTAATTATCAAAACAGGAAGAAATGCAGTCGTTGAACTTGATGATGGCGGAAAATTCTACTCAAAGGAAGAATACGTCATATATGTTAATGGAACTGAATGGAAAAAAACCAATAAAGTTGTTACAACAATATATGGTTTAAAGCCAGATACAGAATATAACATTGTAGCCAGATATGCAGGAAAAGAATATGGTCCTGTAGAATTCAGAACCGATTATGAATATGTAACGCTTAATGTAAGAGAGTTTGGCGCATTTGGTGATGGAATACATGATGATACTAATGCCATACAGTGTGCAATAATGGCTGCACCTAAGAATTCCAGAGTATTAGTACCAGAGGGTACATATAAGATATCCAGCATCTTCTTAAAAGACGATTTAACTTTGGAACTTGCGAAAGATGCAGTACTTTCAGCATTTACTGAAAGAGAGAAATTCCCTATTCTTCCAGGACAGATAGAAACATATGATGAATCTGATTACTATAATCTTGGTTCGTGGGAGGGAAACCCTCTTGATATGTTTTCGGCTATTATATGTGGAATCAACTGCTCGAATGTAACAATTACAGGAGAGGGAACAATAGATGGATGTACAACTCATGATAACTGGTGGAAGAATTGCAAGGTAAGAAATATTGCATGGAGACCAAGACTGTTTTTCATTAATAATTGCAGTAATGTGACAATGCATGGAATTACAGTACAGAATTCACCATCATGGACAATACACCCATATTTTAGCAGGCATCTTAAGTTTGTGGATGTCAAGATTCTTAATCCGGCTAATTCGCATAATACTGATGGTCTTGATCCTGAAAGCTGTGAAGATGTACTTGTTTTAGGAACATATATATCAGTTGGAGATGATTGTATAGCAATCAAATCAGGAAAGATATATATGGCACAGAAAGAAAAGACACCAACACAGAATATGGTTGTACGCCAGTGCTGCATGAGAGACGGACATGGTGCTGTTACTGTAGGAAGCGAAATAGCAGCAGGCGTGAAGGATGTACATATAAAGGATTGTCTGTTTATGAATACAGACAGGGGATTAAGAGTAAAGACAAGAAGAGGAAGAGGTAAATTATCTGTTCTTGATGATATATCATTTGAAAATATAGACATGGATAATGTTATGACACCATTTGTAGTTAACAGCTTTTACTTTTGTGATCCAGATGGAAAGACTGAATATGTTGGCTCAAGAAAGCCTCTTCCGGTTGATGACAGAACACCATCAATAAAAAGTCTTACATTCAGGGATATCAATGCCAAAAACTGTCATGTTGCAGGTGCATACATATTTGGATTGCCAGAAAGCAAAGTGGAAAAGTTAACATTTGAGAATATTGACTTTAGTTATGCAAAGGATGCAAAACCGGGAGTAGCAGCAATGATGCTTGGATGTGAGGAAGCAAGCAGACAGGGACTTATAGTAAGCAATGTTGAAAAGCTTATATTAAAGAATGTCAATATAGATGGCTGTGTAGGAGATGCAATAGTTGCAGACAATGTTGACAAGATAGAAAGAGACTAGAGAATAAGTTACTATATGTAATCAGAATGAGGCAGAAAAATGAATTTACATGCACCTAAAGGAATAGATGTAGAAAGCTGGTTTATTGAGTGTTATAGAAAATATAAAGGACACCCTATAAAAATACTTATTGGATTATATAAAGGTAATTATAACAAGTTTTTTCTTGCTGTATTATTCTTCTTTATTAAACATGCACCTGTATGGGTGCTGCCAATAGTTACGGCCAATATAATAAATGATATAACAAGTGGAGCACCAGATACAGTAACTAATATAATAATACAGGCATGTATAATGGTTGCTCTGGTTGTACTTAATGTTCCGATGAATTATCTGTATACTAGATACAAGTCGTTAGCAACAAGATATGCGGAGACAGGACTTAGAAAAGCTCTGGTAAGGAAATTACAGCAGCTTTCTATATCATATCATAAGGAAACGCAGTCAGGACGTCTTCAGTCTAAGATTATGAGAGATGTAGAAGCTGTGGAAACATTGTCGACACAGATGTTTCTCAGCATATTAAATATAGCTCTTAACATAGGCGTGGCACTTTTTGTTACTGTATCAAAAAGTCTGATAGTATTCCTGTTCTTTCTTCTGACAACACCTCTGGCTGCGGCTACTATGGTTTTTTTCAGAAATATAATGAAAAAGAGAAATACTGAATTTAGAAGAGAGATGGAAGAAACATCGGCCAGAGTTATGGAGATGGTTGAACTGATTCCAGTAACAAGAGCGCACGCACTTGAAGAGGAAGAAGTTAATAAAATGAGCGGGCAGTTGTTTGCAGTTGCAGAAAAAGGATATAAGCTTGATGTTATACAGGCGTTGTTTGGATCTGTGGGATGGGCTATTTTCCAGATATTTCAGGTTGTATGTCTTGGGTTTACAGGATTTCTTGCCTTAAAGGGAAGAGTAGGACCAGGAGATATAACATTATATCAGAGTTACTTTGCAACAATAGTGAGTCAGGTATCGTCACTAATGTCGCTTGTCCCGGTTATTGCAAAGGGCGTTGAGTCTGTTAATTCAATCGGAGAAGTTCTTCTAGAAGAGGATATTGAATGTAATGATGGGAAAGAGGAATTAGCGGATGTAAAGGGAGAGTTTGATTTTAAAAATGTTAAATTTGGATATAATAATACAGACAAACCGGTTTTACATGAGCTTAATCTACATGTAGACAAAGGAGAGACAATTGCTCTTGTAGGAGAATCGGGTGCAGGTAAATCAACAATTCTTAATCTTGTTATAGGTTTCAATTTTGCTACAGAAGGTGTAGTAACAATTGATGGGAAAGATATGAAAAATATTGACCTGAGAACATATAGAAAGCATCTTGCGGTTGTTCCACAGACATCTATCCTGTTTTCTGGAACGATAAGAGATAATATAACATATGGAATAGATGATGTTGATGAACAGACACTTAATAATGTTGTGGATGCAGCCAATCTTCGTGAACTTATTGATTCCTTGCCAGATGGATTAGATACAGTCGTAGGAGAGCATGGTGGAAAACTTTCAGGAGGACAGAGGCAGAGAGTATCAATAGCCAGGGCTCTTATGAGAAATCCTAAAGTTATTGTACTTGATGAAGCTACATCTGCATTGGATAGTATTTCAGAGAAGCTGATACAGGAAGCACTTAATAATCTTACAAAAGACAGAACAACATTCATAGTGGCACACAGGCTGTCAACAATAAAGGGCGCAGACAGGATTGCTGTAATTGCTGATGGACATTGTGTGGAATATGGAACATATGATGAACTTATGGAACTTAAAGGTGAGTTCTATCAGATGAAATCAATACAGAGTTAAAAAAGGGGTTGCACACCGGATATCTTATCCGTTGTGCAACCCCTGATTTGTATTATTAATTAATTATTTGTTCTCTGAGAACCAGATTCTGATAGTTGAAATGAGCTTTTCTTTAGAGTCAACATCCATTTTCTGAACAAGCTGCATGATTTCATTATCAAGAGCTGTGTTCTGGTATGACTTATCAACGCTTCCAGCAAGATAGTCCAAAGACACACCTGTAAGTTCTGCGTAGTAAGAAAGCATTCTGAGAGTCATAAGATTACGTCCGTTTTCAACATTGCTTATGTAACCAGGAGTAACCTCTAATGCTTTAGCAACATCTTCCTGAGTAAGGCCATGTGCTATTCTTAACTTTTTTACTTTTGCTCCTAAATCGCTATCCATAATTAATCCTCCTTAAATAAATATAATTACTTTTTGTTAGCTCTGTATCTGGCTGTGTGATCAAGAATCTTCTTACGGATTCTTAAACTCTTAGGTGTTACTTCAAGTAACTCATCTGTATCTATGTAATCCAGTGCCTGCTCCAAGCTAAGAATCTTAGGGGGAACAAGACGGAGAGCCTCGTCAGCACTTGAAGAACGAGTGTTGGTAAGATGCTTTGTCTTGCAAACATTTACTTCAATATCTTCTGTACGTGGATTTTCTCCAACTATCATACCTGCATATACTTTCTCTCCAGGTCCAATGAAAAGAGTACCTCTTTCCTGGGCGTTGAAGAGACCATAAGTGATTGCATCACCGCTTTCATAAGCAATAAGTGAACCATTCTTTCTATATGAAATATCACCTTTGTATTCTTCATATCCTTCAAATGAAGAGTTGATTATACCATTACCCTTTGTATCAGTAAGGAATTCACCTCTGTATCCGATAAGACCTCTTGATGGGATAGAGAACTGAAGTCTTGTATATCCACCATTGATTGGAGACATGCCAAGAAGTTCACCTTTTCTCTGACTTAACTTCTGGATAACAGAACCTGTGCAGTCATCAGGAACATCAATGTAAGCAAGCTCCATTGGCTCAAGCTTTTTGCCTCTTTCATCTGTGTGATAGAGAACCTCTGCTTTACTTACAGCGAACTCATAACCTTCCCTTCTCATATTCTCAATAAGAACTGAGAGATGAAGTTCACCACGTCCTGATACTTTAAATGAATTCTCAACACCAGGAGTTTCTTCAACTCTTAAACTTACATCGGTATTAAGTTCCTTAAAGAGGCGATCTCTTAAATGTCTTGAAGTTACAAACTTTCCTTCCTTACCGGCGAGAGGACTGTCATTAACCATGAAGTCCATTGAAAGAGTAGGTTCGGAAATCTTCTGGAAAGGAATGGCCACAGGATTGTTTAATGAACAGATTGTATCACCGATATGGATATCAGCAATACCTGATACAGCAACAATCTCACCAATCCCGGCTTCATTAACTTCTACCTTATTAAGACCATTGAAAGTATAAAGCTTAGTGATTCTTACTCTCTTCTTAACACTTGGATCATGATGATTAACAATCATTACTTCCTGATTAACCTTAAGGCTTCCATTATCAATCTTACCTACACCAATTCTACCAACAAATTCGTTATAGTCGATTGTAGAGATAAGCATCTGTGTATCTGCATCAGGATCTCCCTCTGGAGCAGGAATGTTGTTAACAATACAGTCAAAGAGTGGCTGCATGTCTTTCTTTTCATCACCTAAATCAGCCATGGCATAACCAGACTTGGCTGAAGCAAATATAAATGGACAGTCAAGCTGCTCTTCGTTAGCATCAAGGTCAATGAAAAGTTCAAGAATTTCATCTATAACTTCTTCAGGTCTTGCTTCAGGTCTGTCTATCTTATTGATACATACAATAACAGAAAGATTCATATCAAGGGCTTTCTGTAAAACAAACTTAGTCTGAGGCATAACTCCTTCAAATGCATCAACAACAAGTACAACACCATTAACCATTTTAAGAACTCGCTCAACCTCGCCACCAAAATCAGCATGACCTGGGGTATCGATAATGTTGATCTTAGTATCCTTATAAGTGATAGCTGTGTTCTTAGACAGAATAGTGATTCCTCTTTCTCTTTCGATATCATTAGAATCCATAACTCGCTCGGCTATTTCCTGATTAGCTCTGAAAGTACCGCTCTGCTTTAACAGCTCATCAACAAGGGTGGTTTTACCATGATCAACGTGAGCAATAATTGCAATATTACGAATGTCTTCACGTTTAGTTTTCATCAATAACGTCCTTCCTGAAAATATCTTTAAAATCTTCTATGATTAGCAACTTTTATATTCTATCACAATATTCTTAAAAAACAATACTAAATATATAAAAAATTTTTCATTTTTTGAACACAAATAATTCAAATATTTTTTGTAATATTTGCAAAAATGACAACATATACATTATAGAGAAAATAAAGCACATGCCATGGATATAAAGCAGTGGCAAAGAAGGGAGAAATACAGAATGCTTGATAAAGTAATTGAAAACAACAGAGTGTGTATCACAGGGGAGATTGTGTCTGAGTTCACATTCAGCCATGAAGTTTTTGGAGAGGGCTTTTATATAGCCAATGTATCTGTGAACAGATTAAGCGATATGGTAGATGTAATACCTCTTATGATTTCAGAAAGACTTATTGATGTAACTAAAGATTACAGAGGAATGAAGATAGAAGTGGCTGGGCAGTTCCGCTCATATAATCGTCATGAAGGAACCAAAAACAAACTTGTCCTTTCAATATTTGTAAGAGAATTAAGATTCTTAGAAGATGATGAGATGCCAGAAGAACAGTCAAAGTCTAATCAGATATTTCTTGATGGATATGTATGCAAACCTCCTATATATAGGAAGACTCCATTGGGAAGAGAGATTGCGGATGTTCTGGTTGCTGTTAACAGACCATACGGCAAATCAGATTACATACCATGTATAGCATGGGGCAGAAATGCCAGATTTGCGGGTGGACTTGAAGTGGGTTCACATCTTCAGGTAAGTGGACGTGTACAGAGCCGTGAATATACCAAGAAAATTGGAGAAGACGAAGTAGAGAGAAGAGTTGCATACGAAGTATCAGTCAGCAAGATTGACCTTGTAGAGGATGCAGAATGAATAAGTATTGACATAACATTATCAGAGTGATATAGTCACATTAACTGTAAGGGTTTCCCTTGCAGCATGTAGAGGTCGCACGATTCAAGAGTAATTATCTGGATGCCCCGGAAGGCAAGAGAAGGATAATAAAAGGGGAAAGTGCCGAAGAAGATTGTTTCCGGAGCAGTCTTGCTGGGCGTAGGATTAATAGTTTTACGACTGTCATCAGATAGATGGAGAGCTACTTAAAGGACTATTACAATGATTTCTTTAAGAGCCAGTCTGTTTGAGCAGATTGGCTCTTCTATGTTACCCATGTGGGTAGCAATGGGAATATACAGAAATCATGTACATAATAATAGCTGTTTACAGCGGAAAGAAGGATGGTATGTCAATATTTACCGGAGCTGGTGTAGCGATTATTACACCAATGAAAGCCAATGGAGAAGTTAATTATGATAAGCTTGGAGAATTCCTTGATTACCAGATTAATAACTCAACAGATGCAATTATTATTTGTGGAACAACAGGAGAGGCATCAACACTTACACATGAAGAGCATGTTGAAACTATCAGATTTACTGCTGACTATGTGAAAAAGAGAGTTCCGGTTATTGCAGGAACAGGTTCTAACTGTACAGAAACAGCTATATGGCTTTCACAGGAGGCACAGAAGGCTGGGGTTGATGGATGTCTTGTAGTTACACCATATTACAATAAAGCAACACAGAAAGGTCTTATCCAGCACTATACAGCAGTTGCCAAGTCAGTAGACCTTCCTATAATTATGTATAACGTGCCTGGAAGAACAGGATGCAATATCCAGCCAGAGACAGCAGCTAAGCTTGCAAAGGATGTTGATAATATCGTTGCTATCAAGGCAGCAACAGGTAATCTTGCACAGGAAACCAAGACAATGGCTTTAGCTGAGGGAAGGCTTGATATGTACTCAGGTGAAGACGGACTTATCGTTCCTCTTATGTCAATCGGAGCTAAGGGCGTAATTTCAGTATTGTCAAATGTTGCACCTAAGCAGACACATGATATCTGCGCTACATTTGCTGCAGGAGATGTTGCCAAGGCTGCCCAGTTACAGTTTGAGGCATTAGAGCTTGTAGATGCATTATTCTGTGAGGTTAATCCAATTCCTGTTAAGCATGCGCTTAATCTTATGGGATGGGATATGGGACCACTCAGAAGGCCATTATGTGAGATGGAAGAGGCTAACCTTGAGAGATTAAAGAAGGCAATGGTTAACTATGGAATACTTTAATTGACAGGAGAATGAACATGACAAGAATAATTATGCATGGCTGTAATGGCCATATGGGACAGGTCATTACAGGAATAGTTGCTAATGATGTTAATGCAGAAATCGTAGCAGGAATTGACCTCCGTGATGATGGACATAACTCATATCCAGTATTTGCATCGTTAGAGGAGTGCAATGTGGAAGCAGATGTAATTATTGATTTTGCATCAGCTAAGGCAGATGATACACTCGTTGATTATATTAAGAAGACTAAGATTCCAGCTGTAATATGTACTACAGGGTTAAGTGAAGAGCAGATTGCTTCAATCAACAAGGCATCAGAGAGCGTTGCAATATTACGTTCAGCTAATATGTCACTTGGAATTAATACATTATTCAAGCTTTTACAGGATGCCGCAAAGGTATTTGCATCAGCAGGCTTTGATATTGAGATTGTTGAGAAGCACCACAACCAGAAGCTTGATGCACCAAGCGGAACAGCACTTGCGCTTGCAGATTCAATGAAGGAAGTTCTTGATGATGATTATTTCTACAGATACGACAGAAGCCAGTTAAGACAGAAGCGTGATCCTAAGGAAATCGGAATCAGTGCAGTAAGAGGTGGAACTATCGTTGGAGAGCATGAAGTAATCTTCGCTGGAGAAGACGAGGTTATAGAGTTCAAGCATACCGCACATTCAAAAGCTGTATTTGCGAAGGGAGCAGTTGAAGCTGCCAAGTTCCTTGCAGGAAAGCCAGCAGGAATGTACGATATGAGAGATGTTATTGCAGCTAAGAATTAGTTGCCAGGACAGTTAATATAATGATATTCAATGCGGCTTGCTTCGGTAAAGCCGCATTTTTTATATAAAGCGAGAGCAGGTTCATTACGGCTTGTGACATTAAGTATAAGAGGCAGGGAACATACTGCGAAATAGTCTTTAAGAAAATGTTTCATAAGACAGGTTCCAATTCCCCTGCCGCGTAATTCTTCATCAACCAGAACGCCATATACATTAACAAATGTGGTCTGCGTATCAAGATAAAGAAGAGCAACAGGTTCTTCATATCTGGGAAGGTACATAAGATAGTCTTCACCTTCAAGATAATATTCAGCGTCATTGCATTCATCACAATGTATGGCAGATAAGTTAAGCTGGGATTGTTCCATTCTGTATAAATATTCATAATAACACACATTTCCACATAAAGAACTGTTAAGCATATCACCGCTGACTGGAGCAATAAGTTTAAGACTGCTGTTTGCAGAGTCCTTAAGAGCACAGCAGCACATGGAAAGCAAGTTGTGAAAATGTCCTTTATGGCGGAACTTCGGGGATACAAGTCCGGAAACCTCAACAAAACCAGATTCTTCATTAATGAGAAGACCGGCAAATCCATACATGACTAGGGGGGTTGCGTTTTCATCAATTAGTGCACACTGGATGAAATTGTCATTAACATTTTCGCAAAAATATGGTTCGTAACCATCACAGTCGTTGATGAGCTGGTTAAGTGCGCTCATTAGGGGAGTGTCAAGATGGTCGATTAAAATATAATTTATCACACTATTCTCCTTGAAATTAATAAAAAATATTATTTTGAAATAAGAAACATTTGTTTACAAAAAAGTAAAAATGCCTTACTATATAAAGGTATATACGGAAGTATAACAAAATAATAGATTTACAGGCAATAGGTTATTGGGAGGATTTACATGGGTAAAGTAGCCATACTTACAGACAGTAACAGTGGAATCACACAGGCTCAGTCAAGAGAGCTTGGAGTTAAAGTTATACCAATGCCGTTCTTTATAGATGGGGAACAGTATTTTGAAGATATCAATCTTACGCAGGAAGAATTCTATGAGAAGTTAAAACAGGATGCTGATATATCTACATCACAGCCTTCTATAGGAGAAATGCAGGATGCATTTGATGAACTTCTTAAGGAATATGATGAACTTGTATATATTCCTATGTCAAGCGGCCTTAGTGGAACATGTCAGACAGCTACTATGGTAGCTGATGATTATGATGGAAAGGTTCAGGTTGTCAACAATCAGAGAATTTCTGTAACAATGAGACAGTCAGTGCTTGATGCCATAGAGCTTGCGAATAGAGGAAAATCTGCAGCAGAGATTAAGGAAATCCTTGAAAAACATAAGATGGAGTCAAGTATATATATTACACTTGATACTCTTAAGTATTTAAAGAAGGGCGGAAGGATAACTCCTGCGGCAGCAGCTATTGGAACAATGCTTAAGCTTAATCCTGTTCTTCAGATACAGGGAGAGAAGTTAGATGCATTTGCCAAGGCAAGAGGTAAGGCTTCAGCGAAGAAGATTATGCTTAAGGCAATGCAGGATGATTTAGATACCAGATTTGCAGAATTTGCCAAAGAAGGAAAGATGCATATGGAGGTTGCTTATTCAGGTAATCCAGAGGAAGCGGAGGAATGGGCAGCATTAGTTAAAGAAACTTTCCCACAGTTTGATTTTCATATGGATCCACTTTCACTCTCAGTATCATGCCATATTGGACATGGTGCTCTTGCAATTGCGGCTTCTGCATATCTGCCAGAACTTGATTAATACAAAGGATTAGCCTGTGACAGCCGGAATGTTGTTGCAGGCTTTTTACACAGTTAATCTGATTATAATAATGGAGGTATTGGTTATGCCATCAAGAAATGAAATTGATGATAAGTTCAAATGGGCTGTCAATGATCTGTACAGCACAGATAAAGCATGGGAAAATGATTATGACAGAATACTTGATATTACAGAACAGCCAAGTGAGCTGAAAGGGCACATGGCTGAATCTGCGGCTATGCTTTACACTGCACTTAAAGAATACGAAGATGTTCAATACATTACGGAAAAAGTATATGTGTATGCATTTATGAGATATTACGAGGATACAGGCAACTCATATTATCAGGAAATGTCAGGAAAAGCACAGATTGCAGCAATTAAAGTCTCAGAAAAATATGCATTTTTAGAGCCGGAGCTTATATCAATAGATGCTGATGTGCTTGATAAATATATCAGCGAGGATGAAAGGCTTGGAATGTATAAGCATTTTATAGATGACTGTCTTGCAGGAAAGGAACATACTCTTTCTGAGAAGGAGGAGGCGTTACTTGCAAAAGCATCGCAGATGTCAACGGTGCCTAATGAGGTGTTCTCCAAGTTTAACAATGCTGATGTAAAGTTTGGGAAAGTAAAAAGAGAAAATGGACAGGAAGATGAACTGACTAATGGTAATTTTGCCACATTTATGGAAAGCCAGGACAGGGAAGTGCGAAAGAATGCATTTAAGGCACTCTATAAGCAGTATGGGGCATTCATTAATACAATTGCGGCAGCGTTTTATGGCAATGTCAAACAGGCAATGTTCTATGCGGATGCCAGAGGATACAGATCAACGCTTAATATGTATCTTGATGGCTCTTTTATTCCTGAAAATGTATACAGCAATCTTATAAAGACAGTAAATGATAATCTGGATAAAATGTATCGTTATGTTGATATAAGAAAGAAAGCGCTTGGTGTTGATGAACTGCATTTTTATGATATCTATGCACCTATGGTAGAGGATATTGACTGGAAGATAAGCTATGATGAAGCTAAGGATATTGTTGTAAAGGCGCTTGCGCCAATGGGAGATGAGTATGTGTCGCACATTAAAGAAGGCTTTGCAAATGGCTGGGTAGATGTGTATGAGAATACAGGAAAGCGTTCGGGAGCATTCTCGTGGGGTGCTTATGGCACACACCCATATGTATTTCTTAATTACTCAGATACGTTAAATGATGTATTTACAGTGATACATGAGATGGGGCATGCAATGCATACTTATTATTCCAATGCCAACCAGCCATATATCTATGCCGGATATAAGATATTTGTTGCAGAGGTTGCATCAACCTGCAATGAGGCACTTCTTATGCAGTACATGTTAAAAAATACTAATGATGAGAAGAAGAAAAGATATCTGCTCAATCATTTCTTTGAGCAGTTTAAAGGAACTCTTTACAGACAGACAATGTTTGCAGAGTTTGAGATGGAGGCACATGCAAAGGCTGAAAGAGGAGAAGTATTGTCGGCAGACAGCTTGTGCGCAATGTACAAGAAGCTGAATGAAAAGTATTTCGGACCGGATATGGTTATTGATGATGAGATAGCGCTTGAATGGGCGAGAATACCTCATTTTTATACTCCTTTCTATGTATATCAGTATGCAACAGGATATTCTGCTGCGATTGCGATATCATCAAAGATACTGGATGGAGATGAGAAAGTTATAGAGGGATATAGAAAGTTCCTTTCAGGAGGATCATCACTTCATCCAATTGAACTTCTGAAATTATGTGGAATTGATATGACTAAGCCGGACGTTGTACAGCAGGCATTAGATGTATTTGGAGAATTATTAGAAAAATGGTAAAATACTAGTCTCTATATAAAGTATCTGGCAGAGATGCCGATACATTATATAGAGATTTTTTGATACTAAGGGAAAGGAGCCACTATGGTTATTAGTCATAATTTATCGGCGATGAATACACAGAGACAATATAATGTAGTTGGCAAAGCAAAGAGTAAATCCACAGAAAAGCTGTCTTCAGGATATAAAATAAATCGTGCAGCTGACGATGCGGCCGGACTGACGATATCGGAAAAGATGCGTTGGCAGATAAGAGGACTCAATAAGACTGTTACTAATATACAGGATGGAATGTCACTCGTTCAGGTTACGGATGGTGCACTTTCAGAAGCTGAGAGTATTCTTCAGAGAATGAGAGAACTGTCTGTACAGGCTGCTAATGACACTAATACTGCACAGGACAGAGACGCAATTCAGGCAGAGATTGACCAGAATATAAAAGAGTTTAACAGAATAGCAGAGACGACAACATTTAATGGAATACATACATTAAGGGCAGATGACCAGTATGCAGTAGATCCTTCAGTTGCAACTAATCATACTCCTACAGCAACAGGAAAAGGCATTTACAGGATGGATGATTCTGATCTTAAAATAAAAGATACTGTAGGAAATGAAAAAACTACTGATGGATTTCAGATGACATTTAAGAATAAGCCAACAACAGAGCTTGAAGGCAAAACATTCTTTCTGACATGCAGCCAGAGCTGCAGCCAGACATTTGACTTCTCATTTGATTCTACCAGACCTACAGGTGGAACAATAGGAGATCCTAATAAAAGTATCTATATTAATATTAATCCTGCAGATGTACCTAATCAGAAGGATATACCAGGAAAGATAGCCGATATTCTCCAGTCAGCTGATGTTGCAGGAGCGGACCAGATGTTTTCACAGAATGGTAAAATGAATGGCAATTATACTATAGGACATGCTAACAGTTTGTATGTGGATGGCAGCAAAATGGTGTTTTATCCAACATTTGGAAGCAGCAATTTCCATAGTACATCAATTAATAAAACAGTAGGAAGCGGAGCTTTGGCGAAGACATATACTTCTCTTAATATGGGAACAATATATCTTAATGGTGTTGAAGATCTTGTTGATATTAATACCACAGCAAACCAGTGGGGACTTAAGATACAGGCAGGTGCTCTTGATGGACAGACAATAGACATCCCATTAATATGGATGGAGGCTAAGAAAATCGGTATAGATCCATTGGATGTAAGCTCATCAGACAATGCAGGAACTGCAATATCCGCTGTGGATCTTGCGATGGACTGGCTTAATGATAAGAGATCAACATATGGTGCCATGCAGAACAGGTTAGTGCATGCACATGATGTTAATTCTAATACATCACTTAATACATCAGATGCGGAAAGCAGAATAAGAGATACAGATATAGCAGAAGAGATGGTCAACATGTCAAAGCAGAATATTCTTTCGAGCGCGGGAGAATCTATGATGGCTCAGTCAAATCATCTGTTTGACAGTGTGCTTAATCTTCTTCAGTAATAATGGTGATAATAGGGGAAATGTGACAATTATGTTGCATTTCTTTTTTTATATCCTGAATAAATGTATGGATTAACTTTGAAAATATAAAAAAAGAATCCACTAAAATAGTGGATTCTAGAGAGCGCGAGACGGGGATCGAACCCGCGACCCCCTCCTTGGCAAGGAGGTGCTCCACCACTGAGCCACTCGCGCAAAGCATATATAGATTGAATTGTAATTAAATTAAGTAATTACAATAATGAAAAGAAAAACATCTTTTCAAAGAGCGCGAGACGGGGATCGAACCCGCGACCCCCTCCTTGGCAAGGAGGTGCTCCACCACTGAGCCACTCGCGCAAACACAATTAAGATAATAATAGTTAAAGGAGGATTTGTCAACAGTTTTTTAATAAAATTTTTTATAAGATGGCAGTTTCTGAAAAATTAATATATTGGGTATGATGACAGGGATTTCTATTTTTTTGATAATATGGTATACTTTGCGTGCTAAGTAGAATTAATAAGATTGGAGATAAATATGAATCCAGGATCAATAATGAAGATAATGAATGCTAAGAACAAATTCCAGAAGAACCATCCGAAGTTCGTGGCATTTCTTAACAGATGTTTTGCCGGAGGTCTTAAGGAAGGAACAATAATAGAGATTACAGTTACTAACCCAGGTGAAGCTCCGATAACATCTAATATTAAGGTGCAGCAGACAGACCTGGAATTACTTAATGAGTTAAAAGATATGGGAAGATAAAATGTTTCACAGATTATGAAACCAAATCAGGAGGATAGAATGTTTGGAAGTGAGAAGTCCAGAAAGAACGGACTTAATATTATAGTTGTAGGTGGCGGCAAGGTAGGAGCCACTCTTGTAGAAAGATTAAGCAGGGAGAATCATGATGTTACCCTTATTGATAAGAACAGAGCAAAGCTTGATGCGATAACCGGAGCTTATGATGTTATGGGCGTTGAAGGCAACGGAGCAAGCTTTGCGGTTCAGAAAGAAGCCGGAATTGATTCTGCTGACCTGCTTATCTCAGTAACAGATTCTGATGAACTTAATCTTTTGTGTTGTACACTTGCGAAAAGAACTGGTAAATGTGAGGCTATTGCAAGGGTAAGAACTCCTGAATATAGTCAGGAAGCAGCATTTTTACGGGATCGTCTTGGACTTGCGATGATCATTAATCCAGAGCTTGAAGCTGCAAGCGAAATAGCGCGTGTATTATATATGCCTACAGCTTTGGAGATAGGCACATTTGCACATGGTCAGGCAGAGATGATAAAGATAAAAGTACCATCAGGAAACCAGATGTGCAATCATACACTGGCAGAAATCTCAAAGGCAGCTGCATCCAAAGTTCTTATATGTGCTGTAGAGAGGAATGGCGAAGTATTTATACCATCAGGACATTTTACAATACAAGCAGAAGACAAAATATCATTTATAGCTTCAAGAAAGAATGCCAAGGCATTTCTTGCAAGTGTCGGATTCCAGACACATCAGGTAAAGAGTACTATGATAGTAGGTGGTGGAAGAGTTGCCTATTATCTTGCAAAGCAGCTTCTTAATATGGGAATTAATGTAAAGATAATTGAGAATGATAAAGACAGGGCCATGAGGCTTAGCGAGGAACTCCCGGGAGCTGTTATCATTAATGGAGATGGTACAGATGAAGGACTTCTCAGGGAAGAAGGAATCGAGTATGTGGAAAGCTTTGTTCCGCTTACCGGAATAGATGAAGAGAATGTAATGCTTACGCTTTACGCAAGAAAAGTATCAGAAGCAAAATGCATAACTAAGATTACAAGAATGGGCTTTAACAGTGTAATAGACAGTCTTGACCTTGGAAGTGTCATATATCCAAGATATATAACATCAGAAGCAATAATAGCTTATGTAAGAGCCAAGAAAGAATCTATGGGAAGTAACAATATACAGACATTGTATCATTTGTTTGACCAGAAAGCTGAGGCGATTGAGTTTAATATTGATAAGCCATCGGCGGTTACTGATGTGGCACTTATGGATCTTAAGCTTAAAGATAACCTGCTTATAGCATTAATAAATCGTAACGGAAAGATAATTATTCCAAGTGGTAATGACAGCCTTATTGTAGGAGATACAGTTGTAATAGTTACTACTAATACAGGATTTGATGCAATAACAGATATTCTTAAATAGGAAAGGTCAGGATGTTAATATGAACAGTTCGATTGTAAGGTATATTTTAGGATATGTGTTAAAGATAGAAGCTGCACTGATGCTGATACCAGTTATTGTGGGCGTGGTGTATGGGGAAAAGGCAACATATGCATTTCTTATAACTATAGCATTATGTCTGGTATGTGGAATTCTAATGACTATACGCAAGCCTCATAATCCAGTGTTTTATCTGAAGGAAGGATGCGTGACAACGGCATTAAGCTGGATATTAATGAGTATATTCGGCTGCCTGCCTTTTTATATAAGCAGAGAGATTCCAAGCTTTACAGATGCATTATTTGAAACAATATCTGGGTTTACGACAACTGGAGCAAGTATTCTTAGTGATGTCGAATGTCTGTCACAGAGCATTATGTTCTGGAGATGTTTTACACACTGGATAGGAGGAATGGGAGTTTTAGTATTCCTGCTGGCTATAATACCTTTAACTGGAGGCTCTAATATTAACCTTATGAAGGCAGAGAGCCCGGGACCATCAGTAGGAAAGCTGGTTCCCAAGATTCGTTATACAGCAAGAATTCTGTATATAATATATTTTGGAATGACAGTGGCGCAGATAATATTGCTTTTGTTTGGTGGAATGACATTCCTGGATGCTGTTAATACAGCTATGGGTACTGCCGGAACAGGTGGTTTTGGAATAAGAAATGACAGCTTTACTAGTTTTTCACCATACATTCAATGGGTTGTCACGATATTTATGATTTTATTCGGCGTTAATTTCAATGCATATTATCTGATAGTGTTAAGACAGTTTAAGAAAGCTGTGAACGTAGAAGAAGTAAGATGTTATTTTGGCATAATTCTGGCTGCGACAGCGATAATATTTGCTAATATATACAGGAGTGTTGGAGGCATTGAACTTACACTGCGGCAGACAATGTTTCAGGTTGCGTCTGTCATAACCACAACAGGATTTTCTTCGGTTGATTTTGATATGTGGCCGTCTTTGTCCAAGACGGTTCTTGTATTGATTATGTTTGTTGGTGCATGTGCCGGAAGTACAGGTGGAGGAATTAAAGTATCAAGATTCATAATTGGAATCAAGACAATAGTCAGAGAGATACAATCATATATTCATCCAAAGAGTGTTAAAGCAATAAAGGCAGAAGGCAAAACTGTTGACAGCCAGACATGCCGTTCAGTATGTATATATTTTATAACTTTTATGATGATATTTACGGGTTCTTTGCTGCTGATTTCAATAGAAGGAAAGGATATTGTAACTAACTTCACGGCTGTAACGGCTACGATTAACAATATAGGCCCGGGACTTGCGGGTGTAGGTCCGACTAAGAATTTTGGATGTTATACACATTTTAGCAAATATGTTCTTATGTTTGACATGCTTGCAGGAAGACTGGAATTATTCCCGCTTATTATATTATTCACACCTTCTATATGGAAGGATCTTGTAACTAAGAAGATTTCTGAACGGAAAATGCACAGACATATGAGGTGATTGTTATGGGTAATGTATCTGATTATTTAAAATGGAGAGGAGACCTGGACTTTATCCAGTCTCCATTTAACGAAATAGACAACTTGATTCTTGCACAGATAGCATATGTAGATCTGGCTGATATTGTTCCCGGACCGGGGAGTGAAGAAGGAATTACATTATCGGAAGCGTCAGATACATTTTTTGATATTCATGACGAAAAGGAGATCAGGAAAAATAAATCTTTCATAAGCAAGGCACCATTTCTTATGCGGGAGGCAGCAGGGACGAAGAGATTTGGTTCACTTATTCTTACTAACTATGTTGATTATGTTGATGGTGGAAAAGAGGAACAGTTCTCGGCTTTTCATATAAGGCTGGATAGCAGAACAACATATATTACATTCAGAGGTACGGATGATACGCTTGTTGGGTGGAAAGAAGATTTTAATATGAGCTTCCTGTCACCGGTTCCGTCACAGAAGGATGCATTGAAATATATTGATACAACAGTAAGCAGACCAGAGGGAAAGCTGATATTAGGTGGACACTCAAAAGGTGGCAATCTTGCTGTATATGCGGCTGTTAATGTACGTCCTTCAATAAAGAAACGTATTATCGCAGTGTATAGCAATGATGGACCGGGGTTTGATAAGGATTTCATTAATAAAGAGGATTATATTAGTATACTGCCTAAGATAAAAAGCATTGTTCCATATGGTTCAGTTGTTGGCATGTTGCTTGATCATGGAGAAGATTATGAGGTGGTGAAAAGCAGCCAGTCAGGATTAATGCAGCATGATGCAATGTCATGGTGTGTTATGGGAGCAGAGTTTGAAAAGGAAAAAAATCTTAGCGTAAAGAGCAGGAAGCTTAATAAGGCGCTTAGTTCATGGATAGAGAATCTTACCTATGAACAGAGAGCTGAATTTGTTGATACATTATTTGCACTGGTGTCGGCAAGTGGTGCGAAGAATCTGTCACAGATAAGTACGGACAGATTCAGAAGCATGAATGCGGTAATTAAGTCATTCCGTGCACTCGACAAGTCAGAGAGAACAATGATATTAAAGATACTGGCATCTCTTAACGGAGAGATAGGCAGGGCATATAAGAATGGAGAGTAAGTATGAATATTGGATCAATTTTATCAGCGGGAATATTATTAGTGGTTGTAATTGGCATATATATTGCGGTATCATATAAGCATGAGAAAAGCGGACTTGGTAAAGGCTGCAATGGAAATTGTGGTTCATGTGGTCTTAGAAGCTGCAGTTCGGACAAGAAGCAGAAGTGATAATATTATAAATATGAGAGGCCGGATGTATGGTAGAGATATACAGGACAGATCAGCAGGTTCTAAGCACGCTGACACAGATACAGGAGGGCTGCTGGATTAACATGGTTGATCCGACAAGCCAGGAATTAACACAGATAGCAGAACAGTTTGAGATAGAGCCAGAAGATATTGCTTCTGCCCTTGATGAAGAGGAGAGTTCCCGTATAAGCCTTGAAGATGGATACACTCTGATACTTGTGGATATACCAACTCCTGAGGTCAGACATGAAAAGAAGATGTATACAACAATTCCACTTGGCATTATCCTGAAAAGTGATGCAATTATAACAGTGTGTAAGGTAGATACTCCGATTATCAATTATTTTGTCAGGAATAAGGTAAGAGAGTTCAGTACCAAGAAGAAAATGCGTTTTATATATCAGATGCTGATGAGATCAGCATTTGTATACCAGTCAAATCTTCGCCTTATAGATAAAAAAAGAATTGAGATAGAAGAAAGAGTTGATGGCGATACAAGCGATACAGATCTTATAGAGTTACATGAGTTAGAGTCTACACTGGTATACTTCGCAACATCATTAAGAGCTAATAGCATTGTTCTTGAAAGATTAAGAAGATATAAAAGACTTGAACAGTATCCGGAGGATATGGAACTGCTTGAGGATGTTATGGTCGAGTATCAGCAGGCTATAGAGATGACCACTATATACAGGGATGTCATAGATGGTACAAGAGAGCTTATGTCATCTGTAATAGACAGCAAGCTGAATAATGTCATGAAATATCTGACTTCTATAACCATTGTAATGGCAATACCAACAATAATATCCGGAATATATGGAATGAACGTGGCGGGAAAATGGATGCCGTTTGCGAAGACACCATTTGGATTTGAAATAATCAGTGGAATAATTCTGCTGATATGTATAATAGTATTATGGGTGCTTAGAAAAAAGAAAATGTTATGAGTATAAAAATAACCGGTTGGAAAATTAAATGTTTTACCAGCCGGTTGTTTTTTATTAAATCATATTCTACTTGTAGATTTCCTGCCAACGCGATACCATTTCTAAAGCTTCATTCTCAGATGATACCTTTGTTACTATAACCCCATCAAGATATATTTCATAGACTGGAAATTTCTTTGCCATATTTCCGTGATTAACCTCAACCTTGTTATACTTTACTCGCTCCATTAGAAAACCTCCTCATATTTATTAATTCAATCAAACAAAATCAACAATATGTTGTATTATACCACTAAGGTTAATAAAAATAAATACCATATTTTGTATTGGTACTAAAGTACCAATAATCGGTGAAAAGTATATTATTACACTTGTAAAACAGGTAGATATATAATATAATTTTTATAGATTATTTTCGTAAGTATAGAGCTGAATAACACTAAAAGATACAATGAGGTGACGTGAGATATGGTAAATGAAGAGATCATGACTAATGAAAAGTATGAAGTTGTACATAAGATGAACAGGCGGATTGCTTCGATTGATAAATACTGTGTTATAAGCGTTGCTAATAAGGCGTTTGAAGAGTATTTCGGGGGGATAATTGATACAATTGTTTCTGTGGTATATGTGGAAGACAGGGAAGCACTTATTAAGTTCATAGACAGTTATGATGGCACAGCTAAGAGTGGAATGTTCAGATTCATGGATGCACAGGGGAGAGTCCGGTATAACCATATATTTGTTTATGCCCAGAGGGGAGTTGGCAATGGCAGTAATATGGATATTGAGCTTGTTGATGTTGAATCTATAGAAGAGACTAATAAGCTGTTAAGGGACGATGTATCAAAGTACAGGATGCTGCTTGGACTGGATCGAGAATATACATTTACATATAACAGGGATAATAATATATTCAGTATGTACAGATATGATGTGGATTCTAGAGATGTAATATATAAGTCTGATATTGACGAATGGAAGAACAGGATGCTTACAGAGGGGTATATAGCCGACAATGACAGGGAAATGTTTATGAATTTCATATCAGAGGTGAGATCGTATGTCCAGACATTTTCAACTAAGTTTAATACAAGCATGCGTACATATAATAAGGTTATGGAGACTCTCAGATTTATAGGAACTGTAATGAATAAGAGTAATGGCAGCAAGATTGTGATTGGAAGGGTAATTCCTGAGGAGGATATGCACAGTTATAATCAGGTATCTGACATGATAGAAGAGCTGCAGTTTGATTCGCTTACACATGTTTATAATAAGAAGACGATTACAGAATATGCGGTGAAATGCCTGAAAGAAGAGAAGAAGAACAGAGTTACAATTGCTGTCCTTGATGTGGATCATTTTAAGAAGGTCAATGATATATATGGACACATGTATGGTGATAAGGTTCTTGCGAGAGTAGGAAGAAAGCTGAAAGAAGTCGTAGGAGAAGACGGGGTTGTAGGACGTATAGGAGGAGATGAATTCGTAATAGTCTTTAATGGAATTAATGACGAACATGCTCTGCGAGGAATGCTTCGTGCTATAAGAACACAGATTAAGTGGGAATTTGTTAATGATTTTGAAGACATAATGATTACGTGCTCGATAGGGGCATCATATAGTCCTAATAATGGAAAAGAATATGAGGAACTTTTCAAGAAAGCGGATTACTGTCTGTATGTTGCCAAGGAAAAGGGCAGAGACAGATATGTATTTTTCAGGGATGATCTGCATAAAGAATCATATGAGAATTCTCTTAATACCAAGGACAAGAATGTTAATGATGGAAGAGAGATGAAAGAATTAAGATTTCTTTCAGGTATAATGGAGGCTTTTGCGCAGGACCGGAAGAAAGCACTTTCCGATATGATCCATCATATGTTTGACACTTTTAAACTTGACAGTATTAATCTGTATTGGGGACCTAATTTAAACAGGGCATATTATCTGGGAGCAGAGCTTAATGGGGCAATGAATGCACAGTATGTTCATACAGAAGGATTTAAGAAGCTTCTTGATGGAAAGAATCATGCAGTGGTTGGATTTGTTGGAAGACAGACAGATGTTGCACCGGAGTTTGGAACTGCAATGAGAGAAAGAAGAGTGTTTTCAACTGTCCAGTGCATAATTGGAACACAGAATAATGTTAAAGGCGTGTTTACAATAGACAGGTGCAAAGAATCATCTCAGTGGGCTGAATATGAGATAGAGTGTGCTATAATTACGGCATCGCTTATTAATATTATTGCTGAATCTTCAGAAAGTTTACTTTAATATATATAGTTTTTTATTACAAGATATTGTGTTTTTGATTGACTTGATGAACTATATGTTGTATAATTTATTTTGCTCGGGAAACCGCATGAACAGTGCATTCCGAGCAGATTTTTTCAAATCAGCATGTCTGGTACATGTTGATTTGCAGATATATATGGATTGTTTATGTGAGGGTTTGAAGTATGAAAATTATCAAAAGAAGTGGATCAGAAGTAACATTTGACATTTCAAAAATTATGGCGGCGGTATCAAAGGCTAATCAGGAAGTTGTCCATAGTGAGAGATTGTCTGAAGAACAGATTGAGACAATATCTAACAATGTTGAGGATATCTGTAAAGAAATGAACAGATCATTAAGCGTTGAGGAAATTCAGGATCTTGTTGAGAATCAGATTATGAATCTTCGTGCATTTGCAGTTGCAAGAAAGTATATAACATACAGATATAAGAGAGCACTTGTGCGTAAGTCTAATTCGACAGATGAGCAGATACTGAGTCTTCTTGAGTGCAATAATGAGGAAGTTAAGCAGGAGAATTCTAATAAGAATCCAACAGTTAACAGTGTTCAGAGAGATTATATGGCAGGTGAAGTAAGCAAGGATATTACCAGGAGATTGCTTCTTCCAGCTGATATAGTTGATGCTCATGAGCAGGGACTTATACATTTCCATGATGCAGATTATTTTGCACAGCATATGCATAACTGCTGTCTTGTTAATCTTGAAGACATGTTACAGAATGGAACTGTTATAAGTGAAACAATGATTGAAAAGCCACACAGTTTTTCTACAGCATGTAATATTGCAACCCAGGCAATTGCACAGATAGCAAGTTCACAGTATGGTGGACAGAGTATATCACTTGCTCATCTTGCACCTTTTGTTCAGGTAAGCCGTGAGAAGTTTATCGGACAGGTAAGAGATGAATTTGAAAAGACAGGAATAGATGCTTCTGAAGAGAAGATAAGAGAAGTTGCAGAGCTTCGTGTAAGAGATGAGATTAAACGTGGTGTGCAGATGATACAGTATCAGGTTATAACTCTCATGACAACTAATGGACAGGCACCATTTGTTACTGTATTTATGTATCTTGATGAAGTTCCGGAAGGTCAGACAAGAGATGATCTTGCACTCGTTACAGAGGAAGTATTAAGACAGAGAATGCAGGGTGTCAAGAATGAACAGGGTGTATATATAACACCAGCATTTCCTAAGCTTATATATGTTCTTGAAGAAGATAATATCCATGAGGATTCTAAGTACTGGTATCTTACAGAGATAGCTGCACAGTGTACAGCCAAGAGAATGGTTCCAGATTATATATCAGAAAAGATCATGAAAGAACTTAAGGTAGATGCTAATGGAGATGGACATTGTTATCCATGTATGGGATGCCGTTCATTCCTTACAACATATCTTGATGAGAATAATAAGCCTAAGTATTATGGAAGATTTAACCAAGGTGTAGTAACTCTTAATTTAGTTGACGTTGCATGCTCATCAGGGAAGGATATGGATAAGTTCTGGAGTATTCTTGATGAGAGGCTTGATCTGTGTAAGAGAGCACTTATGTGCAGACATTACAGACTTAAGGGAACTCCTTCGGATGTTGCTCCTATTTTATGGCAGAATGGTGCACTTGCAAGACTTAAGAAGGGTGAGACAATTGATAAGCTTCTTTATGGCGGCTATTCAACAATTTCACTTGGATATGCAGGACTTTGTGAATGTACATATTACATGAAGGGTGTAACACATACTAATCCGGAAGGAACAGAATTTGCACTTAAGGTAATGCAGTATCTGAATGATACATGTAAGAGATGGGCAGAAGAGACTAATATTGATTTCTCACTTTATGGAACACCACTCGAGTCAACAACTTATAAGTTTGCCAAATGTTTACAGAAGAGATTCGGTAAGATTGCTGGTGTAACAGATAAGAATTATATTACTAACAGCTATCATGTTCATGTAACAGAACAGATAAATGCATTTGATAAGCTTAAGTTTGAGTCACAGTTCCAGAAGTTATCTCCTGGAGGAGCTATAAGTTATGTAGAAGTTCCTGATATGCAGAATAATATTCCAGCAGTACTTAAAGTTATGCAGTACATTTATGAGAATATTATGTATGCAGAGCTTAATACTAAGAGTGATTATTGCCAGGAATGTGGATATACAGGACAGATTCAGATTATAACTGATGAAGATGGAAAGCTGATATGGGAGTGCCCTAACTGTGGCAATCGTAATCAGGATAAAATGAATGTTGCAAGACGTACATGTGGATACATTGGAACACAGTTCTGGAATCAGGGAAGAACTCAGGAAATCAAAGAAAGAGTACTTCATTTGTAATTATATGAATAATCTACCGGTAATTCCATTGATATGGAGTTGCCGGTATTTTTATGCATGTAAAGTTCAGAATATGCATTATTGCAGGGTTTAGTGTGCAGATATTACTGTTTAATATTAAGTATATGAATGTTATTATAAACATGGTTTTGAACCAGGAGAAAAACATACCAAGGGAGGAAAAAATGCAAGCAGTTGTCTGTCAATGTCGTGAATGGTATTATAAATAATACGATACCCGGTCAGGTCGATAAATTTCAGGATAAGATAAGAAATAACAGAATGTTTCAGGAGCATATGCCAAACTGTTCGTTAAGACGTGTTAACATAATGTCTTATAATGATAAGAGGGATGTATATACAGCAGCTAAGGGTCATGCTAATGGATTCTAGTTGGGATGTGCAGAGGGAGAAAAGAAAGATGGGATAAATAATAAGACTGTCGCACCAATTGGTGTGGCAGTCTTATTGACTATTAGTAATCAGGGAAATATTCATGCTCACGCATATTATAAAGTGCAGAAAAAAGGAGAGCCAGAATTAAAGCAGATGCAATGAAGAAAACTACGCAAAAGATATTATTAATTGTCAGCACAAGAGAAAAAACAGTCCAGATTATTGTATAGACTATTTTAACAATTAAATTTCTCTTAATATGTTTTGGATCATTACTCTTCTTATAAAGAGCACTTCCTATATGAGCAAATATAGTTATGATTATGAGTGGAAAATCAATAATTCCAATTACAATCGCAACGAAAAATAAAAAGATTCCGGCTGTAAAAGTAAGTCCGCTTGTAAATATATGACCGATAAGCCGGTATCCGGCAGTTATGTCATCAGCAGAATAATTAGATGGATCGATGGCACTGTTGTCAATAACGTTATTAGCACTTATAACAGATAATACAAACAGTAATGTCAGCAGTACACATATAATGGTATATATTATAGTCATTACCATATCAGCTTTTTTAGCAAAATTCATAATCAATTCCTCCCCCCCAATAACACTGATATTAAGAATATAGCACATTAATTCATTATATACAATGTAATAATATAAGAGCCATAAGCCGATAAATAATATATAACTATTAATGAATCCCGGAAAGGAGTCCAGGGATGAAGCCATAACAAGGAGGGCATATGTCACTTACGATAAAAACTGGAATTAATGCTGGAAACAATATACAGAATACTCAAAACAAAGAAAGTAGAGCAGATAATAGAAAACATAATGTGGCAAGAAAGGCAATAAATGCGTCTGATCTTAATCTGAAACTATATAAAGATAATCAGATAGATTCTAAAAGGCTGCGCGCAAGAAAACAGGCGATGAAATTAATATCAGATGCATGGAAATCTGCGGATAAAACAGATAAGGGCATAGAGGATATTAAGAACGATAAGCTCAATAAGCTGGAAGAGATTACAGATTATAAGAATAAGATAAGTGACCTTGAGAAAGAAAAAGAGGCATACAGGGTACAATATGGAGTGGATAAAGATTCACAGGAACAAAAGGATCTTGAATTGCTTGAAAAGTACCAGAATAACAAATATGGTTCTGCGTATGATTCATTTTCAGAAGAAGAACAGAAACGGCTGAAAGAACTTCAGAATACGCCGCTTACCGAATATCAGGAGAAAGCATTAAGATTAAATGCATCACAGATACATTATAATAGCGAAATTGAACAGAAACAGCTTAAAATAGCCTGCGATACGGCATCTATTGCACTTGCAGAGATTGACAGGGATAAGTCCCAGGAAATGCTTAAGGCTAAGGATTCTGCAGATCAGATTGTAGCAGCTGTTGAGGGTGAGATCACTAACTTGCTTGTATCAGAGGGAAAAGACAACATAGACAATCAGGTTGAGGAAAACAAAGAAAAAGCCGATGAGGCAGAGAAGAAACAGGAAGAATTGCAGGAAAAAATAGATCAGACCAGAAAGGACAGAGAGGAACAGCGTAAGATAATAGAAGGAGAAGCTGAGGCAGACAAGGTTGATATGAATAATAGTGTCAAAGGAAATGATGTTGATCATGTGACTGAAGCGCAGAAACAGATTGTTAAGATTATGCAGGAAAATAAACTGCTTAATGATGATATTAAAGGAATAGACATTGATTTAAACTTCTGACATAAAAGAGGGGCAGGTGGATAACACCTGCCCCCTTTTTGCAAGCGATTAGAAATCCACCTGCTGTACTAATCCTGCGCTGCCGTCTTCGTGAAGATATACTCCGCTGCTTTCAACTTTTGCATTCAGCCTGTTGTTGTCGTCAGTTACATGAAATGTAGTATTGGCTTTATCAAGATATATAGCTCCAACATCAGCTTCCTTGAGAGATAACAGTTTATCATTGCCATTTTCATCTTTAACCCAGACTTTTAACTGATTATAGATTTCATCATTTTCATCAATCCATCCATTGCCATCTGAATCATATTCTGCAAGCTCTGAAAAACCATTGCCAGTTTTAGCACCAAATAATTCACTGCCATCGTTAATAATTCCATCTCCGTTTTTATCGAGAGCAAGGAATCCGCTTTCAGGATTCATCTGTGCAATTACCTCATCATTACCATCAGCGTCTATATCAAAGCTGAAAGACTTATCAGAAACAGAAACAGGGTTGCTGGAAAGGTTGATAACAAGAGGATCTGTAAGTACAGAATCGTAACTTGCTGCAAATTCAAGACTATGTTCTTCCATATATTTACGGGACATAGTCATATCCAGATTAAAATCAAGTTCCCTTCCATCGGCAGTTCTGACTGTTCCTGTTGTAGAGAATGAAGTACTCTCAGATTCTTCATAAGTAGATGAATACCTTGTTGACACAGACCAGACAGAAGGTGACTGCTGGTTTGTCATAATAAGACTATTGTCTTTATTGGAAGAATTAGAAGAAGTTTGTGTGCCTGACATGGTATTATTATTGTAATCATAAAACATGTCACGCAGAGACAGCGACTGGATGAAATCTAATAAAGACAGATATAGCTTTCGGGTAATTTCTTTGTAACTGAAGTTTATCCTGTCAGGTAAACTGTTAGCTGTAGTATCTGTTCCTGTTTTTAGAGAATCATTTTCGTCATCTAAAAGACCAAAACGATTATACACAGGTATTCCGAATGAATCGTCATCAGATCTGTGGCTGTTGTTACTGTAATAAAATTCATTCTGGCTGTATGAAGCCCTGATGCTTGTCATTCCAAGTTGGAATGATCTTGCAGACTTGTTAATTGAAGTCTGGCTTGATGTTACATTTTGTGAAAAATGTCTTCTTGATGACATATTCACGTTGCTGTTTGCAATTATCATAAGTATACCGCCTTTCATCGTCAGCAATGAACACGGTTATATATAATATCGACATAAAAAATTTTTAATTAACATAATGCATGAAATATATGTACTTTTATAAAATATCTTTATAAAAGTACTGGAAATTATTATATGAGTGATGTAATATATGAATAGAAAGATATCTGCACAGGCAGAAATATATTGTTAAGCCGAACAGGCAGAAAGAGGTCATATATGTGGACAGCCGATTTAGGAAATGGTCGTTTCAGAAATCCAATACTTTATGCTGATTATTCAGACCCGGATGCAATAAGGGTGGGGGATGATTATTTCATGATATCATCCAGCTTTTCAAATGCGCCAGCGATGCCATTGTTACATTCTAAGGATCTGGTTAACTGGAAGGTTGTTAATTATATTTTACCGGAAGTACCAGAATTCAGATATAGAAATCCAATTCATGGATGCGGAGTATGGGCGCCTGCAATAAGATATCATGAGGGAATATATTATGTGTGCTTTCCAATGCCGGATGAGGGAATATATATGACTACGGCAACAGATCCATATGGGAAGTGGAGCAGACCGGTAAACATAAGACCAGGGGCTGGCTGGATTGATCCATGCCCGTTCTGGGATGATGATGGAAAGGCATATCTTGTTGCCGGAGTAGCCAAGAGCAGGATAGGTTATAAGAGTGTGCTTCACATGGTTGAGATGAAGCCGGATGGTTCAGGGTTAACAGGAGAGGAAAAGGTTATATTTGATGGAAATCTTAATGACCAGATAACAATAGAAGGACCTAAGATGTACAAAAGAAATGGCTGGTATTATATTTTTGCACCTGCCGGAGGTGTAAAAACAGGATGGCAGACAGTGTTAAGGTCAAAGAATGTATTTGGACCATATGAGTATAAAGTTGTTATGAGACAGGGGGATTCGCCTGTTAACGGACCTCACCAGGGAGCATGGGTCGATACAGTTACAGGACAGGACTGGTTTATACATTTTCAGGATGTATACGCAGCAGGGAGAATAACACATTTGCAGCCAATGTCATGGGATAATGACTGGCCTGTAATTGGTGTGAGAAAAGGTGATGAGGATTATGGAGAGCCTGTGATGGAGTATGAAAAGCCGGATGTAGGTGCAGAATATGACATATGTGAACCAGATACAACAGATGAATTCACAGGAGAGTCACTGGGACTGCAATGGCAGTGGAATGCTAATCCTGATAATGACTGGGCTGAATATGGAACAGATAAAGATGGAAGAAAAGTACAGGGAGGTTCGTACATAAGGCTTAATGCTGTGCCAAGAGTTTCAAACAGACCAATAGGGGATTATAGGAATCTTCTTCTTCAGAAATGGCCGGCACCTGAATTCACATGTGAGGCCAGAATCAATATTTCTGGTATGAAGCCAGGGGATAATGCAGGGTATGTGTCACTTGGAAGGAAATATATAGCATTAGATATATCTAAGTCTGAAAATGGAAAGATTAATATGTATGCAGTTACAGGTATACAGCAGTTTGACTGTGATCAGGCATATACATCAGAAGACAGACAGCATATTGGGGAATATACTGATATTGAAGATGTATATTTCAGATATACTGTTAAACGTATAGGAACTAAGGATCATGTTGAAGCTGGACTTCAGGTAAAGAACGCTCCAGAAGAACTTATAACAATAGAGGTAAGTACTGATGGAAAACAATACACCAACCCTGTGTCTGTCAAGGCTGAAGCCGGCAGATGGGTTGGCGTAAAAAGTGGATTATATGCTTCGCATGATAATGGTATTCTGAAAAACGAATCAGGTTACATTACAGCTGACTATGTAAGATATACGGATTAATCTTCTTTAATATTCTTCTGAGCCCATAATTCAAGGGCTTTGGCATTGTTGGAGATACAGTCGAGGGATTCGAGGATTTTCTTGAATTCCTCCTGCTCACCAATATCAACCTGTCCATCAGCAGATATATTGATTATGGATGCCCTAAGACTTTCTATGTCATTGAGAGAGCCAAGCATTTTTAATGATAGTCTGTCAAATGAATTGATTTCAACTTCCTTCATTGTAATGCGTCCGATTGGACATTCGCTTGAACAGTAGTTATAGCAAAGTTCCGGAGCGTTATAACACTTAGCCATAGAAACAACCTCATCAGCATAAGGAGTTACATTTCCAAGTTCAATTCTGGCAAGTCTTGTCCTGTCTATTCCAATTACATCTGAAGCTGCTTCACGGCTTTCAAAATCTGAATTATCCTGGGCAGCATTAAATCTTGCTTGATAATACTTGTTTTCTGACGCTTTTGTCGCTTTTTTCATAAGTTTACACCTCGTTTTATAATTAGTAAAATACATGGTCGCCAATGATGGTGCCACCTTTATCAACAGCGCTGTTATATACATGAAAATACAATGCGTTAATATTAATATAACCATTAAGAACGTCAACGGCTGCTTTGGTACATTCTGCATTAGCGCCTCTTGCGAGCACAATTGCAAAACGTCCGCTTGCAACAGGAGAAAACTGGTAAGGTGCATATATAACACCGCTTATGCTATTGGCAAAACGTGGATCGGCAACCCGGTTAACAACTACGCTGCCAACAGCACATTTGCCCTCGTATGACTGATTGCCGGCTTCACATTCTATTATTGCAGCAAGCATGGCAACGTCCTGCTCAGAGTGGTTCTTCAATACCTCATCGAGTACATTCTGGTCTATGTGGGAAGCATTGTCTGATGAATTCTGTGAATTAAGAGCTTCCATTTCGCGGCGCTGTCTTTCTAACATTTCCTGTTGTATCTTCTGCTCATATTCAAGTGCAAGTGCCTCTGCATCAGATATACTCTGACTGTTGGTGTCTATCTGTGTCTGGCATTGTTCAAGCAGAGAAGAAAGAGTGGCAGCTTCCTTTGCTGCATCATCTTTGAGGGCAACAAGTTCATCGAGTTCTGATTGAAGCTGTTCTTTAGTGTCACGAAGAGTAACGATGAGATCATTAAGTTCCTGCATTTTCTTATGGTCGTAATCAGATATCTGCCGGACATATTCTGTCTTTGTAAGAAGATCAGACAGGCTCTGTGCAGAGAGAAGAGTTGCAAGAATGGTATTACTATCATTCTCGTACATATAACGTATGCGCAGCTTCATTGTGTCATACTGGTGGCTGATCTCAATCTCCATATCAGAGATGTCAGCGTTTACAGAATCAATATCTGACTGTTTGGAATTAATCTGTTCTTCCAGAGATGCTATTTTCTCACCAGATGAAGTGACTTTATTATTGAGGTCACTGAACTGGGAATCTAATTCGCTCTGCTTGTTCTTTAGTTCTTCTAATTCTTTATTTACCGCATCAAGGTCATCCTGTGTATCAGCCATCAGCCTGTAAGGATAAATATATGCTGGAAGACAGAAAAAGACTGTCATGCATAGAATAAGCATAATAGCTGTAAAATTGCGTGTTCGTAATTTCATATTGTCACATGTGACTCCTGTCAATAATTATATTTTTATAAACAAAAAACAATATTAGTATAAAATGTGCGTGAATAAATTGCAAGTTGTGGTTTTCATGGTGTATATTAAATTGCAGGTTTTGGATTTTGCAGGCGTCCATTATTATGGAAATGCCGCCACAGCGGTATCTGACTATAGCATATGCTCTCAGGAATCCTGCGCTTAGTGGAACTAAATGCCACACAGTTCGGATTATTCGAGCATATGCTATAGTCAGACACTGTTGAGGGGATACCACAGTATTAAAAGACGCTGATAGGTTCCAATCCAAAATCCTAATAAAATAAAAGGAGTATCCAATGCTTGAATTAAATGATATAAAAAAGGATTATGTGTCTGGCTCGACTACTGTGAGCGCATTGAAGGGCATTAATCTCAGGTTCAGGGACTGCGAGTTCGTATCTATTCTTGGACAGTCTGGCTGTGGTAAGACTACCATGCTTAACATTATAGGCGGACTTGATAAGTATACTAGCGGTGACCTTAAGATTAATGGCGTGTCAACTAAGAATTATAAGGACAGAGACTGGGATTTTTACAGAAATAACTCTATTGGTTTTGTATTTCAGAGTTACAATCTGATTCCTCACCAGACTGTTTTATCTAATGTAGAGCTTGCACTTACACTTTCAGGAGTGTCTAAGTCAGAGAGAAAGAAAAGAGCAATAGAAGCATTGGAAAAAGTAGGACTTGGAGAGCAGATCCATAAGAAACCTAATCAGATGTCAGGAGGACAGATGCAGAGAGTTGCAATTGCAAGAGCACTTGTAAACGATCCTGATATACTTCTTGCTGATGAGCCTACAGGAGCACTTGATACAGAAACAAGTATACAGATAATGGAGCTTCTTAAAGAAA
>CAMDYG010000017.1 GCA_945910225.1 uncultured Eubacterium sp. | reverse complement strand
GCACGATGTTGCCACCGGCAGATTTTGAGTCTGCTGCGTCTGCCATTCCGCCACACCTGCGCGACTAAATAATATTATCATAAGAATAAACAAAAATCAAGTGAAGAATACTTGCACATGCATTTAATTTAGAATATTATTTTTATATTGAATAATAATCCTTTATGGAGGCATTTATGAATAACTGTAAAGAGATTCAAGGTATGATAGAGGACTTTGAATATAACAGACTTTCATTAAAGAATGAAGAAAAATTCACTGGTCATATCCTGAATTGTGCGGATTGCCGAGAAGAGATGGAAATATACTATATAATTTCATATGGTCTTGATGATATGGAGAAGAATATGTCCGATTCAAGATATGCATCTTATATAGATTCATTTGACTTTACAGGACTTGTGGATCAGAAGCTGGAGGATAGTGGGATCAAATGCCAGTTTATAAGAGAATGGAGCTACTTTAACAGATTAAGATATATGTTTGTTACAGGAGTTATGCTTCTTACAACATTCCTGCTGGTGGTTATACGTTTCTTTTAAATAAAACCGGTGTATTATAATAACAGATTGGAGATAACAATGAGTGAAAAGTTAATATTAATAGATGGACACAGTATATTAAACAGGGCATTTTATGGCGTGCCGGACCTTACTAATGCTGAGGGAATTCATACCAATGCGCTTTATGGATTTCTTAATATTCTCTTTAAGTTCCTTGACGAAGAAAAGCCAGATTATATAACTGTTGCATTTGACTTATCAGCGCCTACATTCAGACATAAAGCATTTGATGGTTACAAAGGTATAAGAAAACCTATGCAGCCGGAGTTAAAGCAGCAGGTTCCTCTTATGAAAGAACTTCTTAAAGCTATGAATATCACAGTTGTTGAACAGGAAGGCTTCGAGGCTGATGATATTCTTGGAACAATTGCAAAGGAAAGTGCGGCGAAGGGCATAGATGTATCTATTATCTCGGGAGACAGGGATTTACTACAGTTAGCTGATGAACATATCAAGATACGAATACCTAAGACTAAAAAAGGTGTGACAGAGGTTGAAGATTATTATCCTGAAGATGTATTTAAACTGTATGGCGTTACACCTCTTGAATTCATAGATGTTAAGGCGCTTATGGGTGATACATCTGATAACATACCGGGTGCACCCGGAGTAGGTCCTAAGACGGCGTCAGCTATTATCCAGAAGTATCATAATCTTGATAATGTATTTCAACACCTTGATGAATTAAAACCTCCAAAGGCAAAAGCATCAATAACTGAGAATATTGAACAGATTAAGATGAGCAGGTTCTTATCAGAGATTAAAATAGATGTTCCAATTGATTATAATATAGATGATGCTAAGACAGGGGATTTCTTTAACGAGAATTCATATGAACTTTTTAAGAAATATAATTTCAAGAATATGTTAAAGAAATTTGAAAGCACAGATATTATAGCCAGAGACCCTGACTGTTATGAATATTTTAAGAAGATATCTGATTTTTCAGAAGTTGAAAATGTATTTAGTAAAGCAGCAGATGCAGTTTCTGGAATTGAAAAAATCGGACTTTCAATTATTAGAGACAATGAATTAATTGCAGTTGGAATAACACTTTCTGATACAGAAATTTACTATATTCCTGTATCAGGCTTTGTGACAGAAAGCTATCTTACAGAACGCCTGCTGGATGTTGTAAGCAAAGCTTCTCACAGAAACATAGCGTCTGCCAATATTAAAGATTATCTTGATATATTTGAAAAAGATAAGATAAGTGGTTATCCACTTGTATCAGAAAAAGCATTTATTGATACAGCAATTGCAGCATATCTGCTTCATCCAAGCAATGAAAGCTATGATTATGAGACTCTTGGGAGAGAATTCTTATCATTAACATTCCCGTCAAAAGCAGAACTTCTTGGTAAATTGTCAGCAGAGAAAGCAGCAAATGAGGCAGAAGACAATCTGATTAAGTATGCCTGCCTTTCATCTTATGCTTATTACAAATGTGCTGATAAAATAACAGAACAGCTTAAGAGTGAGAATATGTATGAGCTCTTTGAAACCATAGAGATGCCTCTTATATTTGTCCTTTTTGAGATGCAACAGCAGGGTATAAGTGTTGATAAACAGGCACTTGTTGATTATTCAAAGGTACTTGGTACTAAGATTTCAGTTCTTGAGAAAGAGATATATGAAGAGGCAGGAGAAGAATTTAATATTAATTCACCAAAACAGCTTGGCGTAATTCTATTTGAAAAGCTTGGAATGCCTAATGGAAAGAAAACAAAGAACGGTTATTCAACAGCAGCGGATATACTTGAAAAGCTTGCGCCAGATTATCCGGTAGTAAGTAAGATTCTTGAATACAGACAGCTGGCAAAGCTTAAGTCAACATATGCTGACGGACTTACACAGTATATAGCTGAAGATGGAAGAATTCATGGAACATTTAACCAGACAATAACTGCTACAGGAAGAATTAGCAGCACAGAACCTAATCTTCAGAATATTCCTATAAGAATGGAGATGGGCAAGGCTATAAGAAAGGTATTCGTTCCAAAGGCTGGATTCGTATTCTTAGATGCCGATTATTCGCAGATAGAGTTAAGGATACTTGCACATATGTCAGGTGATGAGAAGCTGATTGAAGCGTATAATTCTTCAGCAGATATTCACAGAGCAACGGCAGCACAGGTATTTGGAGTTACGCTTGATGAGGTTACTGATGAGCAGAGAAGAAATGCCAAGGCGGTTAATTTTGGTATTATCTATGGAATGAGTTCGTTTGGATTAAGTCAGGATCTCAGTATTTCAAGAAAAGAAGCTAAGGAATATATCGAAAGATATTTTGCAAGCTATCCGACAATTAAGACATTTATAGATGGACTTGTAAGTGATGCCAAAGAAAAAGGTTATTCGCTTACAATGTATAACAGGAGAAGAGAAATCCCTGAGATTAAATCTTCTAATTTCATGCAGCGTTCTTTTGGAGAGAGAGTTGCCATGAATGCACCTATTCAGGGAACTGCGGCTGATATTATAAAGCTTGCAATGATTAATGTATATAATGCGCTTAAGGAGAATAATCTTAAGTCAAGGCTTATATTACAGGTTCATGATGAGCTTCTTGTTGAGACAGCAGAAGATGAGATTGAAACTGTAAAACAGATCATGCTTGATGGAATGAAGAATGCAGTAAGCCTTAAGGTACCTCTTGAGGTGGATTTAAAGGAAGGAAAAGACTGGCTGGAGGCACACTAATGAAAGTTATTGGAATTACAGGTGGTGTAGGAGCAGGGAAATCTTCTGTTCTTGCACTTCTTAAAGATATGTGTTCCTGTGATATTATACAGGCAGACCTTGTTGCGAGAAATATATACCATTCTGGTAACATTGGATTTGAAAAGGTTGTTGATATATTCGGGGAACAGATTGTAGGAGAAGATGGAGAGATAAACAGACCTCTTCTTGCAGATATTATATTCAAGAATCCTAATAAGAGAATTGTCCTTAACAGCATAATACATCCGCTTGTAAAGCAGGAGATTATCAACCAGATTAATAATCATAAAATAGCAGGTGATGTTGATTACTGTTTTGTTGAGGCAGCACTTCTTATCGAAGACCATTATGATATATTTATGGACGAAATATGGTATATATATGTTTCAGAAGACGAGAGAAGAAAAAGACTGGCTGCTTCAAGAGGATATTCTGATGAGAAGATATCAGATATGTTTAAGAGCCAGTTGTCTGAGGAAGAGTTCAGAAAACATGCTGATAAGGTGATAGATAATGGCGCAGATATAGAAAAAACACGTGCCCAGCTTGAGATTATGCTTGGAATATGATACATTTATACATAATTTGTTTATTCTAGAGGTAGGATATGGATAATACACAGACAAAGAAAGAGACCCTGGTGTTTGGTCTTGATATAGGAACAAGAAGTATAGTAGGCGTTGTCGGATACATGGATAGAAGCCGTTTTAAAGTTGTTGCAATGGCTGAACAAAAACATGAAACAAGAGCTATGCTTGATGGTCAGATACATGATATCTACAAAGTGGGAGATACAATAAGAAAAGTTAAGAATTCTCTTGAAAGCCAGCTTGGTCATGAACTCTCAGATGTATGTATAGCTGCTGCCGGAAGAGTTTTAAAGACTATTAACTCATCTGCAGAATATGATTTTGAAGAAGAGACACGAGTTACACAGGAACATATTTATTCTCTTAATCTTCTTGCAGTTGAGAATGCACATAATAAGATTAATGAAAAAGAAGATAAGACAAGATTTTATTGTGTAGGAAATACTCCTATAAGATATCAGCTTAATGGATATGATATTAATAATCTTGAGGGACATAAAGCTTCTAAGATTGCTGTTGAGCTTATTGCTACATTTTTACCTGAAGAAGTTGTTGACGGACTCTATGAAGCTGTTGAATATGCAGGACTTCATGTAGCAAGCCTTACATTAGAGCCTATTGCTGCAATGAATATTGCCATTCCGGAACAGTACCGCCTTCTTAATATAGGACTTGTTGATGTCGGTGCCGGTACTTCTGATATATGTCTTACAAAAGATGGATGTATTATTGCATATGGAATGATACCTTGCGCAGGAGATGAGATTACTGAATGTATTGCCAAAACTTACCTTGTTGATTTTAATACTGCAGAGAAGATTAAAATGTCTGCAAGTTCCAAGAAAAAAGGACTTGTGTCTTTTAAAGATATAATGGGAATCACGCAGAAGGTTGATGCACTTGAAATAAGAAATGCAGCATCTGAAGTTGTAAATGTCATGGCAAAGGATGTTGCAGATAAGATTATAGAGCTCAATGGTGGCAAACCGGTTAATGCTGTCTTTGTCGTCGGAGGCGGCGGTAAGATACCTGGATATACAGAGAAAGTTGCTGATTTCCTTGGTATACCTCATCAGAGAGTTGCTGTAAGAGGCGAAGAAGTCCTTACATCTGTTGATTTTGAAGTGGATAATTTCAAAAAAGATTCATTATATGTAACACCAGTGGGAATATGTACTAATTATTATACTCAGAAGAATAACTTTGTATTTGTGACAGTTAATAAGGAAAGAATTAAACTATACGATACAAGTAATCTTACAGTTGTGGATGCAGTAATGCAGATAGGATTTCCAAATGAAAAGCTTTTCCCAAGAAGAGGTGCAGAAATCAACTTTACAGTTAATGGTAAAGCACGTCTTGTAAGGGGAAGTGCGGGCGAAGGTGCGGTTGTTACTCTTAATGGTAGATCAGCTAATCTTCATACTCCGATTGAACAGAATGATATAATCGAAGTGACAGAATCTACAATAGGAGAGGCTGCCAGTATAACAATTGGACAGCTGGAAGAATTTAATTCACAGATAACATTTATTTTGAATGATAAAGCAATAGTCTGCCCTAGATTTGCGTATGTCAACGGAGAATTAAAATCAGAATTCTATGATATTAATGATGGCGACAATATACGCATGGAAAATTTCTATACTGTGGCCCAGCTTTTTGAATTCCTTGACCTTGATTATAAGACACTTAATGTCACTGTTAATAATGAACCTGCAGATAAGAATACAAGAGTATATGAGAATTTCACTGTCAGAACTTCATCATTAGAGGAATATAATGAGAATATCATGGCAGCTGAAAAGCAGCAGGAAACAGAAGCAGATAATGAATCAGATAATACTGGTGAAGCTGTAGATTCCGATAATACATCTGATGTTATTTCGGAGGAAAAAACAGCGCAGACTGATGATAAAGAAACACAGGAACCAGTAAAACAGCCTGTTAATATAACAATTACTGTTAATGGACATCCTGTTGTGTTATCAGGAAAACCAGATTATATCGTTGTTGATCTTTTCCAGTTTTATTCATTTGATCTTACCATGGTCAGAGGTAATCTTGTTTTCTTACATAACGGAAATGATGCAGATTATTCATCACCGCTTAATAATGGTGATGTTATTGAGCTTCGCTGGGAGGATAAATAATTATGAGAATGATGCCTATCGCCAGTGGAAGCAGTGGCAACTGCATATATCTAGGCACTGAAAATACACATGTTCTTTTTGATGCAGGTGTCAGCAGGAAAAGAATAGAGGAAGGACTTAATACAGCGGGGGTAAGCCTTAAAGATATTGATGCAATATTTGTAACTCATGAACATATTGACCATATAAAAGGACTGGGTGTTATATCAAGAAAAGATGGCATTCCGGTATATTCAACTCCTGGAACAATAAGTGGGATAGAACAGACTACATCTCTTGGAAATATTCCGGATGGTATATTTAATGAAATACATTCTGATGAAGATATTTCAATCGGTGATGTAACAGTCCATCCGTTCCGTATATCACATGATGCCAACGAACCGGTTGCATATACATTTACGCAGGAATATGCCGGAGGCAGAAAGAAAGCCTCAGTTGTAACGGATTTAGGGTATTTTGATGATTATGTGGTTGATAATCTGACAGAATCTGATATTATGCTTGTTGAGGCTAATCATGACATCAATATGTTACAGGTGGGTCCTTATCCCTTTTATCTTAAGAAAAGAATATTAGGTAATAAGGGACATTTGTCCAACGAAACCTCCGGGCAGCTTGTTAATTCACTTCTTCATGATAAGCTTAAAAAAATATATCTTGGGCATTTAAGTAAAGAGAATAACTATGACAAACTGGCTTATGAAACAGTTAAGTTGGAAATTGATATGTCAGATAACTCATTCAAATCTTCGGATTTTGATATAGAGGTTGCAAAGCGTGATGTTTTATCAGGTATTTGCGAAATATAACAGCGCTTAGGGAGTGCAGAAAGAGGAAAGATATGAAAAAATGTGTAATTACTGTTGTAGGAAAAGATACTGTTGGTATTATTGCCAGAGTATGTACTTATCTTGCTGATACCAAGGTTAATATCCTTGATATCTCGCAGACTATTGTTTCTGGCTATTTCAATATGATGATGATAGTTGATATGTCAGGTTCTACAAAGAATTTTGATAATGTTAATGAAGAGCTTAATAAACTTGGCGAAGATATTGGTGTTGTAATTAAATGCCAGCGTGAAGAAATATTTGACATGATGCACCGTATCTAAGAAAGTGAGGAGACATAAGTACTATGATTAATATTATGGAAGTTACAGAGACCAATAAGATGGTCGAGCAGGAAAATCTTGATGTAAGAACAATTACAATGGGTATTAACCTTCTTGACTGTGCTGGTCCTGATTTAGCAGAGGTTAACGAGAAAATATATAATAAAATCACAACTCTTGCCAAGGATTTGGTTTCAACAGGTGAAGAGATTGCCAAAGAATTCGGTGTTCCTATTGTTAATAAGAGAATATCAATTACACCTATTTCGCTTGTTGGTGCTTCTGCATGCAAAACACCAGAAGATTATGTTACTATCGCAAAGACTCTTGATAAAGCTGCACATACTGTTGGTGTTAATTTCATCGGTGGTTATTCAGCTGTTGTATCTAAGGGCATGACTAAGAGTGATGAACTTTTGATAAGATCAATTCCACAGGCACTTGCGCAGACAGAGCTTATATGTAGCTCTGTAAATGTTGGCTCAACAAAGACTGGTATCAACATGGATGCAGTAAGACTTATGGGTGAGATAGTTAAAGAGACAGCAGAGCTTACTAAGGACAAGGATTCTTTAGGTTGCGCAAAGCTTGTTGTATTATGTAATGCCCCTGATGACAATCCATTCATGGCTGGTGCATTCCATGGCGTAACAGAAGATGACGCTATTATAAATGTTGGTGTCAGTGGTCCAGGTGTTGTTAAGTATGCACTTGAAAGTGTAAGAGGAAAGAGCTTTGAAGTTCTCTGTGAAACTATCAAGAAAACAGCATTTAAGATTACAAGAGTTGGACAGCTTGTTGCACAGGAAGCTTCAAAAAGGCTTGGTGTTCCTTTTGGTATTATTGATCTTTCACTTGCACCAACACCTGCAGTTGGTGACTCTGTAGCTGAGATTCTTGAAGAAATCGGACTTGAAAGAGCTGGAGCACCTGGTACTACAGCAGCACTTGCATTGCTTAATGATCAGGTTAAAAAGGGCGGTGTTATGGCATCTTCTTATGTAGGCGGACTTAGCGGAGCATTTATTCCTGTATCTGAGGATCAGGGAATGATAGATGCTGTTAATGAAGGTTCTCTTACAATTGAAAAACTTGAAGCTATGACATGTGTATGCTCAGTTGGTCTTGATATGATAGCTATTCCAGGAGATACACCTGCAACAACAATTTCAGGAATTATCGCTGATGAATCAGCAATCGGTATGGTAAACCAGAAAACAACAGCAGTAAGAGTTATTCCTGTTATAGGAAAGGGCGTTGGCGAAACAGTAGAATTTGGCGGACTTTTAGGTTATGCACCTATTATGCCTGTTAATAAATTTGACTGCTCTGCATTCGTGAACAGAGTGGGAAGAATCCCTGCACCTATCCACAGCTTTAAGAACTAATTAAGAATTAAGATAAAAATACACCGGCTGAATCTGATTAGTGGTTCAGCCAGTGCATTTTTATATACGGATAATATTCTGTTGTAATTCATTCTTCATTGCATATCTGTACTTTTCATAAACTGCCTGCGAATATATATCAGAACATGTCAGGTCAAATGAAAGTTCATTCTTATAATCAGCAGTTTTAGTGATGAATGGCACATCAAGATTTTTCTTAATGCTTCCAAGATACTGCTGGCCTGTTTTATTAAAACCCAGCAGCCTTATATAAGGTATATCATTGTATTTTTCGGACATGGAATGTTTTATCTCAAGAATAATGTGCATAATACAGCGGCATATTCTTGAATATACTATATTCTTAGTCTTAATCTTCATAGCGAATTCACTTATCGTATCTTTTCCTGTAAAAGTGCTGGCGAAGCGGTTTGCAAGATCAGGACTAATATCTTCATACTCAGAAAGCTTTCCGGCAAAATCTGTATTATTAATATTGCAGAGCTGCTTAATAAAAAGCATCTTATGATTAAATATGCAGCTGAAATCATCTAAGAATACAGGACAGTTCTGTGAATGGCTGATTTCTTCAAACATATCCGGAGTGAGGTATGTTTTTAATTTTTCTGCTTCATCTGACATAAGCATTTTTCTTATGCCAAATGCACTGGCATATTTAGCATTATCTGTATCGTCATTGTAGCCTGCGCCTTCACGAAGTACCGGATAATATGTCATGTTTAATTTGTTGCAAAGAATAACTTTTATATATTCAATTGCAAGAATGTTATTAGACCCTGTAATTATGTCCTTACATTCTGGCAGATATTCCAAAAGCGCAGTCTGTCTTGCAGAAGGGTAAGAACATCCACTTGCAAGTGCTTTATTAAGAACTGCTTTATATTCAGGATATTCTGATATTATAGCTCTGCTTATCTTTGCCAGACAATCTGCATTATCAGTTTCAGCACCAAAACATATCGAAGATGCCTTCATCGCATCCAGTGTAAGAACAGCACCCTTTGCAAAAAATTCTGCACTTGATAATGCATAGTAAACAGGAAGTTCAACAACAATATCCGCACCAGCTTTTAATGCAGCTTTAGTTCTTGCATACTTATCAATTACTGCCGGTTCACCGCGCTGCACGAAATTACCACTCATGACAACAATTATGCAGTCAGCCTGCGAAATCTGTCTTGCTTTATTCATCTGATATACATGTCCTGTGTGCAAAGGATTATATTCTGCAACTATTCCGCATGCTTTCATATTGTGTCTCCTTTTTGTTTTTATTATATTTTACTTAAATCACGTATTTATGTCAAAAATATTGGCTTTTTTAGTCAATGTATCGTTTTTAAAACATTTTTAAATGCATGACAACCTTGTTTTCAACTAAAAATTGGTATATAATTTTTGGAAGAGTTCAGTATGTTTACTGAAAATTTACTTTTTTATAAGGAGGAGTCATTAATCATGGCATTTATTGACACAATTAAGGAAAGAGCAAAGGCAGATAAGAAGACTATCGTTTTACCGGAGTCTATGGATAAGAGAACTTATGAAGCTGCTGAGAAGATTTTAAAGGAAGGCATTGCTAATTTAGTTATCATTGGTACTCCTGAAGAGATCGAGAAGTATGGTAAGGGCTATGACATTTCTGGCGCCACAATCGTAGATCCATTTAACGATCCTAATAAGCAGAAGTATATTGATAAATTTGTTGAATTAAGAAGCAAGAAGGGTGTTACACCTGAGATGGCTAAGGAACAGATGGAGAAGGATTACATGTACTATGCATGCCTTATGTGTAAGTGTGGAGATGCTGATGGAGCAGTATCTGGCGCATGCCACTCAACAGGTAACACAATCCGTCCAGCTCTTCAGTTATTAAAGACTAAGCCAGGTATCAGCTCTGTTTCAGGTTTCTTCCTTATGGAAGTTCCAGACTGTGAATTCGGTGAGAATGGTCTTTTTGTATTCGCTGACTGTGCTGTAAGCCCAGATTATGATTCAGAGAAGCTTGCTGAGGTTGCAAAGCTTTCTTCAGATTCATTCAAGAGCTTTGTAGGAAAGGATGCTAAGGTTGCTATGCTTAGTTTCTCTTCATACGGAAGCGCTAAGCATGAGAGAGTAACAATGGTTGCTGATGCTGTTAAGATTGCTAAAGAGAAATATCCAGATATCACTGTTGATGGCGAACTTCAGTTAGATGCTGCTTTAGTTCCAGAAGTTGCTGCACTTAAGGCACCTGAGAGTCCAGTAGCTGGTAAGGCTAATACACTTGTATTCCCTAACCTTGAAGCTGGTAACATTGGTTATAAGCTTGTTCAGAGACTTGCTAAGGCTGGAGCTTATGGTCCTGTTCTTCAGGGACTTTCTATGCCAGTAAACGATCTTTCAAGAGGATGCTTCGCTGATGATATCGTTGGTGTAGTAGCTATGACAGCTGTACAGGCTCAGAATGCATAATCTATAACAAGGTTTATACATAATAATTTTAAGGAGAATTTTTATAATGAATATTTTAGTTTTAAACTGTGGAAGCTCATCTCTTAAGTATCAGCTTATTAATATGGATGATGAGAGCGTAATCGCTAAGGGACTTGTTGAAAGAATCGGTATTGAAGGTTCAGTTCTTACACATAAGCCAACTGGAAAGGATAAATATGTTGTTGAGACTCCTATGAAGGATCACAACATTGCAGTTAAGCTTGTTCTTGATGCTCTCCAGGATGCGGAGCATGGTGTAATCAAGTCTACAGACGAGATTGCAGCAGTAGGACACAGAGTACTTCATGCAGGTGAGAAGTATATCGAGTCTTGTCTTGTAACAGAGGATGTTAAGAAGGTTGTAAGAGAATGCTTCGACCTCGGACCTTTACATAACCCAGCTAACCTTATCGGTATTGAAGCCGTTGAGGCAGCTATGCCAGGCAAGCCAAATGTAGCTGTATGGGATACAGCTTTTGGTGGAACAATGGAGCCAAAGGCTTACCTTTATGCTATTCCTCGTGAATACTATGAGAAGTATGGTGTAAGAAGATATGGATTCCACGGAACAAGCCACAGCTTCGTATCTAAGGAAACAATCAAGTTTGCTAACCTTGATCCTAAGACAGCTAAGGTTATCGTATGCCACCTTGGCAATGGTGCTTCAATCTCAGCTTCTATCGGTGGTAAGTGTGTAGATACTTCTATGGGTCTTACTCCTCTTGAAGGTCTTATCATGGGAACACGTTCTGGTGATCTTGATCCAGCTATCTTAGAGTTCTTATGCAATCATGAGAACCTTACAATAAGCGAGATGCTCAATATCCTTAACAAGAAGTCTGGTGTACTTGGTATGTCTGGCGGAATCTCAAGTGATTTCAGAGATCTTAATGCTGCAGCTAATGATGGCAACGAGATTGCTAAGGTTACACTTGAGGCTTATGCTTACAGAGTAGCTAAGTATATCGGTGCTTACACAGCAGCTATGAATGGTGTTGATGCCATTACATTTACAGCTGGTGTTGGTGAGAACGCTGCATGGCTTCGTCCAATGGTAGCTAAGTATCTTGGATATCTTGGTGTTGAACTTGATGAAGCTGCAAGTGAAAAGGCTTGTGGAGTAGAAGGAATTATCTCTACACCAGATTCTAAGGTTAAGCTTTGCGTAATTCCTACTAATGAAGAGCTTGCAATCGCAAGAGAAACATTAGCATTAGTAAAATAATTAACATATTCATGAAAAATATTTAATTTAAATGAATTTATTGTTGACAAAGACAGGGAGCATGCGTATAATTGACAAGGTGTGGATTAGCGCATGCTTTTCCTATGCACAATAGTATGAATTGGAGACAATTATGCTAATTGATTTAAGAGAGCTTTTATCCGGTTCACAGGATGAAAGAATAGAAAAGGTTTCAATTGAATCTGAGAGCTTTGACACTGGAATTGCAAGGTATAATATACTTGAGAAACCAGAGTTTGAATTAATCATTACCAGAATTGGTAAGAACAAGCTTGAGATCAAAGCAGAGAGCTTTGTTGTTCTTGATATTCCATGTGACAGATGTTTAGAGTCTGTTCCTACGAAAGTAGAGTACAGTGTTGATGAAATCGTTGATTTCGCAGACAATGCTGCCGGTGAAGAAGCAAAGGAAGAAAAAGACTATATTGGTGGATACGAACTCGACGTGGACAGATTAGTTTTCGGCGAAATACTGATATCCATGCCGGGTAAGACATTATGTACCCCTGATTGCAAGGGGCTATGTTCTATATGCGGACACAACCTGAATATCTCAGAGTGTGGCTGTGACCGAGAGTCCCTGGATCCAAGAATGTCTGTTTTCAAAGATATTTTAAAGAATTTTAAGGAGGTGTAACATATGTCAATTTGTCCAAAGAATAAATCTTCAAAGGCAAGAAGAGATAAGAGAAGAGCAAACTGGAAGATGGCTGCTCCAAATCTTGTAAAGTGTTCAAAGTGTGGCGCTTTAATGATGCCTCATAGAGTATGCAAGTCTTGTGGTTCTTACAACAAGAAAGAAATCATCTCTGTTGACTAATTATTAATAATGAATTATTATAGGCTGTCCCTTATGGGGCAGCTTATTTTCGATTATGAAGGTTTGAGGTATATTAATGGCTAAAATAATTAGGATTGTCACATTAATTCTGGCACTTATATTGATTGTGCCAGTTTCTGGATGTGGTACCAGAAATACATCTGATAATTCAGACACTCAGGAAGATACGCAGAGTCCGATTGATGATAATTATGGAAAAGGACTTAGTTTTGCATATACTGATTATGCAGATAATGTAATGTCATTAAGCTATAATCTTAAGCAGGATGCGGCCGGAAACTGGCAGTTATCAGTCAGCGGACAGAATGCCCATGTTAATGGAACAAAAGCTATCTCTGCAGATAATGCTGCTGCTTTCTTTTATTTTCTTATTAATGAAACCAGCATTGAGAATTATAAGGAATACAATAAAACTGATGATGAAATAACATCCGATACTGCATGGTGGTTTAATCTGGATGTTTACTATGAAAAGGATTCGATTGTAGCTTATGGCTACATGATGCACCCCGACGATTATGATGATTTGAGAGTCCAGATTACAGAGTATCTCAACAATTTATTTAAAGCAGCTTAATGTTGCGTTAATTTGATATTCGTAGTATATTTTTATATAGTATTTTTATGAATTAGATGAAATGGAGTTAGATATTTATGGTTAAGATCGCGCTTGATGCAATGGGTGGAGATAACGCACCAGCTGAGATTGTTAAGGGAGCTGTAGAGGCTGTTAATGCAGAAAAAGACTGCTTTGTATATCTTGTCGGTAAAGAAGATGCAATTAAGGCTGCTCTTGAGGGACAGAATTACGATAAAGACAGAATTGAAATTGTTAATGCAAATGATGTTATTGAAACAGGTGAACCACCTGTTATGGCTATAAGAAGAAAGAAAGAATCTTCTCTTGTCAAGGCTATGTATATGGTTAAGAATAAAGAGGCTGATGCATTTGTATCTGCTGGAAGTTCCGGAGCAATACTTGTTGGAGGACAGACTATTGTTGGAAGACTTCGTGGAGTTGACAGACCTCCAATGGCTGCTCTTATTCCTACTAAAGATGGAGTTTCACTGCTTGTTGATAGTGGTGCTAACGTAGATGCAAGAGCAACAATGCTTGTACAGTGGGCAGTTATGGGTTCAATATATATGAAAAATGTTGTTGGAGTTAAGAATCCAAGAGTTGCAATTGTTAACGTTGGTCTTGAAGAGGAAAAGGGTAATGCTCTTGTCAAAGAAACATATCCTATGCTCAAAGAGTGTCCTAACATCAATTTTATAGGAAGCATTGAAGCAAGAGAGATTCCTAACAGCTACGCAGATATTATTGTATGCGACGCATTTGTAGGAAATTGTATTTTGAAGCTGTATGAAGGAGAAGCCAAGATGATACTTGGCAAGATAAAAGGAGTTATGATGTCTTCATTAAAGACAAAGATTGGTGCACTCCTTATTAAGAAATCTTTGAAGACACAGCTTAAGTCAATGGATGCTTCTGAGCATGGTGGAGCACCTTTGATCGGACTTAACGGACTTGTTGTTAAAACTCATGGAAATGCTAAGGCAAAAGAGGTTAAGAATTCATTAATTCAGTGCGTAACATTTACAAAAATGAATATAAATGATAAAATCATTGAGGCGCTCGGTCAGATTCCTGAGCAGCATAATTAATTTGGAAAGGATAGACATTATGGAATTCGAGAAATTACAGAATATTATTGCTGACGTACTTAACATTGATAAAGACAAGATTACACCTGAGACAACATTCGTTGATGATCTTGGTGCTGATTCATTAGATGTATTTCAGATTATCATGGGAATTGAGGATGAATTCGATATCCAGATTCCTGATGATGCAGCTGAATCAATTGTAACTGTTAATGATGCAGTAGTTCAGATACAGAACGCTACTAAATAATATACATGTAGCATTTATTAAATGAGAGCATAAGCAACAAATATGCCTGCATTATTTGTTGCTTATGCTCTTGTTTTCAAGATATGCTTATGCATCATGTTATGTTTAATACAGAAAGGCTGATTATGTATAATAAGGATTTGTCTGCATTTATGCAGACTATTGGTTACGAATTCAATGATATAAGCCTGCTTGAAGTTGCACTTACTCATAGCTCTTATGCTAATGAGCAGAAAAAGGGTGCTGGTATCGATAATGAAAGAATGGAATTCTTAGGAGATGCTGTGCTTGAACTTTCATCCAGTGATTATATATATAAGAATCATTCTGAAATGGCAGAAGGTAAAATGACAAAACTTCGTGCCAGTATAGTATGTGAACCTACACTTGCTTTATGTGCCAGAGCTATAAAGCTTGATACATTTATAAGGCTTGGAAAAGGGGAAGAACTTACTGGCGGCAGAGGAAGAGATTCTATTGTGTCTGATGCCTGTGAAGCTGTTATTGGAGCCATCTATCTTGATGGTGGTTTTGCTAATGCAAAAGAATTTGTCAATAAGTTCATTCTTAATGATCTTGATAATAAGAAACTCTTTTTTGATAGCAAGACTATATTACAGGAAGTTATTCAGGGGCTTGGTAAAGAGATAGAGTATGAATTCATCGGTGAAGAAGGACCTGAACACAATAAGATGTTTGCTGTTGCAGCAGTTGTAGACGGACTTTTTAATATTAAGGGAACCGGACACACTAAAAAATCAGCATCTCAAAATGCAGCATATGCTGCACTTATCGAGCTAAAAAATAAAGGCTACGATATAAACTCTGATAAGAAATAATAAGTGAGGGGTTATGTATTTAAAAAGTATTGAAGTACAAGGATTTAAATCATTTGCTAACAAAATAGTATTTGATTTTCACAATGGTATTACGGGTATTGTAGGTCCTAATGGTTCGGGTAAAAGTAATGTTGCTGATGCCGTCAGATGGGTTTTAGGTGAACAGAGCGCTAAGCAGCTTCGTGGTTCCAAAATGGAAGATGTTATATTCGCAGGAACAGAAAACAGAAAACCTGTCGGATTCGCATTTGTATCAATTACACTTGATAACAGCGACCATGCTCTTCCTGTTGACTATGATGAAGTTACTGTTTCAAGAAGAGTATACCGCTCGGGAGAAAGTGAATATCTTATTAATGGCAATTCGTGCAGATTGAAAGATGTCACAGAGATGTTCTACGATACTGGTATAGGTAAAGAGGGATATTCTATTATTGGACAGGGCCAGATTGATAAAATTCTTTCTGGAAAACCTGATGAAAGAAGAGAACTTTTTGATGAAGCTGCAGGTATTGTTAAGTTTAAGAGAAGAAAAGCTACTGCTATTAAGAAGTTAGAGAATGAGCGTGCTAATCTCGTGCGTGTTAATGATATATTAGCAGAACTCGAAAAACAGGTCGGACCATTACAGGTTCAGTCTGAAAAAGCAAAAGAATATCTTGATTATAAAGCTGATTTAAAGAAATACGATGTCAACGCATTTCTTTTGGAGTCTGACAGGATAAGCAGGGATCTTGAAGAACTGACGGGAAAGATTGGCATTGCTGACAATGACCTTGCTAACTCAAGAAGTGAATATGAAAGTACCAAGGCTGAATATGAAGAAGCTGAGGAACAGTTATCAAAGGTTAATTCTGATATTGAAAATGTTAATTCACTTTTATCCAATACTGAGCTTGAAAGCCAGAGACTTAATGGTGAAATTAATGTAATCACTGAGCAGATAAACAGATTCACTGATAACGAAAAGCATTACAATGACAGAATTGTTGCTATCGACAATGACAAAGCTGCTAAGCAGGCTAATATGTCTGATCTGCAGAAGCAGCTTGAAGAGATTTCTGTTTCTGTAAATGAATTTGAAAATAATCTTAAAGTAAAGCAGGATGCTGCTGATGTTATCAGACAGGATATTGATGGTGTTTCTGACCAGATTGAAAGCAGACAGAATGATATCTACGACAGACTTAATGCCAAGTCTTCAATTAACGCTGAAAATCAGAAGTTTGCAACAATGCTTGAACAGCTTAACATAAGAAAAGCTGAACTTAACAGCCGCATTATTAAAGATAAAAGTAATGAAGCTGAACAGGATATTAAGATTAATGATATAAATACGAGATTAGAAGCTGCACAGAAAAATGCTTTGGAAATAGCAGAAAGAATTGCAGCTAATAATGATGAAGTTACTTCTATCAAGAATGAAAATGCAGAGCTTAGTTCACAGCATGATAAGATTGTACAGAACTATCACAGAGAGAAGTCAAGACTTGAATCTCTCATTAATATTACTGAAAGATATGATGGTTATGGTAACAGTATCCGTAAAATAATGGAATTGAAGGACAGTAATCCTGGAATTCTTGGTGTTATTGCAGATATTGTTAAAGTAGAAAGAAAGTATGAGACTGCCATAGAGACGGCTTTAGGTGGAACAATACAGAATATTGTTACTGATAAGGAATCTACTGCCAAGGAACTTATTGCATATCTTAAGCAGAATAAGCTTGGACGAGCTACATTTTTACCGCTTAATTCCATATCTGGAAGAAACACTCTTGAGAAAGAGCCATGCGTTAAAGAAAATGGTGTTATTGGTATAGCAAGTAACCTTGTAAGGGTTTCATTTGAATATGAGAATCTTGCCAGATATCTTCTTGGAAGAATTCTTGTTGTTGATAATATTGATAATGCGCTTCTTATTGCCAGAAAATATAAATACAGCTTAAGAATTGTTACACTTGAGGGCGAACAGCTTAATCCTGGCGGTTCAATGACGGGTGGTGCATTTAAAAATTCAAGTAATCTTCTCGGTAGAAGAAGAGAGATTGAAGAACTTAAGAAATCTGTATCAGAACTCAGCAAATCATCAACTGAACTCAAATCAAAGATTGCAGATAACAGAGCAAAGATTGCGTCTATAAGAGAACTTATTGATGCAGATAATAAAGCCAACAGAGAAGCATCTTTGGCTGTTAATACAGAACAGATGAATCTTAATCAGGCAAAGCAGAAATTATCTGAAATCAGGGCAGTGTATGACAAAGACAAAGCTGAAACTGTGGATATCGACAGACAGATTAAAGAGATTGACGAGAATAAGAATCAGGTAAGTGGAAGCTTAAGTGCTCTTGAAATCCAGAATGAGAGTTCAAGAAAAGAAATCGAAAATCTTAATAAGCAGCTTGAAGTTAAGAAAGCTGAACTTGATAAGGCTAACGATGATATTGAGAATCTTAAAATCAGATTCAGTTCTGTTGAGCAGAAAACAGCATTTATTCAGGAAAATATCAGCAGAATCAATTCAGAGATAGAGGCTCTTGAACTTGAAGAAACAGATATAAAGCAGAAAAAAGATTCTTTATCATCTGATGTAGAAGATAAGAAGACACAGATTGAAAAGTTAAGAAATGATATTCATCAGGCGAAGAATCAGATTGAGGAATGTAATACTAAAATTGAAGCTCTCCGCAAAGATAGGGATATCATTAATGCCAGTCATAAAACTTTCTTTGATAAGCGAGAAAAGATTAATGAACAGATTGTTCTTCTTGAAAAAGAAAGTATGCGTCTGCATAACCAGCAGGAAAAGCTTGAGGAAGAGAATGACTCAATCGTTGATTACATGTGGAATGAATACGAACTCACATACAGTTATGCGGCAGAATTAAGAAGTGAAGAGCTTACAGATATATCTGATATCAAGAAGCAGATTAATATTCTCAAGGCTAACATTAAAAAACTTGGCGTTGTTAATGTAAATGCTATCGAAGAATATAAGGAAGTAAGCGAGAGATATAATTTCTTAAAGACACAGCATGATGATATGATTAAAGCTGAAGAAGCCCTTGTCCAGGTTATTGATAAACTTGATAACGGAATGAGAATCCAGTTTAAGGAGAAGTTCGAGGAAATCAAGATTGAATTCGATAAGGTATTCAAAGAATTGTTTGGCGGTGGACGAGGTACAATAGAACTTGTTGAGGATGAAGATATACTTGAAGCAGGTATTCTTATTATATCCCAGCCACCAGGAAAGAAGCTTCAGAATATGATGCAATTATCAGGTGGAGAAAAAGCACTTACAGCAATAGCGCTTCTTTTTGCAATCCAGAATCTTAAGCCATCTCCATTCTGTCTTCTTGATGAGATTGAAGCTGCACTTGATGATTCTAACGTAGGAAGATATGCTAATTATCTTCACAAGCTTACTAAACACACACAGTTTATTGTTATTACACACAGACGCGGAACAATGGCTGCAGCTGACAGACTGTATGGTATAACTATGCAGGAAAAGGGTGTTTCAGCACTTGTTTCAGTTGACCTCATAGCAAATGATCTTGATAAGAAAAAGGAGTAGGTATGGGATTTTTCAGTAAATTAAAAGAAGGACTGACAAAAACAAGAGACAATATTGTTTCTGGCATTGATTCTGTATTCTCAGGATTTTCATCTATAGATGATGACTTTTATGATGAACTTGAAGAAACTCTCATTATGGGAGATATAGGAGTTGTGGCAACAGAAGAAATACTTGATGACCTTAAACTTAAGGTTAAAGAAAATAAAATCAAGAATCCTGCTGACTGCAAGCAGCTTCTTATTGACAGCATTAAAGAAAAAATGGATCTTGGCGAAAATGCATATGAATTTGAAAATCGTAAATCTATAGTAATGCTTATTGGTGTTAATGGTGTTGGAAAGACTACTTCTGTTGGCAAACTTGCAGGACTTCTTAAAGCACAGAATAAAAAAGTTATTATGGCAGCTGCTGATACTTTCAGGGCAGCGGCAATAGAACAGCTTACAGAATGGTCTAACAGAACAGGAGCTGATATTATTGCCCAGAGTGAAGGTTCTGATCCTGCGGCAGTAATTTATGATTCAATTGCTGCATGCAAGGCAAGAAAGACTGATGTCCTTTTATGTGATACTGCAGGACGTCTTCAGAATAAGAAGAACCTTATGGAAGAACTCCGTAAGATTGACAGAGTTATAGAAAGAGAGTATTCTGAAGCATACAGGGAAAATCTTATTGTTCTGGATGCAACAACAGGTCAGAATGCACTTTCCCAGCTTAGAGAATTTAATGATGTGACTAATATCACAGGTATCATTCTTACTAAGATGGATGGAACTGCCAAGGGTGGAATTGCCGTAGCTATTCAGGCTGAATTCGGAATTCCTGTTAAATATATTGGCGTAGGAGAGAAAGTGGAAGATTTACAGAAATTTGATTCAGATACATTTGTTAATGCATTATTTGACGTTGATAATGGAACTGATGAAGATTAATAAGTTAAGAATTAAGATGGGAGATTAAATGTAATGGAAGAATTAACATTGAAAAGCTTTGAAGAAGCTGCAGAGAAAGTAAAGGAAGCAACTCTTCCAACTAACCTTGTTTTTAGTGAATATTTCAGCAATCAGACAGGTAACAAGGTGTATCTTAAGCCGGAGAACATGCAGTACACAGGTGCTTACAAAGTAAGAGGAGCATATTATAAGATAAGTACTATGTCAGAAGAAGCAAGACAGAAGGGACTTATCACAGCTTCTGCAGGAAACCATGCTCAGGGTGTTGCATTTGCAGCTAAAAAATATGGTGTTAAGGCAACAGTTGTTATGCCAACAACAACACCTCTTATTAAAGTTAACAGAACTAAAGGATATGGGGCTGAAGTAATTCTTTACGGAAACGTATATGATGAAGCCTGTGAATATGCTATCAAGCTTGCGAATGAAAAAGGACTTACTTTTGTTCATCCATTTGATGATCTTGATGTAGCAACTGGTCAGGGTTCTATTGCTATGGAAATAATCAAAGAACTCCCAACTGTTGATTATATTCTTGTTCCTATTGGCGGAGGCGGACTTGCAACAGGTGTTTCAACTCTTGCAAAGCTTCTTAATCCTAATATTAAAGTAGTTGGTGTAGAACCTGCCGGAGCTAACTGTCTTCAGGAATCTATCAAGGCAGGAAAGGTAGTAACACTTCCAACTGTAAATACAATCGCTGATGGTACAGCGGTTAAGACTCCTGGAAGCAAGCTGTTCCCATATCTTCAGAAGAACCTTGATGATATTATCACTGTTCCTGATGAAGATCTTATTGTAGCTTTCCTTGATATGGTTGAGAACCATAAAATGATTGTTGAGAATTCAGGTCTTCTTACAGTTGCAGCATTAAAGCAGCTTGATGTTAAGGATAAGAAGATTGTTTCTATTCTTTCAGGCGGTAATATGGATGTTATTACTATGTCATCTGTTGTTCAGCAGGGACTTGTACAGAGAAGCAGAATCTTTACAGTTTCTGTACTTCTTCCTGATAAGCCGGGTGAACTTGTTAGAGTTGCATCTATTATTGCAGAGGCCAATGGTAATGTAATCAAGCTTGAGCATAACCAGTTTGTAAGCATCAACAGAAAAGCAACTGTTGAACTTAGAATTACAATTGAAGCATTTGGACATGAGCATAAAGATGAAATCGTAGATAAACTTGAAGCAGCAGGTTTAAGACCTAGAATTGTTAAGGTAAATATCTAATTACAATCTGCTTATAGAGAGGACTCATATGAAGAAATATTCTTTCAAAAGATATGCAAGTGTTACAATGGCATTATTTGGGGCAGCAGCGCTGTCCCTATTGCTGTTTTTTGCACTTTTCAGGATTGATGCTATTCACAAGGCTTTCTCACATATATGCAGAACGCTTATGCCTTTCATTATAGGCGGCAGCCTTGCTTATGTTATTTGTCCTGTGTGTAATTTTTTTGAGAAAACATATAATAAAGTATTTTCATTTATAAAGAACGAAAAGAAAAAGAAAAATCTTGCTAACAATTTAAGCGTTTTTACAGGATTGCTCATTGCTATTTTGTTTATTTATTTTATGATAATAGTTATCATTCCTAATCTTGTTAACAGTGTTGTACGATTAATCCAGATTATTCCTGACAATGTTGAAAAGCTTATTAATTTCGTCCAGAAATTTATGAATGAAAATCAGACACTTATGAAATATTCTGAAGATATCATTGATAAAACCTATAAGTTCATTAACGACTGGCTTGGCAATGATTTCCTTGGTTATGCCCAGGGAATAGCTACCGGATTATCAACGGGTGTTGTTAATGTTATTGTTGTTTTATTTAATGTTATTATTGGTTTTATTGTAGCAGCTTACCTTCTTACTGCAAGAAAGAAGCTTGCAAGACAAGGCGAGATGATCATTTACAGCATATTCAAAAAGGAACGCGCTGATAATGTAATGGAAGAAATCAAATATACAGACAGGGTGTTCAGTGGATTTGTTAATGGTAAGATACTTGATGCACTTGTTATTGCATTGGTCTGCTATATTGGTCTTAAAATCTTTACATTATGTAATCCTGGTAAAGAGATGATGAGTGAAATCCTTATAGCATTTATCGTTGGCATATTTAATGTAATACCATTCTTTGGATGGTATATTGCATGGTTTATAGGTGCGCTGCTGTGTCTTATTATTAATCCTGCCCAGTGTCTGTTTTTTGTTATTTTTAATTTTATATTACAGCAGATAGATGGCAATATTATCGGACCTAAGATACTCGGTAATACAACAGGTATATCAAGCTTCTGGGTTTTATTTTCAATATTGCTTTTTGGAGATATATGGGGATTCGCAGGAATGTTACTTGGTGTTCCTATATTTGCAGTAATATATCATCTTATTAAGAAATGGGTATTTAAAAGACTTAAGATTAATGGAATGGAAAATCTCAGTGAAGCTTATGAAGCAGAATATCCTCCTAATGAGCATGAGAAAAAGCTGGAAACAGGAGAGTCAGAGTAATTAAAATATTTTTAAAAGTGTCAAGTAAAAATGCTTGACACTTATTTTTTTTTCTGATATTATACTCAAGGCTTATGAATTATATGTAGTTTGTGGCAGGTATTATGGAAAGAATTGTTGAACAGAATCTTTTATATGATTTTTATGGGGAGTTACTTAACGATCATCAGAAAAAAATATATGAAGATGCTATTTACAATGATCTGTCCCTGAGTGAGATTGCTGATGAATATGGAATCTCAAGGCAGGGAGTACATGATCTTATTAAGAGAGTTACGAAGACACTTGATGGATACGAAGCTAAGCTTCATCTTATACAGAAGTTCCTTGAGACCAAGGATAAGGTTTCTAAGATTGATGCTTTAGTAGATGATTATATTGAAAGTCAGGATATAACTGATATTCATGAAATCAAGAAGTTATCCAATGAGATTCTTGAGGAATTTTAAGGAGAGATATTTATGGCATTTGATAGTTTATCAGAGAAGTTGCAGAATATTTTTAAGAATCTTCGTGGCAAAGGCCGTTTATCTGAGGCTGATGTCAAGGCTGCTCTTAAAGAGGTCAAGCTTGCTTTACTGGAAGCTGATGTTAACTTTAAGGTGGTTAAGCAGTTTATTAAGTCTGTTGAAGAAAGAGCTATTGGACAGGATGTTATGTCAAGTCTTACACCTGGACAGATGGTTATCAAGATTGTTAATGAAGAGATGGTTTCTCTTATGGGATCTGAAACCACTGAGATAGCTTTAAAGCCTGGCTCAGAGATTACTGTTATTATGATGGCAGGTCTTCAGGGTGCCGGTAAAACAACAACGACTGCCAAGCTTGCTGGTAAGTTTAAGGCAAAAGGAAGAAAGCCTCTTTTAGTTGCCTGTGATGTGTACAGACCGGCGGCTGTCGAACAGCTTACTATCAATGGTAATAAGCAGGGTATTGATGTATTTTCTATGGGAACTAACCAGAAACCTGTGGATATTGCCAAAGCTGCCATAGCACATGCTAAGAATAACGGCTTTAATACAGTTATTCTTGATACAGCAGGACGACTTCATGTTGATGAAGATATGATGAATGAGCTTATAGAGATTAAAGCTAACGTATCAGTTGACCAGACAATACTTGTTGTTGATTCCATGACAGGACAGGATGCAGTTAATGTTGCTTCTTCTTTTAATGAAAAAGTTGGCATTGATGGAGTTATCCTTACTAAGCTTGATGGTGATACAAGAGGTGGAGCTGCTCTTTCAATTAAGGCAGTTACTGGTAAACCAATTCTTTATGTCGGTATGGGAGAAAAGCTGTCAGACCTTGAACAGTTTTATCCGGATCGTATGGCATCGAGAATTCTTGGTATGGGAGATGTCCTTACTCTTATCGAAAAGGCTGAAGCACAGATTGATGCAGATAAAGCTAAGGCTATGGAAGAAAAGCTCAAGAAAGCTGAATTTGATTTCAATGATTTCCTTGAGTATATGGGACAGATTAAGAATATGGGTGGTGTCAGTTCAATTATGAGCATGATGCCTGGACTGTCAGGTCAGATGAAGAATGTTTCAATTGATGATGATGAAGCAGAAAAGAATATGCGAAAAACTGAATCTATCATATATTCAATGACCAAGGCTGAAAGAAGTAATCCTGACATACTTAATCCTTCAAGAAAGAATAGAATTGCAAGAGGAGCAGGAGTTGATATAGCAGATGTCAATCGCCTTGTTAAGCAGTTTGATCAGATGAAGAAGATGATGAAGCAGATGCCAGGAATGATGAAAGGTGCTAAAAAGGGACGCTTTAAGTTACCTTTTTAACATAGATTAATTTTTAAGAATAATACAGGAGGTGAATGTAATGGCAGTAAAGATTAGATTAAAGAGATTAGGTGAGAAGAAGAATCCTTTCTATAGAATTATCGTAGCAGACTCAAGATCTCCAAGAAACGGAAGATTTATCGAGGAAATCGGTACTTATGATCCTAATTACGATCCTTGTAAGTTAAGCATTGATGCTGAGGCTGCTAAGAAGTGGTTATCAAATGGAGCTCAGCCTACAGAGGTTGTTGGAAAGCTTTTCAAGATGGCTGGTATCGAGAAATAAGACTAGTGGAGGTGTAATTGACTATGAAAGAATTAGTGGAAATTATCGCTAAGGCACTAGTTGATAATCCGGATGAGGTTGTAGTAACAGAAACTGATAAAGATAAGGCACTTGTTGTCAATCTTAAGGTTGCTCCTTCGGATATGGGCAAGGTTATCGGCAAGTCTGGTAGAATTGCCAAGTCAATAAGAGCAGTTGTTTCAGCTGCAGCTTCTAAGAGCGACAAGAAAGTGATTGTTGAAATTGATAACTAAACAAACACTACTGTCTAAGGCAGCCTTTCGGGGCTGTCTGTTTTGTTATTTTAATATTCATTTATGCCAGAATGGAGAATTTAAGTGGAAGATATGTTAAGAGTCGGGGTTATTACATCAACCCACGGAATAAAAGGCGAAGTCAAGGTTTTTCCTACAACTGATGACCCACTTCGTTTTAAAAAGCTTAAGAAATGTGTTATCGATGGAAAGAGAGAACAGGTTGCTGTCACTGTATCTTCAGTTAAGTTCTTTAAACAATATGTTATTCTAAAGTTTAAAGAATTTGATGACATCAATGATATAGAGAAATACACAAAATGCGACTTACTCGTTTCAAGAGAAGACGCTGTTAAACTTGAACCGGGAGAATACTTTATATGTGATCTTATCGGTCTTCAGGTTATAACGGATGAAGGTAAACATCTTGGCGTACTGAAAGATGTTTTGGAAACAGGCGCTAATAATGTATATGAAGTAGAGGCAGATAATGGCGAAACCTATTTAATTCCGGTTATTGACCAGTGTATATTGAATCATGATCTGGATGAAGGAACAATAACAGTTCATATTTTGCCAGGTCTCTTGGATATTAATAAATAATAAAGAAAATGTATTTTTAGTCTTGCATTATCAGCAGGATTATGATAATCTAAACAAGTTGTGAGAAAAGGGATGGTCCTCTGTTACAGAACCTGTATTAAGAACATCATAATATTAAGGAGGTCACACATGAATACAATTATTAAGAACATCGAAGATGCTCAGCTTAAGGCTCAGGCTCCTGAGTTCAGAGTTGGTGATACTGTTAGAGTATCAGCTAAGATTAAGGAAGGAAACCGCGAGAGAATCCAGGTTTTCGAGGGAACTGTATTAAAGAAGCAGGGAACTGGCGTTAGAGCTACATTTACTGTAAGAAAGATTTCTAACGGCGTTGGCGTTGAGAAGACATGGCCATTACATTCACCTATCGTAGAGAAGGTTGAAGTTGTAAGACGTGGTAAGGCTAGACGTGCTAAGCTTAACTACTTAAGACAGAGAACAGGTAAAGCTGCTAAGGTTAAGGAATTAGTTAGATAATTTGTTTTCAGAAAAGGGACATTTTTATGTCCCTTTTTTTATAATACTAAAAGGAATGTGGAATTATGAGATTTTTTCAGAGAAGATATCAGGAAAATACTAAACTTCTTAACATATGCAAATATGTTTCAGATGTCATGCTTGTAATAGTTACTGCGTATGTATTGGTTACCTTTTTGTGTTGCAGAACTAATGTTGTCGGTAATTCAATGAATGATACACTTGCCAATAATGATACTGTTCTTGTAAACAGGATATCATATGCATTTACCGGTCCTGACAGATATGACTGTATTGCATTTGAGCAGGATTCTGTTGATTCATCAAAAGTATATATAAAAAGAGTTATTGGTCTTCCGGGAGAAACAGTCCAGATAAAAGATGGGAAGGTATATATTAATGGAGAACAGTTAAATGACGATATTAATGATATATCAATACTTACACCGGGAGTTGCTGTTAATCCATATACTCTTTCTAAAGATGAATATTTTGTTCTTGGGGATAACAGAAACAACAGTGAAGACAGCCGCTTTGCGAGTGTTGGAATGGTTAAAAAATCCAATATTGTTGGAAAAGTCTGGATGGTAATTGAACCATTCTCATCATTTGGTTTTATAAAATAATTGATTGAGATTAATGTGAAAAATCATAGATTTTTTACACGCAGAAATGGAGATTAACGTGGAAGAAAAGAAAAGAGCAATTAACTGGTATCCTGGTCATATGACCAAAGCCAGAAGAATGATGGAAGAAGATATTAAGCTTATTGATCTTGTCATAGAAATTGTTGATGCAAGAATTCCATTAAGCAGCAGAAACCCTGATATAGATAAGCTTGCAAAGAATAAAGCAAGGATTGTATTATTAAATAAAGCAGATCTTGCTGATGATTCAGTTACTGATGAATGGATCAATTACTTTAAGGAAAAGAATTTTTACTGTCTTAAACTTAATTCAAGACTTAACGTAAGTAACAGGGCTGTTAATAATCTTATCACGACAGCTTGTTCTGCTAAAATCGAACGTGATAAAGCCAAAGGAATAAAGAACAGATCAATAAAGGCTATGATTGTGGGAATACCTAATGTCGGCAAATCTACGTTTATTAATTCTTTTACTGGAAGAAAAAGTGCCAAAACAGGAAATAAGCCAGGTGTTACCAAGGGAAAACAGTGGATAAGAATTAATGGAAGTGTTGAGCTTTTAGATACTGCGGGCATATTATGGCTAAAGATTGAAGACCGCAATGTGGGTGAACGTCTGGCTATGATTGGTTCAATTAACGATCAGATTCTTAATATTGAAGAACTTGCACTTAATACGATTAAATTTCTTAATAATAATTATAAGGATATGCTTTTTGAAAGATATGATATCACAGAAAGTATTTTTGATGATATTGACACAGAGACAATGATGAATCCTGAAAATGCATATGCTCTCTGTATTATGGATCATATAGCCAGAAAACGTGGATGCCTGAAAAAGGGTGGAGACACTGATTATGAAAAGGCTGCAGCATGTATACTTGATGATTTCAGAGAAGGAAAGACTGGCAGAATATCCCTTGAAAGACCATAGTTCATTATTAATTATGTGTGGAAGGTAAAACAATGACTTTAAAAGAAGAACGCGAGTTAAAAAAACAGGCAAAGCTTGAAGCAGAAAAAGAACGAATTGAATTAATGCGTGAATTTGAAGAAAAATATGATAATTATTCATATATATGTGGAATAGATGAGGCTGGAAGAGGTCCGCTTGCTGGGCCTGTTGTTGCAGGAGCTGTTATTCTGCCTAAAGGTAAACGCATTTTATATGTTAATGATTCCAAAAAATTAAGTGAGAAAAAACGTAATGAACTGTTTGATGTAATAAAAGAAGAAGCTTTATCGTATGGAATTGGAATTGTTTCTCCTGAAAAAATAGATGAAATCAATATATTACAGGCAACATATGAGGCAATGCGTCAGGCTGTCAGCCAGCTGAGTGTACAGCCAGATATTCTTCTTAATGATGCAGTGACAATTCCAGGAATTGATGTCAGACAGATACCTATAATAAAAGGGGATGCTAAAAGCCTTACAATTGCATCTGCTAGTATTCTTGCCAAAGTAACAAGGGACCGGATGATGATAGAATATGATTCTTTATATCCGGAATATGGTTTTGCAAAACATAAGGGCTATGGTACAAAAGCTCATATAGAAGCTATTAAAGAATATGGTGCATGTCCGATTCATAGAAAAACATTTATCAAGAATTTTATTTAGGTGAATTAGATGAATATTAATATGTCCGATTTATTCAAAAACAGCATAACATCCAATAATTTACAGGCAGGATCTTTAGATAATTCTTCGTTAACAAATGGAGTATCTGCTAATGCTAAAGATACAGCTATGTCTGATGGCATGAAATTTCTCAACTCATTAATGACTGGTGATACATTTACCGGATTCATAAGTCAGTTGAAAGATAATAATGCTTTAATTACCATGAATAATGGCATGCAGATATCAGCACGGCTGACAGATGGCAGTTTTATAAACAGCGGACAGAATATAACATTTGTTGTAGAAGGCAATAGTAATAATCAGATTGCGATAAAGCCTATTCTTGCCAATGAGCAGCAATCTGTGCTTATTAACAGAGTACTTGATGCATCTAATCTTAGTGCTACCCAGGAAAATATTGATCTTGTTAAGGAACTTCTTAATCTTGGAATGCCTGTTGATTCAGAAACTGTAAGCCAGCTTGCAAAATATGCAGTCCAGTATCCGGATGCTGACATTAATACTCTGGCTAATCTTTATCGTCTGGATATACCTGTTAATGATAGTAATATTAACGAATTCAAATTATACAGCCAGTTTAATGGGAAAATAGAAGAACTTATGTCGGAGCTGGAAAATAGTATAATCAATGATTATAATTCTGATAATAATTCCGATATCTTAAAAACTGTTATTTCATCTTTATATGATGGAATAAACGAAGATAAATCCTCTTTATCTGCTGCATCAGATATTCTTTCAGAAGAAGCTGCAGATTATCTTCAAAACATCATTAATAATACTGAGGGGATGGAAAATACTGATATAAGAAATATGTCTGTCAAAGAGCTTTTGGAGCATATAACAGCTAAAGGCAAAGATGAAGGCAATAACAGCACAATATCTGATGCTGTTAATTCTAAAGCATTTAAAGAACTTTTACATGCAGCATTTAATGATACAATGAAACTTACTCCTAAAGACATCCAGTCAGGTGAATCTGCCGTCAGTTCATATTATAAGCGCATCCGCAAAAATATTGCCAATATTGAAGATTCTATTAAGAATTCTGACTCCAAAGCTCCTGATATGCAAAAGAGCCTTTCAGATATTAAGAGTAATATTGATTTTATGAATGATCTTAATAAAAATATGACATATTTTCAGATGCCGATAAAATTCTCTGAAAGTGAAGGTAATGGTGAACTATATGTTTTTACTAATAAGAAAAATCTTGCTAATCACTCAGATAATATAAGTGCAATGCTTCATCTCGACATGGAAAACCTGAAATCAATGGACATATATGTTAATCTTTCTTCGGGCAACAATGTATCCACTAATTTTGTTCTGGAATCAGAAGAATTACTTGATTTCGTATACCAGCATATAGATAAGCTTAACAAGAGACTTGAACAGTTAGGATATAATACTCATTTTGAAATGAAAGTTGCAGAAGATCAGAACGAAAGATTTGATTTTGTTAAAGATTTTATTGAAGCTGAGACAAAACCGGCAACTAAAGGACAATATATATTTGATGTGAAAGCCTGATATAAACAGGCAGACAGGAGCAGTATGAGCAATAACAATAATGGGAATAAACCTAAAATAGCTGTTGCACTGGAATATACCCCTGGCGAACAGGCACCTAAAATACTTGCTACCGGACGCGGACATATCGCTGAAGCTATTATTGAAAAGGCTGGTGAATCAGATGTTCCGGTATATGAGGACTCCAAGCTTGCGAACACTTTATCCAAGCTTGAAATAGGAGAAATGATTCCGCCAGAGCTTTATACTGTTGTAGCAGAAATCCTCGTGTTTGTTGATGATTGTGATAAAATCAAAGGGAAAATGGGCAGATAATGAATAAAAGATTAATAGGTGCCAGCAAAGAGCAGCTTGTCACAGAATATCTGATTGATAACAATTATGTCATACTTGAACGGAATTATCAGACAAGAACTGGTGAGATTGACATTATAGCAAAAGATGATAAGTGTATTGTTTTTATTGAGGTTAAGTACAGGAGCAGTCCCAGGTATGGTTCTTCTCTTGATGCTGTTGATTACAAAAAACAACAGACAATCAGACATGTTGCCACAATTTATCTTTCAACAAGATACAGAAGTCTGGATATTCCCTGCAGATTTGATGTTATCGGTATAGATGGTAATAACATTACCCATATTAAAAATGCTTTCTAAAGGAGCAGAGCTATGAATATTAATTATATTAATGCTGATAAGACTTTTAAAGGTCTTAAAAAGGCAGTTATACATAATTCAACAAGAATTAGTGTTACAAATAACATTCCATATATTGAATTTACGCCTTTTGATAGATTCGACTGGGTAAAATTACATTTCTCTACACGCCTTGGCGGCGTAAGTTCTGGAATATATTCAAGTATGAATTTTTCGTTTGATCGTGGAGATTCATATGACAATGTATTAAGAAATTACGAACTTTTTCTGGACACAATGGATTTGAAAACAAGTGATTGTGTATGTACAAAGCAGACACATACAGTTAATGTGATTGAAGCAGATTACTCAATGGCAGGAATGGGAATAACAAAGCCACGCAGCTATGATAATATAGATGGACTTATTACCAATAAAAAGGATCTGTGTCTTGTTACATACTTTGCCGACTGTGTGCCTGTTTTCTTCGTTGATCCGGTCAACAGATGTATAGGTGCATCTCATTCAGGATGGCGAGGCACAGTTGGTAATATAACACATGAAACTGTACAGCTTATGTCATCTGTTTATGGTTCAAGACCAGAATATCTTCATACATTTATAGGACCATCCATATGCCAGCAGTGCTATGAAGTCGATGAGAATGTTGCATCACAGTTTGCTGATTCATATTCTGGAAATGAAACAGATATGGTTATAGATTTAAAAGGCAATGGCAAATATCTGTTAAATCTGCAGGCTGCCAATTATTTTAATATGGTTCATGAAGGAATTAATCCGGAAAATATTGGAATAACTGATATATGCACAAGCTGCAACAGCGATTTATTGTTTTCACACAGGGCATCCCATGGTAAAAGAGGGGTGCTGTGCGGATTTATGAGTATATGCAGATAATAAAAAATGAAGGACTCACATGTTAATCAGTGGATCCTTCATTTTTTATTTTATTTATTATGTTTTTCTTTGTATTCAGCTCTTAACTGGGCTTCCTCTGATGTAAGCTTAGCTCTTCCCTTTTTTCCAACCTTTGTTATAAGAAAATATATAGCAAGAAGAATTACTATTGGTATTCCAACTGTCAGAATAGTTGAAAGTGTTTCTGTAAAAATACCATTTTCAAATACAGATTTTCTGACATTAGTATACTGTGCTGAATTAATCATGTATTCAATATTATCTGTCATATCTGATGTTATCTGGTTTTCTTTAGACTGAAGAGAATATATGTAAATATATCCCCTTGTAACAGTGTAATATTTTCTTGTGTATATTGTTCCGTTATCACTTGAAACAGATGTAACATCCGTTCTGAAATAAGGATGATCATTAATAGTATCAATATTATTATCTGTCATTGTTTCTGATAATGAATCATCACTTTTAGCTTGTTCTGAAGATATATATTCCTTAAAATAATTATCCAGAGTATCTTTATCCAGTCCGTCAAGATCTGGTAAAGATGATCCGGCTTTCATGCCAACAACGGCAATTTCATAAGAAATATCATCTGAAAAAGCCTCAAGATATATATTAGAAGCTTTCATTGCATTCTGAACTTCGTTAGCATCATTAGCACCTATTTTTTCAAGATATGCATTATTGCCAGTCGTTGTCTGTGTAAAACATATCAGCCCTTCCGGAACAGAAATTTTAAGATCTATGGCAGAGAATTTGTATGTTTTGTCTGCTGCCACAGATACCAGTGGGGGAATAGCAAGCGTTATTATTGAAAGCACGATAGCAAAAAAAGTAAATATTTTATTGGATTTTTTCACAAATACACCTCCGAAACCGCATAAAATCAATATTTTGTATGATATCACAGCGCTTTACAAAAAGCAATGGAACTGATATTATATTATAGATTGCGTGTATTAATTTTTTATAAATTAAGAAAGAGGATATTATTATGAGCAAACCAATAGTTGCTGTTGTTGGAAGACCTAATGTTGGTAAATCAACATTATTCAACAGTCTTTGCGGACAACAGATTTCAATAGTTAAAGATACTCCTGGTGTTACAAGAGACAGAATATATGCCGAAGTAAGCTGGCTCAATCACAATTTTACCCTGATTGATACAGGTGGTATAGAACCTGATACAGGAGATATTATTCTTTCACAGATGAGAGAACAGGCTGAAATTGCCATAGAAACCGCTGATGTTATTATATTTATGACTGATGTAAAACAGGGACTTGTTGATTCAGATTCCAAAGTGGCTGATATGTTAAGAAGATCACATAAGCCTGTTATACTTGTAGTTAACAAGGTCGATAACTTCGATAAGATGATGCCGGATGTATATGAATTCTACAATCTTGGAATTGGTGAACCTTTACCTATATCTGCTGTTAATAAGCTTGGATTTGGTGAAGTTCTTGATGAAGTAGTAAGCCATTTCCCAGAAGGCTCTGATGTTGAGGAAGAAGATGACAGACCTAAGATTGCCATTATAGGTAAACCTAATGTTGGTAAATCATCAATTGTCAATAAGCTTCTTGGCAAGAACAGAGTTATTGTTTCCAATATAGCCGGAACAACAAGAGATGCTATTGATACAGCAATTAAATATAACAATAAAGAATATGTATTTATAGATACTGCCGGACTCAGAAGAAAAAGCAAGATAAAAGAAGATCTTGAGCGCTACAGCATCATAAGAACTGTAGCGGCTGTTGAAAGAGCAGATATTGCCATACTTGTCATTGATGCAACTGAAGGTGTTACTGAACAGGACGCCAAAATTGCCGGAATAGCGCATGAAAGAGGCAAGGGTATTATTATTGCAGTTAACAAGTGGGATGACATTGAAAAGAATGATAAGACCATATACGAATTTACTAATAAAATAAAAGATACTTTATCTTTCATGTCTTATGCAGAGATAGTATTTATATCAGCCAAAACAGGTCAGAGACTTAATAAGCTGTATGACCTGATTGACCAGATTGTTGATGCACAGACTATGAGAATTCCAACAGGTGTTCTTAATGAGATCCTTACTGAAGCAGTTGCCATGAAGCAGCCACCATCTGATAAAGGAAAGAGACTTAAGATATATTACATGACACAGGTTTCAGTTAAGCCTCCTACATTTATAATGTTTGTAAATGATGTACAGCTCACTCATTTTTCTTATACAAGATATATAGAGAACAGAATCAGGGAATCGTTTGGATTCAGAGGTACATCAATAAGATTTATTAACAGAGAACGTAAGGAGAAAGAATAATGTTAGTTAAATTAGCTGTACTTATATTTGGCTATTTTGCTGGAGCACTTATTCAGGCAGGATACTGGATGGGAAAGTTCAATAAAATTGATATAAGAAATTATGGCAGCGGTAATGCAGGAACAACCAATGTAATGAGAACTCTTGGTAAGAAAGCAGGTATTGTTACTTATCTGCTTGATGCATTTAAAGCAGTAATTGCAGATGTGTTAATTCATTTTCTTGTTGTGCCACATACAACAATTCCAGAAATGCTTCTGTTTCTTTACTGTGGATTAGGCATTGTACTTGGACATAATTTCCCTTTCTATCTTGGTTTCAAAGGTGGAAAAGGAATTGCTGCTTCATCAGGAGTGGTCATAAGCCTTATGCTTTTTCCAAAGTACTGTTTCATGTTTACTGTATTTGGTATTCTTTTTTTTGGAGTAGTTGCAAAGGTAAGCCATTATGTTTCTCTTGCATCCCTTATCGGAATGGCAATGTTTTTTATCGAATTTCTTATATGGGGAATAATCGGATGGCTTCCGCTTCATAACATGAGTCTGGTTGAGGGTACTATTATTGTTTTCATTCTTGTAGCTTTAGCTTTTATCAGACATCGTGGCAACATTGTAAGACTTATTAACGGAACAGAACGAAAAATTGGACAAAAAATTAATTAATTTATATACGCATTTGCGTCAGATTGGAGTATAATTATGGCAAATATTAGTGTTTTAGGAGCTGGAAGCTGGGGTCTTGGACTTGCTTTACTCCTTAATAACAACGGACACAATGTTACTGTTTGGTCAGTATTAAAAGATGAAGTTGAAATGCTTCAAAAAGACAGGGAACATAAAAGATGCCTGCCTGGCGTTAAGATTCCGGAAAACATAACTATTTCTGGCGACACAGAGAATGTGATAAAAGGTGCTGATGTTCTTGTTCTTGCAGTCGCTTCTCCATATACACGTTCTACAGCTAAGACTATAGCTCCTTTTGTCAAGGATGGACAGATTATAGTTAATGTTGCCAAGGGAGTAGAAGAGCATACTCTTCTTACACTTTGCCAGATAGTAGAACAGGAGATTCCTTGTGCTAAAGTTGCTGTTCTTTCAGGACCAAGCCATGCTGAAGAAGTAAGCCGCGGAATACCTACAACTTGCGTTATTGGTGCACATGAAAAACAGACTGCTGAATATCTACAGAACATTTTCATGAGTGATGTATTCAGGGTATATACAAGTCCTGATATGCTTGGCATATGTATCGGTGGAGCATTAAAGAATGTTATTGCACTTGCTGCAGGTATTGCTGATGGTCTTGGATATGGTGATAATACCAAAGCCGCACTTATCACAAGAGGTAATGCAGAAATAACAAGACTTGGTGTAGCTATGGGCGCTAATCCTCATACATTTGCAGGTCTTTCCGGAATCGGAGATTTAATTGTAACATGCGCAAGTATGCACAGCAGAAACAGAAGAGCCGGCATCCTCATAGGTAAAGGATATACCAAGGATCAGGCTATGGAAGAAGTCCAGATGGTTGTTGAGGGTGTATTCTCAGCAAAGGCTGCTTTGGAACTTTCTAAAAAATACAACATTGAAATGCCAATTGTAGAACAGGTCAACAAAGTTCTTTTTGAAGATAAACCAGCTGCTGAAGCCGTAAAAGAGCTTATGTTACGTGATAAAAAGATTGAAATCGATAATTCCGAATGGAATTAATGATTTATATTTACTACTAAACTGGCACGGGGAGGGATGATTATGGCACATATAAAAAACATGCAGAATAAAGCATATATTACAAGTGATATGAAAGAATGCCTCAGCAGATTTGAAATGTACAGATATAATTTTATATGCGCACCTACTGGCTATGGTAAATCTATCGTGTGTAAAACATTTTACAGAAATTTCTCTGGTTACACTGTATTATGGATAGATGCTGACAGTTCAAAAGAAATATTCTGGATGAACCTGTGTAATGCGATCAAAATAATCAATCCTTCATATGCTGAATCTTTTAAGAAACTCGGTTTCCCTGATACAGAAGAAAAGGCTAACGAGGTTATTAATAAGCTTTCTGTGATGTCACAGTCCAGATCTTCAGCTTTGGTAATTATAGATAATTTTGACTGTATCCTTGATGATAATATCGAAAGGATTCTTACGTCATGCTATTCAACATCAATGCTTGATCTGAAATATATATTTATCATGCGGCAGATAACCCGTCAGGGATTAATCAATCTTATAACCAAGAAGGATGCCGGACTTGTAGATAAATCTGATCTTGCTTTTAAGGACGAAGATATTCTTGATTATTTCAAACTGAACGAAATTATTATATCTACTGAAACAGCAAAAGAGTTATATGATAAAACTCTTGGATGGCCGATAATTATTCATTCATATATGGATAATTACAAAGATAAACAATACTCTGACAGTTATGTATATGATATAGCTGATTCTTTTATAAAGAATAATATATGGCTTGAATTAGATAATGACAGACGTAACTTTCTTACCAATATGTGTGTATTTAATGAATTTACACTTGAACAATGCGTAAGACAATTAGAGATTGATGAAAAAAACTGCCTTGTCTATCTTAATTCAACAGCAATAATTAATTATAATATGCATACCAGAAAATATAGCTTTAACCCTGTATTTAAGCATTTTATGTTAAAGGTTCTTGAGGATAAGCCTGTAGAAGATATTAAAAGGATTAAATTAAAGGCAGCGGAAACTAATCTTTATGATGGTAATTATTTTGAGGCGATGAAACTCTTCTATGCTTCTGATAATTATGATAAGATTTATTTGTCGTCACCTGATTTTAAGGATATATATCCATACATAATTAAGAAAAATAAGAATATTTTCTCTGAAATAGCTAATCATTACTGGGAAGTAGAAAAGCATGGAAAGTATGATTTTTCCATTATTATTTGCTTTTCTATGCTTCTGCTTAATGAAAAGAACACTGTTCAGACACTTTTAGCTGATATAGAAGCAGATATAAGTAATGACTGTGATATTAATGATATCAGGAAAAACCAGTATATTTCTGAGCTTGAATATATTAAAGCTTTTGAATGTTTTAATGATTTTGATAAGATGAATAAACATTTTAACAGGATATCAGCCATTACCAAGTCTCCTGTAGGCATTATCGCCGGCAAGTATCCTTTTAACTTTGAATGTCCATCCATTATGTCTCTTTATCATCGTACAAGTGGAAGTCTGGAACATGAAATGTGTCTGCTTAGTGATTGTGCTCCTGATTATTACAGAATTACCAATGGACACGGCAAAGGATTTGAGGCATTGATGAAAGCAGAAGTTCTCTATAACAGGGGAGAGATTGAAAGTGCTGAAATCTTATGCCATAAGGCTGTATATATGGCTGACAGCCGTAATCAGTATTCTATATATATTGCAGCCAATTATCTTCTGGCACTTATAGCGATTCATTATGGCTCTAACGATGAATTCAAAGAATATATGAGTAATATTTCGCCATCTTCATGTAGATCTGAGCAGAAAGATTTTATGCTTGTGAGAATGGCAGATATATGCATTGCAGGTATATACTGCAACATTGAGGACAAAGATAAAATCCCTGAATGGCTGAAAGATGAGAAGAATATTGAAGATAATGTTGATTTCTTTTCCTTAAGTTTTATTAATACTATTGTAGCTAAATATATGATCATTAATAAAGATTATCATGAGTTCTTAGGAATAAGCGGACAGTTACTCGGTCTTAGCAAGATGTTTTCTTATATTATTCCAAGAATATATACATACATTTATCTTGCAATTGCTAATAATGAGCTTGGAGATAGTGATAAAGCCAGAAAATTTTTACACGAGGCAATTAATCTTGCAATAAAAGATGATATTTATATGCCTTTCGTACATAATTACAGTTATATTTCAGATTTGTTAACTGAAGCCGGAGTTAACAAGAATATTTCATTGTTTGTTAAAGCAATTAACAAGCTTGCCAAAACTCATGAGAAGGGTGTAAAGGTTATCAAAAAAACCGGACATATGCTTGCTAATTATGGTCTGACAGTAAGAGAAGCTGATGTTGCCAAGCTTGCTGCCCAGAGACTTTCTAACAAAGAGATAGCAGAACAGTTATTCATAGCCGAGAGTACTGTTAAGTCTAATATGAAGGTTATATTTAACAAGCTGCAGATCAACTCCCGTTCTGAACTAAAGAATTTTTTTGAATAGAGGAATATTTTATTATGCGTGTTATAGCTGGAACAGCCCGGAGCATGCCACTTAAAGCTGCTGAGGGTAATAATACAAGACCTACAACTGACAGGATTAAAGAGACACTTTTTAATATGCTCCAAAGTGATATTGCCGGATGCCGATTCTTAGATCTGTATTCTGGCAGTGGTGCAATAGGAATTGAAGCATTAAGCCGTGGAGCAAAAGAAGCTGTCCTTGTTGAAAATGCAAGAAGTGCAATTGCTGTTATAAAAGATAATCTTACATTTACACGGCTTGCTGACAAAGCTGTTGTAATGGAGCAGGATGTACTTTCTGCAATTAACAGATTATCAGGCAAAGGTGTGTTTGATATAGTATTTATGGATCCACCTTACAGTCAGGATTATGAATATGATGTTTTAAAATCTTTATCAGCATCCGATATTATTGATAAATATACAATTATAATAATCGAAGAGGCCCTTGATACTCCTCTTGACTATATAGAAGAATGTGGTTTTGAAACAGTTAAAGTTAAGAATTATAAAACAAACAAACATCTATTTATCAGACTAAAGGAGAGTAACTAATCATGAAGAAAGCAATTTATCCTGGAAGCTTTGACCCCGTAACACTTGGACATTTGGATATAATTCGACGTTCTGCAAGTCTGGTTGATCATCTTATAGTCGGAGTATTAAATAACAGTACCAAAACACCATTGTTTTCAGTTGATGAGCGTGTTAATATGTTAAAGGAAGTCACTCGTGACCTGCCTAATGTTGAAGTCTTAAGCTTTAGCGGGCTGCTTGTTGATTTTGCTGCACAACATAATGTATCCGTTATAATCAGAGGGCTGCGTGCCGTTACTGATTTTGAGTATGAGCTGGCAATGTCACAGACAAACAGGGTGGCAGCACCAGGAATAGATACTGTATTCCTTACAACAAGTCTTAAATATGCTTATTTAAGTTCAAGTATAGTTAAGGAAATGGCTATGTATGGTGGAGATATCCACAAGTTCGTACCAGAAGAAATTGTTTCCAGAGTGTACGACAAATACGGAATCAATCAATAATATACAATTTAAAGGAGTTTTTCAGATGAGTAGAATTGAACAGTTAATAAGTGATATTGAGAGCTACATTGATAATTGTAAATATTATCCATTATCAAATGTTAAAATTATTGTCAACAAAGAGCAGCTTGAAGATATGCTTACGGAATTAAGATTAAAGACACCTGATGAAGTTAAAAAATATCAGAAAATTTTGAGCAATAAAGATGCTATTCTTGCTGATGCAAAGGAACAAGCTGATGCAATCATTAATGCTGCACAGATTCAGACAGAAGAACTTATTAATGAACATGAAATTATGCAGAGGGCATATGCGCAGGCTAACCAGCTTATAGAACAGGCAACTGCACAGGCACAGGCTATTCTTGATAATGCAACAGAAGAGGCTAACGGAATACGTTACAGTGCCATGCAGTATACTGACGATATGTTAGCAAAGCTTCAGTATATTATTGAACATTCAATAAAAGATAATAAAGAAAAGTATGATTCATTATTATCAGGTCTTCAGAATATCCTTTCTGTTGTTAACAATAACAGAAACGAACTTAGCGGAATTGAGGAAAGTGATAATGAGGAAGATGCTTCTGTTTCTGATTCCGATGTACCAGCTCCAGAAGCCTCAGATTCAAATGAATAATTAAAACAATTCTAATACATATATCAGCAGCCATGTAAATGCGCATGTAATAGTACATAATACAAGCTTCTGATATATGTATTTTTTTGCGTTAAAATTATTGGCACAGACGCTTTTTGTCTGCATCATGACACATAAGCCTCCAAAGCAGTCTATTGTCATTATACAAAAGATTTTCTGATAAACTGATAACCCTGATTGTTTTACCAGATTAAGAGTGTTGGATATTTCTAAAGGAAATGTAACCCAAAAAGCATATTGGTTAATAAAAGGTATATTTTTTAAAACCGATATAATAACGGAAAATACAATAATATATGCCCCCAGCTTTAATGATGCTGATATCGCCGCATTAACAGATTCTTCAAAGAAAATATATGCATTTTCTTTATTAATTCTGACTTTCTTACTATGATCATCATCTCTTTGGGGAGAACAGCCATATATCAATACAATTATGAAAGATATAACCAGTACTGGAATGTATGTCAGTATAATAAAATATATAATATTTATGCAGCTGTCCAATATATAACAATACACATAACTTATAAGAAAAGCAGGACTTGGAATATTGATCAATCCAAAAAGCATGTCCGGTAATTTGCTGTCTGGTTCAATCTCTTTGTATTCCGAGCAGATATATGAACCATTAGGAAATCCTGTAATAATTCCAATGAGTATTATAAGCCAGATATTATGTACATTTTTCATCTTGATTATCCTTATAAGATAATTAGTAAGAATAAATGAAAGAAACAATCCGGGAAATACTCTCAATCCGAAAAGTGATAATCCATTAATCACTCCCTGACATACAGGAACTGATAAAACAGAGAGTAAAAATAACAAAATAATTATTAAACATATCATAAACAGCTCCTGTAACATCTGTTATTTAATAATATTCTCAAAATCTGTTAATTATGTGTTATAATGAAATGCAATATTTTATCCATATTACATTGGAGGACTAAATGGAAATTCAGATGTGGAAAGAAATTCTCACGCCATATGATCTGGCGGTAGAAGAATTACAGATTAAATTCAATCATATTATAAAAGAATACCGCCAGGCTGGAGAATATTCTCCTATTGAGCAGGTACTTGGACGTGTTAAAAGCATCTCAAGCATTATTGAAAAAGCACAGAGGCGTGGTATTGATATAGACAAGCTCCAGGAAAATCTCTTTGATATAGCAGGAATACGTCTTATATGCCAGTTTACAGAAGATATATATACTGTTGTTGACCTTATAAAGAATCGTAAGGACATGACTGTTATAAGCGAAAAGGATTACATTAAGAATATTAAAAAAAGTGGTTACAGAAGTTATCATCTTATAGTTAATTATGAAGTTGAAACTGTTCGTGGTACATCAGTAATACCTGTTGAAATCCAGATCCGTACACTTGGAATGAACTTCTGGGCAATTATTGAACATTCTCTTCAATACAAATACAACGGAGAAATTCCTGCACATGTAAGAGAGAGACTTAATGCTGCATCAAATGCCCTGATAACACTTGATAATGAGATGTCATCTATTCATGATGAAATAATTAATGCACAGAATTACTTTGTTATTAAGGCAAATGTGGTTTCTGATATATTAAGCACTATACAGAATTTATACAAGGTTGCAAATAAACAGGTGATCATCAAAATTCAGGATGAATTCTATGAAATATATAGCAGAGGCGATATCAACGAATTATCAAGATTTTCACGTCAGCTTGATATAATTGCTGAAGATTACAGGGCACAGTCTGTTCAGTAGACAATGCATCGCAGTTAATAAAACAATACAGAATTGAGGTATATAAAGTGAATTTACCAGAAAAATATACAGAAGCCATGAAAGCGCTGTTAGGAGAAGATTATGACAGCTATATAGAAAGTTTTAATGATAAAAGACTATATGGCCTGCGTGTCAATAATCTTAAAATATCCACAGAAGAATTTCTTAAAATATGTCCATTCCAATTAGAACCAATTCCATGGATTGAGAATGGTTTTTATTATTCAGAAGAAGATAAACCTGCCAAGCATCCATATTATTTTGCCGGCTTGTATTATATTCAGGAGCCAAGTGCAATGACTCCTGCCAATGTACTTCCTATTGATGAAAGGGATGTGGTATTTGACATGTGTGCTGCACCAGGTGGTAAATCCACTGAACTGGCTGCAAAGCTTAACAATTCAGGACTACTTATAACTAATGATATAAGTAATTCCCGTGCAAAGGCCCTTCTTAAGAATGTAGAGGTATTTGGTGTTCCTAATCTGTGTGTACTGAATGAAGATCCTGTTGGCATATCTGACAGATTTTCAGGCTTCTTTGACAAAGTACTTATTGATGCACCATGTTCTGGAGAAGGTATGTTCAGAAAAGACAATAAGCTTATAAAAGCCTGGGAAAAGAATGGTCCTGAATTCTATTCACAGATTCAGAAGAATATAATTCTTGCTGGTGCTGATATGTTAAAGCCAGGCGGTAAACTTTTATATTCAACATGCACATTTTCAAAGCTTGAAGATGAGGATTCTGTTATACACCTTCTAAAAAACAGACCTGATATGCATCTTATTGATATTAAGCCTTATGAAGGTTTTTCTCATGGATATGACAATAATGAAGGATATCACCTTGAGAAAGCTGTCAGAATATTTCCTCATAAAATGTCTGGTGAAGGACATTTTGTTGCCTTATTTGAAAAAGATGGGGATAATTATTCATCATCTAAAAGACCTGTATCAGGAAAAGTAAAACTTCCTGATGAATTAAAAGAATTTATGGATAGCACTACATTTAAATATGATCCGGCATATATCAACATAAGAGATACCAGGGTATACCTTACTTCTGAGTACATGGCAGAGGAACGTGGATTAAGAATTATAAGAAATGGTCTGTTACTGGGCGAACTTAAGAAAAATCGTTTTGAACCAAGTCAGGCATTTGCAATGGCTCTTAAAAAAGAACAGTATCCTAACACGCTTGATCTTCCTGTATCTGATGAACGTGTTATACGATATCTCAAAGGAGAGACCATAGATATAGATGATTGTAATAATGTAAAGTCAGGATGGACTCTCGTATGTGTTGACGGATATCCTCTTGGCTGGGGCAAGAATTCAAACGGACAGCTCAAGAATAAATATCTTGCCGGATGGAGATGGATGTAATGATTATAAGACTAGATAAATATCTTGCAGATATGAAGGCTGGAACCCGTAGTGAAGTTAAAGAACTGATACGCAAAAAACATGTCCGTGTCAATGATGATATAGTAACACGTCCTGAATTAAAGATTAACACTGATTCAGACTGCGTGTATGTAGATGGTATTAAGACAGGCTATAATGAATTTGAATATTATATGCTTAATAAGCCGGCAGGAGTTATATCTGCAACAGATGATAATACATGTAAAACAGTTATTGACCTTATTAAATCTAACCGCAAAGATATATTTCCCGTTGGAAGATTAGATAAGGATACTGAAGGCCTGCTTATAATAACAAATGATGGGGCAATGGCGCATAATCTGCTTTCACCAAAGAAACATGTCGATAAAACATATTACGCAAAAGTTAAGGGCAATATTGGCAATGATATAATTGAAAAGTTTATGAATGGATTTAAGGTTGATAATGAATTAACAGCATTACCTGCCAGACTTGAAGTACTGGATTATAACAAAGAAGACAATTACTCAGAAGTATATGTTACTGTCCATGAAGGTAAATTTCATCAGATAAAGCGTATGTTTGCAGCCGTTGATTCTGAAGTTTTATTTTTAAAAAGAGTAACTTTTGGTCCATTATCACTTGATAAAAGCCTCAAGCAGGGAGAGTACAGACCTTTGAATGATGAAGAGATATCTGCTCTTAAAAAAACTGACAAATATTGAGATATAAGGAGCTTATATGGTTAAGGATTTCCTTCCGATTAACAAAGAAGATATGAAAAAAAGAGGCTGGCAGCAGTGTGATTTTGTCTATATAAGTGGTGATGCCTATGTAGACCATTCGTCATTTGGTACAGCTATAATAACCCGACTGCTTGAAAGCCGCGGTTATAAAGTTGGCATAATTGCTCAGCCTGACTGGAAAAAGAAAGAATCTGTAACTATTCTCGGTGAACCACGATTAGGATTTTTTGTTTCTGCCGGCAATATGGATTCAATGGTCAATCACTATACAGTAAACAAAAAGCACAGAAAAACGGATGCTTATTCTCCTGGAGGAAAAATTGGGCTGCGACCGGATTATGCTACCATTGTATATAGTAACCTGATACGACAGACATACAAGAAAACACCTATTATTATAGGCGGGATAGAAGCCTCTCTAAGAAGATTGTCCCATTATGATTACTGGTCCGACAAAGTTAAACATTCTATTCTCATTGATTCCGGAGCTGATATAATATCTTATGGAATGGGAGAACACTCCATTGTTGAAATTGCAGAAGCACTTGATGCCGGTATCGACGTGAAAGATATAACATACATAAAAGGAACTGTTTACAAAACAAAGAGCCTTGAACATATATATGACGATTATATTGAATTGCCTTGTTTCGACGAAATTGCATCAGATAAGAAGAAATATGCCCAGAGCTTTTACACACAGTATCTTAATACGGATGCTTTCAGTGCCAGAATTCTTGTGGAAAAAGTCAAAGAAAAAATGTATGTTGTACAAAATCCACCTGCCATGCCGCTTACACAGATGGAAATGGATGATATATATTCATTGCCTTATATGAGAGATTATCACCCTGTATATAAAAAAATGGGAGGTATTCCGGCTTTATCGGAAATAAAATTCTCACTTACAAGTAATCGTGGCTGTTTTGGTGGCTGTTCATTCTGTGCACTTACATTTCATCAGGGACGCATTATACAGACAAGAAGCCATGAAAATATCATACAGGAAGCCCAAGTTATGACCAGAGATCCTGATTTTAAAGGCTATATACATGATGTAGGTGGACCGACCGCTAATTTCAGAAGACCTGCATGCGATAAACAATTGAGTAAAGGAGCCTGTGTTAATAAACAGTGTCTTTTCCCTAAGCCATGCAGGAATCTTGTAGTCGAACACAAAGATTATATAAGTCTTTTAAGAAAGTTAAGGAAAATCCCATCTGTAAAAAAAGTATTTGTCAGATCAGGTATACGATTTGACTACTGCATGCAGGATTCTGATGATACATTTTTAAGGGAAATATGTGAACACCACATAAGCGGACAGCTGCGCGTTGCACCTGAACACATATCTGATAAAGTTCTTTCAAGAATGGGCAAACCAGAACGTGCTGTATATGACAATTTTATTAAACGATATAAAAGAATCAATGATAAGACAGGGAAAGAACAGTTTGTTGTTCCATATCTTATGTCAAGCCATCCTGGTTCAACAATGAAAGAAGCTATAGAACTTGCAGAATATGTCCGTGATCTTGGATATATGCCAGAACAGGTACAGGATTTTTATCCAACACCTTCAACACTTTCAACCTGTATGTATTATACAGGTTATGATCCAAGAACTATGGAAAAAGTCTATACACCTGTATCTCATCATGAAAAGGAAATGCAGAGAGCTCTTATACAATATAAGAAGCCTGAAAATTATGAACTTGTTAAAGAAGCGCTTCTTGCAAATAACAGAAGTGATCTTATAGGTTTCGGACCAAAATGTCTGATACCACCAAGAAAATTAAGGAGCAGAAATAATGAAAATAATAGAAAAAGGTAATTTCGGTTATCTTGATTATAAGAAAAAACGTAATCTGATAAAAACACTAATTGCATTTGCTGTTGTTCTTGCAGTATTTATTGCTGGATTTATTATATGGAAATCAAAAAATAATTATCTTACAATGCTGGCAGTTGTTCTTGTTTTACCTGCTGCCAAGTTTGCAGTATCATATTTTGTCCTTATTCCACATAAAAGCTGTACTAAAGATATCAAAGACAGCATTGAAGGCTGTAAAGGCAATCTTAACAGCGTGTATGATCTGGTTGTTTCTAATAAGCAGAAACCAATAGGTATCATGGCAGCAGTAATAAGTGATACCCAGATTCTGGCATATACAAACCTCGAAAAAACTGATAAGAATCTTTTTGAAACAAGTGTAAAAGAATTTCTTAAAAATGAAAAATTAAATTGTGCCGTTCTTCTTTATAAGGATCAAAATACTTACCTTGAAAAAGTAAAAAATGCTGCACTCAATTATGATGAAACAAAAGAAAACAGTGAAGACAGAAAGCAGTATATAACAGAAGCTCTTCTTAGAATGAGTCTCTAAATCAGGAGTTAATATGAAAGAAATTATTATTGATGAAAAACTTGATGGGCAGAAAATGATGCGCTGTCTTGAGCGTTATCTTTCTAATGCCCCCAAAAGTTTTATATATAAAATGCTGCGAAAGAAAAATATTACACTTAACAATAAAAAATCTACCGGTGATGAAAAATTAAAAGCAGGGGATAGCATCAAAATATTTTTCTCTGATGAAACACTTGCAAAATTCACAAACACTAATAACTCTACAGATACATCAGATTATTATAACAACATTTATAGACCTCTTGATATATTGTATGAAAATAATGATGTTATATTTATTAATAAACCAGCTGGTATGCTTTCCCAAAAAGCTGCTGCCAGTGATGTTTCGCTTGTAGAATATCTGACTGCTTATCTTATTCACAACCAGCAGATAACAGCAGGTGCTCTGCAATCATTTAAACCTGGTATATGCAACAGGCTTGACAGAAACACAAGTGGAATTGTTGCCGCCGGCAAAACAACCAAGGGACTTCAGATTCTTTCTGATGCATTCAGACAGAAAACACTTGGAAAATATTATATCTGCATTGTTAAAGGTCTGATTTCCGAAAGGAAATTAATTAAAGGTTATCTCATAAAGAACGAAAAAAATAATAAGGTGTCAGTATCGCAATCGCCTTTGGAAGATTCTCTTCCTATTGAAACTGAATATATTCCGGTATGTTCTGGTAATAACCTTACACTTCTTAAAATTCATCTTCTCACTGGAAGAAGCCATCAGATCCGTGCACATCTTGCAAGTATCGGGCATCCATTGATAGGAGATTATAAATATGGTAACCGGACTGATAATGAAAGATTTAATAAAGCTTATGGAATAAAAGACCAGATGCTTCATTCTTTTGAGTTAAATATACCTGATATGAATATTCATATATTTGCAGGTATTCCAGATATATTTTTAAAAGTAATGGAAGGTGAACATATATGCCAACATGGAATTCAAGAGGTCTTAGAGGATCTACACTAGAAGATCTTATTAATTTGTCCAATGATAAATACAGAGTATCCCACCTTGCGCTGGTTCAGAAAATACCAACGCCAATCAAACCTATCAATATTGATCAGAAGACAAGGCATATTACCCTTGCATATTTTGATCAGAAAAGTACTGTTGATTATATTGGAGTAGTACAGGGAATCCCTGTATGTTTTGATGCCAAAGAATGTGCCACAGACACATTCCCAATACAGAACATACATGAACATCAGGTTGAATTCATGCGTGAATTTGAACAACAAGATGGAATTTCTTTCATAATTATATATTTTTCTTCCCGTGATGAGTTCTATTATGTTCCATTTTCTGATATAATAACCTTTTGGAACAGAAGTAATAATGGTGGGCGCAAAAGCTTTACCTATGAAGAAATAAACAAAGATTTCAGGATTAATGCCAATCAGGGCATTCCTGTTCATTATCTTGAAACTATTCAAAAGGATATAGAATTACGATAGGAAGGCAGGATTGATTATGAATAATATTATTAATCATAATAATGTCAATAATTATACAGAAGATTATGAGCTTGTTAATGGCTATGCTATTGTCGATAATAATTTTTCTGTAATTACTGCTAACGAAGCAATGTACAAATTTCTCGGAATATCTACCCATTATTCAATAGTTGATACAATTCATCAGGTTGATCTTGATGATTTTATAGATGTTGCCAATACATTGAGGCTTAATCTGAAAAAATCAATGTGTCTGAGAATGAAAAGAGTTGATAATTCTTACAGATGGGTTCTTGTTGATATTGAAAAAAAGAATATTCCATCTTCTGTTAATTCCGAATATCTTGAATTACATATTTCTGACATACTTGCTATCAGGAATTTTAATAAAGAACTTCAAAAAACGATAAAGTCATTTACCCATATCATGGCTATGGATAATGAATTGTTCTACACATACGATTTTAATACTGATATATTTACACTTAATTCGTTTGTTGATAATGAATTATTTACTGTTATGAAAGATAAAATCGACGATATACAGAATGTTTTATTTGAAACCAATTCTATACTTGAAGAATACAGAGATGAGGTAATACGTCTTAAAGAAGATATTTTATCTGGAAACATTGATTATTCGCATACAATACATGCCAGATTATTCAATGACAATTCTGGAAACCATTATCCAATCAATGTTAAAGGTTCAACTATATATTCTAACCTTAAGCCGGTATTAAGCGTTGGAAGCTTTAAACTGATTGATAACACACCAGTAACATTTTCTCAGAAAACATATGAATACAAGAATGCTACATATACAAGAAATCCTTACGATCTTGCTGATTTCTGCAATAATAATATAAGCATTAATCCAGACTGTCAGTTATCTATAATATATCTTGAAGTTGATGATATTGATAAGCTTATCACTAATATGCCAGATAAATTAAAAGATATATCCCACATAATTGAAGATACAATTCTTAAGGTTATCGAATATCGTGGTATGCTTTGTCTTATAGATGACTTCAAATATTCAATTGTTGTTAAAAATATTAATTCAGAAATATCCCTGAGGGCATTTCTTGAACACATCCGTACAATGATAGCATGGAATTGTAAATTAATTGACCCGTATCTTAATATAGGTTTCTCAATTGGTATAGGCAGATACCCTGATAACGGAACTGACCTTGAATTAATTGAAAGTAAAATCCGTAAAGCATTTGCTATTGCCAAAAAGAAAGGCGGCAGCAGATATATAATATATAAAGAGGCTCTGCATGATAATTATGCTCTATCCAGCTTGTAAGCATGTTGACAAGCCATATTTATTTATGTATAATTCAAACATATTTTAGCGTGTTAGCATATTATCACTTTAACGTGCTAAAGCGCTTAACCATTTTATGAAAGGATACAAGTATATTTATGAAGAAAGATTTATTACATACCCCAGAGGGTGTCAGGGACATATATAGCACAGAATGTGCAGAAAAGAAGGTTATTGAGAATCGTCTTCATGATGTTCTTGCTTCATACGGATACAACGATATACAGACTCCATCAATTGAATTTTTTGATGTATTTAATAAAGAACGTGGAAGTGTTCCATCTAATGAGATGTTCAAGTTATTTGACAGATATGGAAATACTCTTGTTTTAAGGCCTGATATGACGCCTTCTATAGCACGGGCTGCTTCCAAATATTTTGAAGACAGAATTCTTCCAGTAAAGCTGTGTTACCTTGGAAACACATTTATTAATGTAAGCAAATATTATCAGGGCAGGCTTAAAGAAAATACCATGCTTGGAGCTGAGCTTATTAATGATAATTCACTTGCAGCCGATTATGAGATTATTTCTATGGTAATTGACTGTATGTTATCTGCTGGTTTAACAGAATTCCAGGTTGAGCTTGGTAATGTTGCATTTTTCAATGGACTGCTTCATAAAGCTGGCATTACTGGTGATTCAGCAGAAGAGCTGTTAAGACTTATCAAGGACAAGAATTATTTTGGTGTTGAAGAATTATTAGATAATCTTAATATTGATGACAGCACTGCTAAAGCTTTGCTTGAACTCCCACAGCTTTTTGGCGGAACAGAGGTTCTCGAAAAGGCTAAAGCATTAACTGATGATAAAGAATGTTTCGAGGCTATCAGCAGACTTGAAGATTTATACCAGCTCTTAAAAGAGAATATCTACGATAAATATATATCATTTGATCTTGGTGATTTATCTGAACACGCTTATTATACCGGAATCATATTCCATGCATATACATTTGGAACAGGTGAACCTGTTATTAATGGTGGACGTTACGATAAGCTGCTCGGACAGTTTGGCTGTGATAAGGCGTCTATTGGATTTTCTATCACTATTGACAGACTTATCGCAGCGCTTAACAGACAGAACATCCATATTCCACATGATTGTAACGGAACACTTCTTGTATATGATGCTGACAAGCTTGAAGCTGCAATTAGTATTTCTAAATCATTAAGGAATACAGGAACTAATGTATGTATGATTGCTTATACAGATAAGAAAAATGATTTGCAGTATATTGAATACGCTAAAGAATCATCTTTAGTTAATGTTGCTTTTATTGATGACATATATGAATCTGATTCTACAATAAGAGTTATTGATGAATCCGGACGTAATGAAAGAACTACTATAAACAGCCTTGCAGGAGGTACATTTTAATGAGATATATAACTATTGCCCTGGCAAAAGGCCGTCTTGCCAAAAAAGCTATGGAAATCTTTGAACAAATCGGCATTCCTTGTGAAGAGATGAAAGATGAAAAAACAAGAAAGCTTATATTTACCAATGAAGAATTAGGTTTTAAATTCTTCTTATCAAAGCCATCTGATGTTCCAACCTATGTTGAATATGGTGCTGCAGATATCGGTATAGTTGGCAAAGATACTATTCTTGAAGAGGGACGCAGTCTTTATGAAGTATATGACCTTCAGATGGGTAAATGCAGAATGTGTGTATGTGGTCCTGAATCTGCAAGAGAGAAATTACAGCATCATGAACTTATAAGAGTTGCTTCAAAATATCCTAATATTGCCAAAGATTATTTTAACAACAAGAAGCATCAGACTGTTGAGATTATCAAGCTTAACGGCTCTGTTGAATTAGCTCCTATTGTAGGACTAGCAGAGGTTATAGTTGATATCGTTGAAACAGGAGCAACTTTAAGAGAAAATGGTCTTGAAGTCCTTGAAGAAGTGTGTCCTCTTTCTGCCAGAATGGTTGTTAATCAGGTAAGCATGAAGATGGAACAGGAGAGAATAACCAGACTCATTAATGATGTCAAAAAATATATAGAAACACAGAATAAATAATTATACTGGAGGATTTGCTATGCGTATCGTTGAATTAACAGATGAAAGTAAGAATAATATTTTAGAGAACCTTTTAAAGAGAAGTCCTAACAGCTATGGCAAGTTTGAATCTGCTGTTGCTGAAATTCTTCTTAACATTAAGACTAAGGGTGATGAAGCTTTATTTGAGTATACTAAGAATTTTGATAAAGCTGATATTAATGCTGATAACATTGTTGTAACAGAGGCAGAGATTGAGGAAGCATATTCTTTAGTTGATCCTGAGCTTATTGAAGTTATAAGAAAGGCTATCGTTAATATCCGTTCTTTCCATGAAAAGCAGAAGCAGTATAGCTGGTTTGATTCCAAGCCTGATGGAACTATATTAGGACAGAAAGTTACTGCACTTGCAAGAGTTGGTGTGTATGTACCAGGTGGAAAGGCTGCTTATCCTTCATCTGTCCTTATGAATGTTCTCCCTGCTAAAGTTGCTGGTGTTGAGCAGATTATTATGTGTACACCTCCTGATAAAGAAGGAAAGGTATATCCTACAACACTTGTTGCTGCAAAAGAAGCCGGTGTTGATGTAATATACAAGGCTGGTGGAGCACAGGCTATCGCAGCTATGGCATATGGAACGAAGTCCGTTCCTAAGGTTGATAAAATATGTGGTCCTGGTAATATCTATGTAGCACTTGCTAAGAAAGCAGTATTTGGATATGTAAGTATTGATTCTGTAGCCGGACCTAGTGAAATTCTTGTAATTGCTGATGAAACAGCTAATCCACGTTACGTTGCAGCAGATCTTTTATCTCAGGCTGAACATGATGAAATGGCATCTGCAATACTTGTAACTACAAGTGAAGATCTTGCTCACAAGGTATCAGAAGAAGTTGACAAGTTCGTAGCAGAGTTATCAAGAAAGGAAATCATCCAGAAATCTCTTGATAATTATGGATATATTCTTGTTGCAAAAGATATTGATGAAGCTATTGCTGTTGCTAATGAGATAGCATCAGAACATATGGAAATCGTCACTAAGAATCCTTTTGATGTAATGACTAAGGTTAAGAATGCAGGTGCTATCTTCCTTGGAGAATACAGTTCAGAACCTCTTGGAGATTATTTTGCAGGTCCTAACCATGTTCTTCCTACTAACGGAACAGCTAAATTTTTCTCACCTTTAAGTGTTGATGACTTCATTAAGAAATCAAGCATTATCTCTTACTCTAGAAATGCTCTTGAAGCTATCCATACTGACATTGAGAAATTTGCTACTGCTGAGCACCTTACAGCTCATGCTAATTCGATTAAAGTAAGATTTGAAAACTAATTAGCGCCAAAGCGCAGAAATGGGGATTATATGGCTGTATCTGAAATCAGACAGGCAACTGTCAAAAGAAAAACAAGCGAAACCGATATTGCATTATTTTTAAGAATAGATGGTTCAGGAGAAGCAGAGGTTGATACTGGAATCGGCTTCTTCGACCATATGTTAAAGAGCTTTGCAAAGCATGGTCTTTTTGACCTTAAGTTAAAGGTAACTGGTGACTTAATAGTTGACTGCCACCACACTATCGAAGATGTCGGTATTGTACTTGGTGAAGCTATTAAAGAAGCGATAGGAGATAAGAAGTCTATCAGAAGATATGGAGATATCATTCTTCCTATGGATGAAACGCTTATTATGTGTGCAATAGACCTTTCTGGAAGACCTTATCTTGGATTTGAGTCTGCATTTACAGCAGACAGTGTTGGATACTTTGACACTCAGATGGTTAAGGAATTCTTCTACGCAATATCTTACAGTGCAGGCATGAATCTTCATATAAGAAAGATTGCAGGCGAGAATGACCACCATATAATTGAAGGCATGTTCAAAGCATTTGCAAAGGCATTGGACGAAGCAACTATTAAAGATACAAGAATCAAGACAATCCTTTCAACTAAGGGAAGTCTTTAAACATACTTAAGGAGTTTACATTTATGCGATTATATCCAGCAATTGATGTTAAAGACGGACAGTGTGTCCGCTTAAAGAAAGGACTTTTTAATGAAGTTACAGTATATTCTGAAAGACCTTACGAGATAGCTAAAAGCTTTGAAGAGGCAGGAGCACAGTTCATACATACAGTTGACCTTGATGGTGCTTTAAAGGGACATGGTGTTAATGCTGAAACTATTAAAAAAATATGTTCAAGTGTTAATGTTCCTGTACAGATGGGTGGGGGAATCCGTACTCTTGATAATATTCAGGAGGTTCTTGACCTCGGCGTATACAGAGTTATTATCGGTACTAAGGCTGTAGAAAATCCCGATTTCATTAAGGCTGCAATTGACAGATTTGGTGCGGAACATATTGTTGTTGGCGTTGATGCCAAAGATGGCCTTGTTGCTATCGAAGGCTGGGAAAAGGTAAGTGACAAAACAGCACTTTCTCTTGCTCTTGCCATGAAGGATATCGGAGTTCAGACTATTGTATATACTGATATATCTAAGGATGGCATGCTTGCTGGTCCTAATGTTGAACAGACTAAGATTCTTTCTGATAAAACAGGTATTGATATTATTGCATCAGGCGGCATGAGCTGCATGGATGACCTCACACATATTAATGATGCCGGAATCCATGGTGCAATAATCGGTAAAGCTATATATGAAAAGCGCATTAACCTTAAAGAAGCTGTCAGTCTCTTTGAATCTGGAGCATCTTATACAAAGGCATCTGCAATGCCTAAGGCTGATATCTCATTTAAAGATTTAAAACTTGATGCAAATGGACTTATTCCTGTAGTTGTCCAGGATTATGTTAATGGAGAAGTCCTTATGCTTGCCTATATGAATGAAGAAGCCTACAATA
>CAMDYG010000016.1 GCA_945910225.1 uncultured Eubacterium sp. | reverse complement strand
TAAATATCAAGTGATTTTTATTATTTCACTTGTCTACCTAGAAGGGAGCATATCAAAATTAGTGCGGTGCCCCTTTTTCTATGTTAAGACGATATATAAGTTATGTAGTTCAGGCACGCTTTCGCTGCTTTCGCCTCGCAACGGATACTAAATTCGTGCTTTGCACTCATTAAGTACCGGCGGTCTCAAAGCACCTGAAACCACATAACTTATATATCGTCTCATTTAGTTTATAAGGACACCGCAACCTACATTTCATAATGCGAACGGAATAAGCACGGATAAAAGCACATGTATAAAAAGTGGGCATCGCACTAATTTTCTTAGTGCGACACCCACTTTTTTGGATTATATATGGCAAGTATCTGATGTTACTGGAAGTCTACAACATTAATCCACTGTTCAAGAAGATCCTTTTCTTCTTCCTTATTCTTAGTAAGTCTTGCTGCTGCAACTAATGGAAGCCATTCATTAACATATGAATGCTTAGTATTAGTTAATTCACAGAAAGCATTTATGTACTTATCAGGAATATCACTCTTATCGCCAAACTGTAACTTAAGAAGTAAAAATGTGTTGGCAATATCAGCTGATGCATTGCCCTGTGTTGCATGTACCCAGTCAACTGCTGTGATTTCTTTTATGTTGCCCTTGGCATCAGCAGTTACAATAATATTATCCGGACAATAATCTCCGTGGCACAGCTTGGTATGATTCTTCATGGAATTAAGTCTTGTAAGAAGCTCATACTTAACACTGTTATCTAGTTCCTCAATAGAGTTAATCTGACGATTCATCTTATCCTTTAATACAAGAAGGAGTGGATTGGATTTCTTCTGGAAAGATACCTGGTATTCAACCATTTTCTTAATGTATTCATCTGTCTTGTCAGGATATTTTTCAATTAACTGTGTAAGAGTAGGTCCTTCAATATATTCACTTGTAATAGACCATCTGCCATCTGTTACAGATACCTCTAAAAGCTTAGGAATATTAACACCAGCATCTTCTACTCTTGCTGTATTCAGGGCTTCATATAAAACATCTGACTTGTTGTAGTTCTTGGCAAAGATCTTAGTAGCTTTGCCGTCTTCTACATAAATTGATTTTAATTTAGATTTTGCTAAATATTTCTTCATAGGACATGTTTCCTTTCTTAATATAATGATGATTATTTACCATAATAAGCCTTTAAGTACATAGCTTTCATTTCGCTCATAAGAGGATATCTTGGGTTAGCACCAGTACACTGGTCATCAAATGCGGCTTCTGTCATCTCATCAAGAGTTGCAAGGAAGTCTTCCTCTTTAACACCATAATCTGCAATAGTTTTCTTAATTCCTACTTTAGCCTTTAATTCTTCAATAGCCTTGATGAAGTTCTCGAATTTCTCATCATCATCTTTACCCTGAATACCAAGGAAATTAGCGCACTCAACATAACGGGACTTGCAATGTGGATACTGATACTGTGAGAATGTTCCCATCTTGGTTGGAACTTCTGCAGCATTGAATCTCATTACATCAGTGATAAGAAGAGCATTAGCAATTCCGTGTGGAAGGTGGTGATATGCACCAAGCTTATGTGCAAGTGAGTGGCATACTCCAAGGAATGCATTGGCAAATGCCATACCAGCCATAGTAGAAGCGGTAGCCATCTTTTCTCTTGCAACGGCGTCATGTGCGCCTAATTCATAAGCTGCTGGAAGATATTCAAATATATTCTTCATAGCCTGTAATGCAAGGCCATCTGTATATTCTGTTGCCATGATAGAAGCGTAAGCCTCAAGTGCATGTGTAAGTGCATCTATACCAGAAGCTGCTGTAAGTCCCTTAGGCTGATCCATATGCATATCAGCATCAATAATAGCCATCTTAGGAAGTAATTCATAATCAGCAAGTGGATATTTCTGTCCTGTTGTCTCATCAGTAATAACAGCAAATGGTGTTACCTCTGAGCCAGTTCCTGAAGATGTTGATATAGCAACAAAGTAAGCTTTTTCGCCCATCTTAGGGAATGTGTATATTCTCTTTCTTATATCCATGAAACGCATTGCCATATCAAGGAAGTCAGCTTCTGGATGTTCATACATAACCCACATAATCTTGGCAGCATCCATTGCAGAACCACCGCCGATTGCAATGATTACATCTGGTTCAAAGAGTCTCATTGCTGCTGTTCCTTCTTTAGCGCATGCAAGTGTTGGGTCAGGCGCTACATTATAGAAAGTAGTATGCATGATTCCCATTGAATCTAACTTATCTGTGACACATTTGGTATAACCATTCTTATAAAGGAACTGGTCAGTAACGATAAATGCTTTTTTCTTACCCATTACAGTACCAAGTTCATCAAGGGCAACAGGTAAACAGCCCTTCTTAAAGTAAACCTTCTCAGGTGCTCTAAACCAAAGCATATTTTCTCTCCTCTCAGCAACAGTCTTTACATTAAGCAGATGCTTTACTCCAACATTTTCAGATACTGAGTTGCCGCCCCATGAGCCGCAGCCAAGTGTAAGAGAAGGAGCCATCTTGAAGTTGTAGAGGTCGCCGATGCCACCATGAGATGAAGGTGTATTGATAAGGCAGCGGCAAGTCTTCATTCTTTCAGAGAATTCAGCAATCTTGTCTGACTGAGTCTCAACATTAATATAAAGAGAAGATGTATGACCGAATCCGCCATCAGCAATAAGATGTTCAGCCTTAGAAAGTGCATCTTCAAAATCCTCTGCCTTGTACATGGCAAGAACAGGTGATAACTTTTCGTGTGCAAATTCTTCTGAAAGGTCTACAGATGTAACCTCGCCGATAAGAATCTTGGTTTCTTCAGGAACAGTAACACCTGCAAGAGCCGCGATTGTATGTGCTTTTTGACCTACGATTTTTGCATTAAGAGCGCCATTGATGATAATTGTCTTTCTTACCTTTTCTGTCTCGCTCTTGTTAAGGAAGTAGCATCCTCTGTATGAGAATTCTTCTTTAACAGCCTTGTAAACCTTCTTGTCAACAATTACTGACTGTTCAGAAGCACATATCATACCATTGTCAAATGTCTTTGAATGAATAATTGAATTGACTGCAAGTATTACATCTGCTGATTCATCAATAATAGCAGGTGTATTACCAGCACCTACGCCAAGTGCAGGCTTTCCAGAAGAGTAAGCAGCCTTAACCATTCCAGGACCACCTGTAGCTAAGATAATGTCTGCTTCCTTCATAAGTGTATCTGTAAGTCCAAGTGAAGGAACATCTATCCAGCCAATGATTCCTTCAGGTGCACCAGCTGCAACAGCGGCTTCAAGAACAACCTTAGCTGCTGCTATTGTGGATTTCTTGGCACGTGGATGTGGACTTATGATAATACCATTTCTTGTCTTAAGAGATATAAGAGTCTTGAAAATAGCTGTTGAAGTAGGGTTAGTTGTTGGAATTACGGCAGCAACAACGCCGATAGGTTCAGCAATCTTCTTGATACCATAAGACTTATCTTCTTCAATGACGCCACATGTCTTAGTATCTCTGTAAGCATTGTAAATGTATTCTGAGGCATAATGGTTCTTGATAACCTTATCTTCTACAATTCCCATACCAGTTTCTTCAACTGCGAGTTTTGCAAGAGGTATTCTTGCTTTATTAGCAGCGAGTGCAGCAGCAGTGAATATTTTATCTACCTGCTCCTGTGTATAAGTTGCGAAGATGCGTTGTGCCTCACGAACACCAGCAAGCCTTTCTTCAAGGGCTTCTACTGTGTCAACAATTGGGTAATTCTCAGTAAGATTCTTTGACATAACATTTCCTCCATAATTTAATACGTGTAATAATGATTGATAATATTTTAACAATGTCAATATAACACCATTATTATTATAAGTCAACAGAATATAAGAATATGAATGTTAATACTTTTCATTTCATTGTAAATTTGTTGAAAATATGCTATCTTTTAGCTATGAACCAGAGGGTTGGCAATTGTTTTATTAAGAATGGAGCAGAGTATGAAACAGGTTAGCGTTGATAATCTAAAAGAAAATGATATATTGGCTCTTCCTATATTATCGCAGGGGGATGCGGTTCTTATTCATGCTGACGTTGCATTAACAGATGGGATTATCAGGAGAGTAAGAAATCTTGGAACGAAGACTGTTTATATAAAGGATGAGAAAGAGGGAGTCAGTACTGATAATAAGGATATGCCTGCTGAGACGGAAGAATATCCTTATAAGGTTGAGCAGACAGCTTATAATTCCAGACAGGTTGTTAAAAGGATTCTTGAGAAACATATTTATAAGCATAACGAAGAATTAAAGGTTATAGTCGAAGAGGCACAGAGAATACTTGATTCTGTTTTGTCTGAACCAGAAGTAATTAATAATATTACTGAGATCAGAAATGTAAGTACAGATATGTATACTCATTGCATTAATGTGTGTGCGCTGTCTACTATAATGGCACTGAGATTGAAGATGAGTGATAAACAGGTACATAATGTGGCAATGGGAGCTATATTGCATGATATTGGATTAAGATATATTAATGTGCCATATATCAATATTAATGAAGATAAGATGTCAGCTAAAGATGCTGTAGAATATAAGAAACATACTATATTTGGATATAGTTCGCTTCAGGATGAGGCATGGCTTCCTGATGTTGCGAAAGAGATAGTATTATTTCATCATGAAAGAGTTGATGGTTCGGGATATCCTTTCCAGCACAAGGGCGACAGACTTAAGTCGGAAGTGAAGCTTGTTTCAATATGTGATGACTTTGACAGCCTTATCAGCGGCATTGGAAATGAGAAAATGAAGATATATGAGGCTATTGAATATATCAAGGTGCATGCTGGAATAAAGTATGACCCTACAATTACAGCCAAGTTCCTTGAATCAGTTGCAGCATACCCGGTTGGATGTGTTGTATATACTAATTCAGGTGAAAAGGGAATTGTTGTAAGACAGAATAAGGAGTCAGCAGACAGACCGGTTATAATAATGACGGAACATGCAGACGGAACGCCTTACAAAGAGAATGTGGAATATAATCTTTTAAAGCAGCTTACTATGTTTATAGTAGATACAGAATAATTTACCGGAGCAGCTTATGAATTTATATGTAAGAGCACTTGGATTTGATAGTTTTTCATCTGAGGCTGAAGAGAGTTTTATACAGACAGGAATAAAAGAAAGCATAAAAGAAGGATTTGTAATACGCCACGAGAAACTGAATCGTGGCGTTATTATCTTGCGCTTAAGTAATTCAACCGGACTTTATGTTTATGGAAGATTTCAGGAAGATGAATTTATATATGAATATTATTTTCCGTTTACCGTAGGAAAGACATTAAGTGATAATGAAGAGATGACAATTGAAAGGCATCTTGATAAGGAATCATATGCAGTTATATGTGATGAGTTAAAGACGGGTGTAACTCTTATATTTTATTTGCAGAATGTTATGGATTATCTGGAATACCTGTATAGTGGAAAGGATTTTCCTGCACTTGAATATAATCCAGATATTAAAAATGAAGTGAACACAAAGCCAATAAAGAATAAAAAGGTTTCGTTAACAGCATTGTCTTTAGGTGGAATAATTATGTTTCCTATTAAGAAGGAGAAGACGAAGAAGTCTAAAGAGGATGATATAACAAGACGGAAGCTTATACAGGCCGCCAAGAATGGTGATGAAGATGCAATAGAGAGTCTTACGATAGAAGATATTGATACATATAATGAGCTGTCCCAGAGAATTATGAAGGAAGATGTTTTTACAATAGTAGATTCTACATTTATGCCTTGTGGCGTGGAATGTGACCAGTATTCGGTTATTGGAGAAATACTGGAGCTTCAAGAAGAGGAGAATATATATACAGGCGAAAAGATATATATAATGGTTGTGGAATGTAACAGTCTTGTAATAACACTTGCTATTAATAAGCTTCATCTTATGGGAGAACCGGCTGTAGGAAGACGATTCAAGGGTCAGATATGGTTGCAGGGAAATGTGAGATTTACAGAATAGGTTAAATATCATGCTTATGTATGTCTATAATTGTGCAATGTGTCAAAAGATTGTTTACAATATAGAAATTTACATATTATGTAATATATGGTAATATGTTAGCAAGACATATCGTGAACAAAGAAATGTCAATTAAATATTAATAGCAGGAGGGTTAGCTATGAAATTTTTCGGAAAATTAGGCTTTCAGCTCGTTTTATTTTTCATTGTAGCTATTACAATTCCGATTGGACTGCTTATGGTAAGTTCAATCACTACGACTACATCTTCAATGGAAAAGAATATGAATGTAACGAGTGAACAGACTTTGAATGAGGCGCAGAAGCAGTTTACGACATATTTAAAGACATTGTCACAGCCAGTAGATCTGCTTACAAGAAAGAATGAGGTTAAGCATCTTGAGGATCAGGGAACATTAGATGATAATGTCAAGGCAGTAAGGGATTCTCTTATTGCATCTGTCAAGGTAACTAATGGAGCAGAAAGAGCATTTTTTGCTACTAATACAGATCTTGAAATCACAGGATGGGCAGAACTTAATCCTGACACAGGAAAGACTACAAGTAAGGGTGACCTTACTAATGGCGTAGACAGAACTAAAGAAGTGTGGTATACAGACTGTCAGGGTCTTAAGGCAAGAAACAGCATTTATGCATATTTTTCTAAGCCATACTACAGCAAGGATTTTGATACAACAATTATTACTGTATCACAGGAAATAAAACATTCAGATGGTACTAACTATGGAACTGTTGGTATGCATATTGATTTTTCTGAGATTACAGATTTCGTGCAGAGTATAGGACTTCTTAATACTGGATTTGTTATTCTCGTTGATGAGGATGGTAATATTCTTGTAGATAATGATAATAACAAGTATGTAACTGATTCTGTTTCTAATCTTAAGTTCTGGAATAATATTAACGGACTTTCAGAAGAGGATTATGATAAGGCATTTTCTTTTGATGAGAAGATTAATGGAGAGAATGTACATATTGTATCATCAAAGGATGCTGTTACAGGATGGACTTTAGTTGGATTTGTAAGTTCTAAAGAAACATCTTCAACTGTTAATAAGATGATTAATAATACTGTTATATTCAGTATCGTTGCGTTTGTTATTGGTATTGCAATAGCTCTTATAGTAACAGGTTCTATGACTAAGGAAATCAAGAAGGTTTCTGGTGTTATGAAGGCTGTTGCAGGAGGAGACCTTACAGACAGAATTGAAGTTAAGAAGAAGAATGAATTTGGAGATCTTGAGAACAACTTCAATGACATGGTTGATAATATTTCAGTATTGATCAAGGGCGTTGAGGAAAAGAGTGGAATCATTGTTGGTTCATCTGCCAAGATTGCTGGAGTTTCTAAGTCAACAACAGAGACAGTAGGACAGGTTTCAGAGGCTATACAGAGTGTGGCTGTTGGTGCATCAGGACAGGCTGACAGTACCCAGACTGCAACTGCAGAGGTTGAGAATCTGGCAGACAGATTAAAGGAAACCAAGGCATATGTATCAGACATAAGTGATATGTCTGTTGAGACACAGAAGCTTAGTAACAAGGGTCTTGCAATTGTTGATGAACTTATAACTAAGGGACAGCGTTCAATTGATAACTCTAAGATTTCTAAGACTGTTGTATCAGAGATGGTAAGCAGTATTGAGAAGATTAATTTCATATCAGATGCTATTACAGAAATTACTGAGCAGACTAACCTGTTATCACTTAATGCTTCAATCGAGGCAGCAAGAGCAGGTGAAAGCGGTAAGGGATTTGCAGTAGTTGCTGATGAAATCAGAAAGCTTGCAGAGCAGTCTCAGCAGTCAACTGATGAGATTAAGCAGATTGTTAATGAAATCAGTGTTAAGTCAGCACAGGTTGAGCAGACAATGGATGAGTCTGTTGAGATTATAGAGGAACAGAATGTATCTATTAAGGATGCCAAGGAATTGTTTAACACAATATCTGATTCTGTTAATGCTCTTAAGGAAGGTCTTGATAACATTACTGAACTTAATGAGGCAATGGATACTAACAGAAATAATGTTGTAAGCAAGATGGAGGATGTTGCAGCAGTAGCTACTGAAACAGCAGCCGCATCAGAAGAGGTTACAGCATCAGCAGTAGATGTTGAGCAGACAATGCATGACCTTAATCAGTTTACAGTTGAACTTGATGAAATTGCAGCTGCACTTAAAGAGGCAATTAATAAGTTTAAGCTGAATTAATCAATAATAAAGTAAAATGTGTTTTTTCCGGGAGGCAGATTGTATCTGCCTCCCGGATTTTTGGTATGTGTGAGAATGACTGCCTGTCATTGACCTTATGCGTTATTTGTGGTAAAATCTTTCATGGTGTTCAACCAAGTTGTTCTCATAGTTAAGTGGATATAACGGGGACCTCCTAAGTCTCAATCCCCAGTTCGACTCTGGGTGGGAACATTTATATTAAGAAGTGATAAGCAGTGGCGATGGGAATCGTTGCTGCTTTTTTATGTGCATTGCAGGGCAGTTAAATTACAATCAAAAGTAATGAACAAACTTAAGCAACACGAGGAAATAAGAGTGTTTGAAGGCTTTGCTGGCTATGGTGATTTAAAGTATTCCATTCTGAATACTAAAGATTATGGAATACCACAGAATAGAGAGAGTTTAGGAATACTTGTTGACACAAGGTATTTAATAAATGAGTATGCAAAGCATGATCAGTCACAAATTGATCGGCTGTCGGAAATTATTGAAACATCCCTGGAATATTACCGGAGTATAACAGAATAACCAGTATATATTAAGGGGGATGTATTCATAGTAAAAAACATCGACATCTGACATTATACACGCTATAATAGGATTGCTCTAATAGATAGATATCACGAGATTAGAAAAAGTAACAGGGGATAATGTTTATGAACTATATTGTTATGGATCTTGAGTGGAATCAAAGTGCCAGGGGAAAACAATTTTCTGAGGAACATTTCCCTTTTGAGATTATACAGATAGGTGCGGCTAAGGTTAATGAACAACTTGATATAATAGATGAATGGCAGTGTATCATTAAGCCAAGAGTATATACAAGACTCCAGAACACTGTAAAAAAGATTCTTGGGATTACAGAAAAGGATCTTGATAATGGTATAGATTTTGTATCTGGTGTGACTGAATTTCTCGAATGGTGTGGAACAGATTATATATTTGTTACATGGGGAAGCATGGATATTACTGAGTTAAGAAGGAATATGAGCTATTACAATGTAAAAGAGACATTTCCAAAGCCATTGTTATATCTGGATCTGCAGAAGCTGTATAGTATTAACTTTTCAGATGGCAAAACACGCATGAATCTTAAGTCTGCAATAGATGAGCAGGGAATAACAGGCGACGAACATTATCATTCAGCAATGAGTGATGCAAGGTATACGGCTAAGATAATGAAAACGCTTGATTTTGATAATGTAAAGAAGTTTTGCAGCATAGATACATTTGTTATACCAGAGACAAGAAAGGATGAAGTGTATCTTAATTTTGGAACATATGAGAAATATGTATCTAAAGGATTTGCAACAAGGGATAAAGCGGCAACTGACAGAACTGTAAGAGCGTGCAGGTGTTTTCTGTGTGGAAAGCCTATGACAAGGACAGTGAAGTGGTTTGCAACTAATTCCAAGAGTTATTATGGACTATTCACATGTGATGAACATGGACTAATAAAAGGCCGGTTCAGGGTAAAGCAGAGTGAGAATGGTAAATATTATGCCATAAGAATTATGAAGCGTACAGATGAGAACGGCGCATTAAAGATATATGAACGCCAGATAAAGGAGCGCGAACACAGGAGAAGACGAAGACAGGCTGATAAGCTGGTTAAGCAGAATGAGCCTGATGATGAATAATGAATGTAAAACAGGAGATACACTATCATATCAATGATGTGTATCTCCTGTTTTGTATGTGTCAGATATATTAGCCAGTGTTACATTAATCCATAGATAACTGCAAGACCTATGATAATCTGTACAATTGTAAATCTGAATACAACCTGTGTATCAGACCAGTCTTTGTTCTTTCTCATATGATCATGTATAGGTGTACGAAGATTCTTCATGAGGTTAATATGAAGAAATCTCATGAATGAAACTTTAATAAGACCAAGACCGCCATCAAGTATGAGAATTAGTGCCATTGGGATATAAAGCAGTGGAGCATGCAGTTTAAGGAATGTAAATGCTATAAATATTCCAATAGCTCTTGAACCGGCATCTCCCATAAGCAACTTACTAGGTGATGCATTAAACCACAGATATCCAAGTATACATACAACCATAATAAGTACAGTATGTCTGTATGATGGTTCAATATCAAATGTTCTGAATAATACATATACAGTTGACAGAGTTACAACTGAAAGTGTTCCACATAATCCGTCTACTCCGTCTGAACAGTTAGTAACATTAATGCTTACCCATATAAGTATTACGATCAGAATGGCATATATTATAGGATTAAGAGTAACAGTCTTGCCAAAGAATGCAAGATCAAATGTATTAGGGTTATAGTGCAGGTATGTTACAGCAGCCATAACTGAAATAGCAAGATCAATAAGACCTTTTTTTAGATTGCCCCATGGAGAAGATGCACTGTCATCCAGATAACCGCTTAACATTGCAGCAAGAATGAGGATGAGGTAAATAATAAGTTCAGCACTCAGGTTAACAAATAAAGCACATGTCAATGTGAACGTAAGGATGAATATCATACCGGCACCACGAGGTTTTCCGACAGATTTACTTCCATTGATTGCATATGCACGGCCGGCATCGCGTGGAAGAATATTCTTTCCAAGGCAGATTGCTGCAACAGTAAAGGCAAATGCAAACAGTATACTTACAAATGTAATAATGTTGGTATAACTTGTGTTGGCAATATAGTATATCATAAGAAACAGACTCTCCTTTTCATCTTTCTAATTAATCTTTCAAAGTCGGATTACAGTATAACACAATATATGATGAATGAACATTTTTTTTGCAAAGGAAATGTAGTAATTAAACAGCTATTGTGGTAATATACTATTATATTGATGGGATAAAAGAGGGATGTCCCACAGATTCGTGCAATGATGATAGTATAATAATATAATGGAGGATTTTATGAAGAATATGCAAAAGTACGAGCAGGTTGCAATAACAGAATTAGATGCATATCTTTTTGGCCAGGGAACTCATTATGAGATATATAATAAAATGGGGGCGCATGTTGTAGAAAAGGATGGAACACAAGGAGTATATTTTGCAGTCTGGGCACCTGCAGCAAGAGAAGTATATGTTATAGGAGAATTCAATAACTGGAATGCTTATGGCTATGATATGAAGAAGATATCAGATGGAGGAATATACGAATTATTTATTCCGGGAGCTAAGGCTGGTGATATGTATAAGTATCTTATTATTTCGCAGAGTGGAGATGCATTTTATAAAGCTGATCCATATGCTAATGCGGCACAGTTAAGACCAGAGACAGCGTCAGTTGTTGCAGATCTGTCTGGATACAGCTGGAAAGATTCCAAGTGGGTTGAGAAGAAGAAAAAGGAAGACCATCTCAAGGCGCCTTTATCAATATACGAATGTCATCTTGGATCATGGAAGAAAAAGGATGATGGGACAGAGGATGGATTTTATAATTACAGGGAGATAGCTCCAGAGCTTGCAGAGTATGTAACAGATATGGGATATACTCATATTGAGCTTATGGGAATTGCTGAATATCCATTTGATGGTTCGTGGGGATATCAGGTAACAGGTTATTATGCGCCAACAGCAAGATATGGAACACCACAGGACTTCATGTATTTTGTTGATTATATGCATGAAAAGGGTATCGGAGTAATACTTGACTGGGTTCCGGCTCATTTTCCAAAGGATGCACATGGACTTGCCAACTTTGATGGAAGCTGTGTATATGAGTATGCTGATCCAAGAAAAGGAGAGCATCCTGACTGGGGAACGAAGGTATTTGATTATTCTAAGAATGAAGTATCCAATTTCCTTATAGCTAACGGAATGTACTGGGTAGATAAGTTCCATATTGATGGATTGAGAGTTGATGCAGTTGCTTCAATGCTTTATCTTGATTATGGAAGAAGTGACGGTAACTGGGTTCCTAATCAGTATGGTGGTAATGGTAATCTTGAAGCTATGAGCTTTTTGAAGCATTTTAATAGTATGTTAAAGAAAAGATTTCCACAGGCCATAACGATTGCAGAGGAGTCTACAGCATGGCCTATGGTAAGTGGAGATCCTGATAATGGAGATTGTCTTGGGTTCACATTTAAGTGGAATATGGGATGGATGCATGATTTTCTTGAATATATGAAGCTTGATCCATATTTTAGGAAGTTCAATCATGGCAAGATGACATTTTCATTAATGTATGCTTACAGCGAGAATTTCATACTTGTACTTTCACATGATGAGGTGGTTCATCTTAAGTGTTCAATGCTTGGAAAGATGCCGGGAGACAGGGAAGATAAGTTTAAGAATCTTAAGCTTGCATATGCATATATGTGTGGACATCCAGGTAAGAAGCTTTTGTTCATGGGACAGGAATTCGGACAGTGGAATGAATGGAGTGAGAAGAGAGCACTTGACTGGTATCTTCTGGAGGATGAAAGCCACCGTGAGTTAAAGGATTTTACGAAGAAGTGTCTGCATCTTAATAAAGAATATCCTTGTCTGTATGCTACAGATTACACAAGTTATGGATTCAGATGGATTAATGCTAATGATAAGGATAACAGTGTATTCTCATTTATAAGGATTAGTCCTGACGGAAAGAAGAATCTGCTCTTTGTTCTTAATTTCACACCAGTGGAAAGGGACAGCTTCAGAGTAGGTGTACCATTCAAGACTAAATATAAGCTTGTTCTTGGTGATGATGAAGCTAATCAGAAGAAGACACTTACGGCTGTAGATGGAGATTGTGATGGATATACACAGTCATTGCTCGTAGATCTTCACAAGTATGGAATAGCTGTATATGAGTTTAACGGAGACGTGTCTAAGGTTGAGGCAGGGAAAATATAATACATAACAAGCAGGGGTACCGCACTAGAAAAAATAGTGCGGTACCCCTCATTTAGTTTACGAGGACATCGTAAAAGTCTGGTTAATTATTAAGAAAAATCTGCCGAAATATTTAATACATGATAGTGAAAGTGATATAAAAGGAGCTTGGTATGACATATACAGTTTCGGGAGCTGACTTTAACCAGCAGGATAATACAGTTAAGGGAACATCAATTAATTATAAAGAGAATAAAACATCAGGAAGTAAAACTGGTGCAGTTGATAATGCATTTGCAGGTGTTGTAATGTCGGCAGGTGGAAAACCTGTAGATAATACATATGAAAGCCTGTTAAAAGAAGCAGATGATGTGAAGGCACAGATTATGAATAGTGCATCAGGAGTAAAGCTTGGACTGAAAGCTCTTATGATGAAGCTGTCTGGTGCCGATGCAGTTAAGATAGATGAGGATGGATTCAATCTTACAGATGCCACAGATGACGATATGGTTAATATTATAGAGAAAATAAAAATAGAACTTGCCATGCATAGTGATGATTATGTATCTTATGGTACATCTGTATCAAGAGATAAGATTGAAAGTGTTGCAGGTAATGCCGGTGCTGCAAACAGGATAGAGCAGAAAATGTCTGGAGCAGATATTGCAGTTAATGAGGATTCTATAAGAGAAGTAAATAACGCAGTTGATATGGCACAGAATTTAAAACCATTGAGTGAAGACACTAAGGCTTATATGGTTGCCAACAATATTGCACCTACAATTGCCGGAATGTATCAGGCACAGTCAGCCACAGCATCTGGATATGGCATGGGTGCTACAGCAGATGAAATGATATCTGATGCGGATTTTGAAAAGCTCAGGCCAGGAATAGAAAAAATAATTAATGATGCTGGGCTTGAGATTAACGAAGAAAATATTAACAATGCAAGAATGTTTATTGATAAACAGATTCCTGTAACTGTAGATAACCTCAGTTATAAAGCGGAATTAGACAGTCTTGATATTGAAGAGACAGTTAATGATACGGATGCAGTTCTTGATAAAATATTTGAATATATGAAGCTTGGTAAGAGAGCAGAGGATACTGATATAACAGGTTCAGATATGGATGATATTATTACGGCATTTAATACTCTTGAGAATGCAACATATGAGGATGTCGCTAATGTGTTGTCAAAGGGAAACGTGTTTACAATTGCAAGTCTGAAGCTGGAATTAGATGCAAAAGTATTTAATCCTGATTACAGCAATGTAAAAGAAGTGGATGCTGATAAAGAAGCAGCAGATAAAGAAACTGTCGATGAAGCATATGATACATTTGTTGAGACAAGAGTTCTTATGAGCGCTGGGGCAGCCGCATATCTTGTAAACAATAATATATCTGTTCTTACAACTCCAATGGAAGAGCTTAATGATATCATAAAAGATTATGAGAAGAGTTCATATGCATATGGAATGTCATATGAAGAGGTACTTGATATAAGAAAAATGTTTGACCAGACAATGCGCAATCCGGCAAGGGTATTCTCAATGATGTATGAAAAGGCAGCGGATACATATGAAGCTGTTGGAACACAGGTAAGGGCAGAACTTGGAGATTCCCTTAAGAAAGCTGTTGAGAGAAGTGCTGATGATATTATTGATGAACTTGGACTTGAAGGTACGAAAAGCGACAGAAGGGCAATAAATGTACTTGCAGCCAATGGAATGGAGATTACGCCAGATAATATAGAAAAGATTAAAACGGTTAATGCTGTTATAGATAATCTTGTAAAGAATATGAAACCAGAGACAGTTCTTAATATGATAAAAGATGGCATTAATCCTATGAAAGCGGATATTCAGGATGTTAATGAATATCTTAGTGCCATGAATCAGAACGCAACTAAGGATAATGAGGAAAAGTTTTCTAAGTTTTTGTACAAGCTTGATCGTACTGACGGCATAACAAAAGAGCAGAGAAAACAGTTCATAGGAATATACCAGATGATGAATATATTCACTAAGGATGCCGGAGTAGCAGCCGGGGCACTTGTGAAACAGGGTACAGAAGTTACAATGAGTAATCTTATTAGCGCTTATAATTCCAGAAAACATTATGATATGGATGTGACAATAGATGATAATACAGGATTGGCACAGGTACGGGGAACAGCCAATTATTATATGGCATTGTTTTCAACAAATGGTGCATTAATAACACCTAATACACTTAAAAATGTTGATAACAATACTGGAATAGGCAGCCAGTCTGTGGAAAACTTCCTTGATCAGGTTGAGGAATATTATGACGCTCAGGAAGAAGCCAGATATTATGAAGAATATATTGATGTACAGGCAGCAGTAGCCGAGGCTGATGCTAATATACTCCGTGAGATAAGAAAGTCCGATATGGATGTTAATACTGGTAATATACAGGCTGTAAAAGAATTTATGGAGTCAGGACAATTTCCTGATATTAAAGGCAGGAAAACATTAAAAGATTATGCAGAGGATTCAATTGAAAAAATCGGACATAAAGAAAAACTGTCATTAATGTATGATGAGATGAAAGATGAAGTAGAAGAGGAACTTCAGGAGGCAGTATCCAAGTCGGTAGATCTCGATACACAGATAGATATTAATTATGAGGAGTTTCTGGATCTTCGTTTAAAAGACAGAACTATTGGATATATAAAGAATCTTGCTGCAAAACATGATTACAGAATTCCATATGCAACAGACAATGGAGATATTGGAATGATAAAGCTTACGCTTGTTCAGGACAGTGATAATGCTGGAAAAATATCCGTAAATATGTCCAATCAGCTGTTAGGAAATGTAAGCCTGGAAGCCAGAACTGATGAGAACAGTATGAAGATACTGGTTGTTGCAGACAAGGAACTTACCTCTGAGGCATCTGATTTGATTGATGAGATGGGAAAACAGCTCAGTACACAGTTTGCAATAGATAATATTGATATATACACAGGTAAATCAGATGATGTAAGGTATATTACTTATGACAGTAATAGTGAAAATATTGCAACAGATAAGCTGTATCAGATGGCAGGAGTAATAGTAAAAGCACTGGCTGACTAAAGATTTGTGATATATTTCCGATATATTATGTATGAACTAAGAGACAATTAAGTTTAATATAGAAAGGCACATATATGAGAATAGGAACAAATGTTGCTGCGATTGTAGCTAATAATTCATTACAAAAGTCACAGAATAATCTTTCAACATCAATAGAGAGATTATCATCGGGTTATAAGATTAATGGTTCAAAGGATGATCCTGCCGGATGTGCAATTTCTGAAAAAATGCGTATGCAGATAAGAGGACTTGATCAGGCACAGAATAATACAGCAGATGGAGTATCAGTAATAAGCACAGCAGAAGGTGCTATCAATGAAATCCAGAGTATGCTTACAAGATTAAAGGAACTTAGTGTACAGGCTGCCAATGATGTTAATTCAGATGAAGAGAGAGAAGCTGTACAGAAAGAAATCAATCAGATTAATAAGGAGATAGACAGAATATCTGATGAAACAGAATTTAATACACAGTCTCTTATTAATGGTAATCTTTCAAGAAGAGTATATTCTGATCTTCAGGGGGTTAACCAGTTATCTGTTTCGGATAATTATACTGCCGGAATATATTCGGTTACAGTTACAGAAGATGCAAGACAGGCGATTGCAACTGGTTCAGGTGCGATTACAATGTCAGATACAGCAAAGATTACAGATGCTCAGGCAGGAGTAATAAGCATTAATGGCTATAAAATCGAAATAAAAGAGGGAGATACTCTTGATACTGTAATGGGTAAGATTATTGATGGCGTTAATATGACAGGTGGATCGGCATTTACAGTTAAGAATCTCAATAATGATACGGCTGTCAATGGTACAGAGTATGCAGGTTATGTTCCAACTGGAGATTATGCCGGATCAACACTTGTAATGATGACTGATCAGTATGGCAGTGATCAGAAAATGAATATCACATGTAGTAATGAGAAGCTTGCCAATCTGCTTGGAATTCCTGATGCAGCGAAGGATTCAGGAATCATAGTTGAGGGAAGTGATGTTAAGGCAGAAATAGCAAGGGATGCTAGTGGTGAAAGAGTTGGATTTGCTGAATCAGCAGTTCTTTCTACTAAAGGAACAGTGATTACAGTAACTGATGTTAATAATAAGGAATTCTCATTAGATGTTCCTGGTAATACAGCAGGTACAGTATTTGACGACAGTAATAATAATGGTAAATCAACAGCAGGAGCTGGAACAGCAAAGACTATTAATCAGGAAGTTACAGATGTAGGTACTATGAGTATACATGTTGGAGCTAACCAGGATCAGGTTATTATTATTGATATACCAGAGATTACTACATATTCGCTCGGAACAGAAAATCTTAATGTTATGACACAGTACACAGCGTCACAGGCAATAGCAACAGTAGATGAAGCTATTAATAAGACTAATGAAATCCGTTCAAGACTTGGAGCTTATGAAAACAGACTTGATCATACTGCAAATAATCTGCAGGTATCCAACGAGAACCTTACAAAGTCTTTGTCAGCAATGGTTGATACTGATATGGCAGAAGAGATGACAACATATACATCAGAGACAGTTCTTACACAGGCAGCTACTTCTATATTATCACAGGCAAATGAAAGACCATCACAGGTATTGCAGCTGTTACAGTAATTGAAGGTTTGTATTTGCACACAAACTTGAAATACCTTGAAAAAAGGGCAGAAATGGAGATTTTATGACGAAAGAATCTATAAGGACATACCAGTACAGGATAACGCAGGCAACAGCATCACAGCTTGTAGTTATACTATATGATATGGGGATAGAATATCTGAAAGATGCATGTGACAGTGAAGATGATGTGCAGATAAGAAATAATATATATATGGCGCAAAGGGTAGTAGACCAGCTTATAGTTGGTCTGGATATGCAGTATGAATTATCTTATAATTTATTTGTTATATATAATCATATTAAGAGAACCCTTATATCTGCGGCAGTAAGCAAGGATAAGTCAGAGTTAAACAGAGTATCAGGACTTATGACTAAGCTTAGAAAGTCGTTCTATGAGGTAAGCAGACAGGATACATCTCAGCCATTAATGAAAAATACACAGACAATATATGCAGGACTTACCTATTCCAAAGGGGGAATGGGTAATGAAACACAGACAGATACAATGATAAACAGGGGATTCAAGGCATAGACCTTGAATCCCCTTAAATATACTTAGAAATGTCTTCTTCTGCGGTTGTAATGTCTTCTCTGACGTTTTCTTCTGGCACGCTCATCTATTATATAAATAATAAAGAGAATAACAACTCCGATACCAACGATAATCCATATATTAATACGGATACACTGTTTAGGCTTGTAGCTTGATGATGTACTGGTTTCTGCATAAGGAAGGAGACTTCCGGTATCTGTTCCGGCAGCAGATATATTAAGTGTCGTTGTTCCTACAGTGTTGTTGTTATATAAGAATTTCAGGTGCGTAGTCATGACACCATTCTCATTGGTCATATCATAATTATCATCGACAGTCATGGTTACATCTGATAAGGAACTCTTATTAGGAATTGTGATAAATGAGGCATTGAGTCCAAAATCAAGTGCAAGGTTAGAAAAAACTGATGAATTATAATAGTTGTCATTAGAGAACATGGCACCCAGCTGACTGCCTGTTGTTGTTGATTTCTGGAAGTTGGCAAAGCCCCAGTCAAAAAGAGCTCTTGTATCAACGTAACGGATTTCATCATCAGGCTCTTTGAATACGACACATATAAGTCTCATGCCGTCTTTTTCTGCAAATGTTACAAGCGTATTCTGGGATTCATCAGTAAATCCTGTTTTTCCACCTTTACAATATTCATAGTAATATGCACGCCCCTTTAACATTTTGTGTCTGTGGCGGATAGTACGCTGGGTAGGAGTCATATTAGTTGGTGGGATAACATATGCATCTGCCATAGAATCAATACTTACAAATGAAGCATTGTTATAACATCCCCTGGCTATCATTGCCATGTCATAAGCTGTAGTGTAATGATTGGCATTGAACAGTCCGCTTGGATTGGCAAAATGAGTATCAAGAGCACCAAGTTCCTTGGCTTTGGCATTCATCATATCTACAAAAGCATCCATAGATCCGGCAACATGCTCGCCCAGGGCATAAGCAATTTCATTGGCAGAGTAAAGTAAAAGTCCATGAAGAGCCTGATCTACAGTGTATTGTTCACCGGCCTTAGATCCCAGATTAGCGTCTTCTGTGACATTGATAGAATTAGCGGCAGCCTGTGAAAATGTAATAACATCATCAAGGTTACAGTTCTCAATGGTAAGAAGGCCTGTAAGAATCTTGGTTGTACTGGCCGGGTAGCACTTTTCGTGTGAATTTCTCTCGAAAAGTATAGAACCAGTATCGGCATCTATAAGAATACAGCTGCTTGAGTTAACTTCCGGGGCTTCAGGCCATACAATAGTATCTGTCTGGGATGAGCCGGTAGATGTATCGTTGTTAATTGTTGCAGCGGATGCATCAATAGCCACGGATGAACATAATATGGCGGCAGAACAGGCAACGCTGGTTATCTTTATAAGTAATCCTTTAAGAAAATGTTTTTTCATTATATGGATATCCTCCGATTAAAATAATACCATAACATTTTAGCCCAGCATGGCTGATAAGTAAACCCCGCTTGGCAAAAAGTAATATTTATGGTAAATATACATAAGAAATATTTTTATAGGAATGGAGAAATATATAATATGAGACTTAGAAATGTGCCTGGCGCAAGGGAAGTAATGATAGAGAATAAATATGTGTTTACAGAGCCGGAAGGAATGAAAGGAACATGGGCACAGGTATTCGGAAATAACAACCCGGTAAGAATTGAGATAGGAATGGGAAAAGGAACATTTATAACAACTCTTGCAGCCAATAACCCTGATATTAACTATGTGGGAATTGAGAAATATTCAAGCGTGCTTTTAAGAGCGGTTGAGAAGCAGGATGAGCTGGAACTTCCTAACCTCAGGTTTATAAGAATGGATGCAGAGGCTATATGTGAAGTGTTCGGGGAAAATGAAGTTGACAGAATATACCTTAATTTCTCAGATCCATGGCCAAAGGACAGACATGCCAAAAGAAGACTTACATCAAGACAGTTCATGGCAAGATATGATGTTATATTAAAAAAGGACGGACAGGTTGAGTTTAAGACGGACAATAAAGATTTGTTCGATTTCTCATTAGAAGAGATTAAAGAAGCAGGATGGGAACTGCCAGTAGTAACATTTGATCTTCATAATGATCCGGTACTCAATGAGGGAAATGTTATGACTGAATATGAAACAAGATTTTCACAGATGGGCAATCCGATATGTAAGCTTATAGCAACAAGAAACAACTAATTAAAAGTGTGCATATATTAATATATATAAGGTATTGGAGATGTAATGTGAGAAATAAAGCATTTGTCAGAAAGGTATCAGAGATTATGTATGTGCACAAAGGTGCGAATTTCAGAATAGTAAGGTTTAAGAATTCCCTCGACGATGTCGTGAGAATTCTTAATGCCAAAAAGTAATCTACAAGTCATCAGGCGAGTCGTAAGGCTGCACGGTGACTTTTCTTTTATCCAGAAAATGCTGGACAGTTATGTTGAGCAGATAGCTGAGTACCGCAAATACAGGAACGCCAAGAAACATTCCAAGAACACCAAATAACGCTCCGCCTGCAGTTATTGAGAATACAACCCATACCGGCTTGAGACCTGTGGTTCCGCCAATTATACGGGGACCAATTAAAAGGCCGTCAACCTGCTGGATGCATATGATCATTATTACGAAAACAATAAGCTTTATAGGACTTACAATAACAATTATAACGCCTCCGATAACCCCACCGATATAAGGACCGAAGTAAGGAATCATGTTCGTTACTCCGACTATAACGCTGATAAGCACGGCATATGGAAGTTTAAGTATAAACATAACAATGAGGCAGACAACCATAACGATAAGTGAGTCAAATGATTTGCCTATAATGTAATTAATAAATATGCTTGCACAATTCTTACAGATAATGCGGGTGTTGTCTGCAGTCTTTTTAGGAAGGACTGCATAAAGAAATCTTTTAAAATGGAAAAAGATGTTCTTGTTATCTGAAATCATATATACAGATACAATTATTGCAATTACAAAGTTGAAAATACCGGAAACAATAGCCATTGATGTATTAAGAATATAAGGGACAATGTTTCCAAGCGTAGCCGTAAAATAATCAAAGAGCTTAGGCAGAGAATCCTCAATTTTCTTATTAATAAAATCGTAATTAATGGCAGAGCCAGAATGTCTGCTTTCAAATTCAGTAATCCAGTCGCGTATATTTTCATACCATACAGGCGCCTGATTAGCGATTTCACCGATACTTTTATATATCTGTGGAACAATAAAGCCAGCAAGTATGCTTAATGCGCCGACAGCTATAATATAAGCAGCAAGTATAGAAAGGACTTTTGCGAGCTTGCGCGATTTAATATGGCATACTTTTAAGAAGAACTTATTGTATAATGTTTTAATAAAAGGATACAATATAAGAGCAATCATAGCACCAATAAGAAATGGCGACAGAATACTAAAAATATTCTTGAAAGCTTTAACTGTAGAATTCCAGTTACCAATGAATTTATATATAAGTATAGAACCCAGAACAAAAAACAGCGCATAGACAACTATTGTAAAGTACTTACTGTTAGGCTGGAAAATATTTCGGGCAATAGGTTTATCAGGTTTAGGAGGAAGAGTATCTTCTGAATCAAGATTAACCGCTTCTATAGGAATGTTATCAACATGTTTGGCTGCAGGTTCAAATTTTTTTAACTTCATGTCGTTCCTCGTTTCTTAAAATGTATATTAAAAATGAAGATTCTATTATAAAATCGTATTTTCAATAAAATTATAATGATTTTGAAAGCGCATATCAATATAAAAAGGGTGGTAAAATCAAGAAATATCAAGAAAAAAGAAGAAAAATGTAAAAAATAAGATTGTATTAAAATAAAAACAAAAAAATGCTTGCATTTTATCAAATCATGATATAGAATATCACTTGTGCTTGAGACAACACGAAAGCACAGAACAAAATACTTCGCACCGCTAGCTCAGTTGGTAGAGCACCTGACTCTTAATCAGGGTGTCCAGGGTTCGAACCCCTGGCGGTGCACTGGAAGGTCTTATGATTTAGGGAATCCTAGGTTGTAAGGCTTTTATTTTTTATATGAAAAGGGATATACATTATATTTTGAATCAGAATGTTCAGGTATAATGTATATCCCTTTTTGACATATGAGGATAAAAAATGAATATGCATGAAAATGCATGAAAATTACGATTGATATTATATTGACAATACGATATCAAAATGATATCATAAAAATATCAACAAGGAGCTGATTAATAGTCAGGGTGTCCAGAAAAGAGGTTTTATATGGAAGAAAAAGTTTTGAAGAAGAATAAGAATGGTATGGCTATGCTTATGTTATTCATTGTACTTTATGCAGCCGCAGTAGCAGCTGGTGTTGTTGGTGCTGTGATGACAGAATCGAAAGGAGCTTCTGCACCATGGATAGCACTCATAGTAATTGGAAGTGTATATGCAGTGACAGGATGGGTGTTCTTCCTTGGACTTAAAGTGTTAAAGCCACAGGAGGCGCTGGTATTAACACTTTTCGGAAAATATGTTGGAACTATTAAAGAAGCAGGATTTTATTATGTCAATCCATTTTGCACAGCGGTCAATCCCGCAGCAACAACACGTCTTAACCAGAGCGGGGATGTAGCAGGAGAGGGAAAGAAACTTGATATTGCAAGTGTAGCTGGTATAGCAATGGCAGGAGCTGCTAATGCGTCAAGCCAGACAGTTAATAAGAAAGTATCACTTAAGATAATGACACTTAATAACAGCAGACAGAAGATAAATGATTGCCTTGGTAATCCGGTCGAGATTGGAATTGCAGTTATGTGGAAAGTAACAGATACTGCCAAGGCAGTATTTAATGTTGATAACTATAAGGAATACCTTTCTCTTCAGTGTGATAGTGCTTTGCGCAACATAGTGCGTATGTATCCATATGATGTCGCAGAAAATGTAGACACAACTGGAGATGGAATAGCAGATGAAGGAAGTCTGCGTGGATCAAGTGAAGTTGTTGCTGAAAGAATAAGAAAAGAAATCCAGAGCAAAGTAACAGATGCGGGACTTGAGATAATAGAAGCAAGAATAACATATCTTGCATATGCACCAGAGATAGCCGCAGTAATGCTGCAGCGTCAGCAGGCATCTGCAATTATTGATGCCAGAAAAATGATTGTTGATGGCGCAGTAGGAATGGTAGAGATGGCACTTGACAGATTGTCAGAAAAGCAGGTTGTGGATCTTGATGAAGAGAGAAAAGCAGCAATGGTGTCTAATCTGCTGGTTGTGCTTTGCGGAAATAAAGATGCCCAGCCAATAGTTAATTCAGGAAGTCTTTACTAATGGCAGATACAGGAAAGAAACAGGTTCCACTCCGTTTATCAGGTAAACTCTATGATGCCATTGCAGCGTGGGCAGAGGATGATTTTAGATCTGTTAATGGACAGATAGAATACCTGCTGACAGAGTGTGTACGACAGAGAAAGAAAAATGGTGCGCCTGTTCCGCATGAACTTGATGTACCGCCGGAATTAGATATTAAATAATATTTACATGATATATACAGATGCGTGGTGACTGAATTTACAAAACCTCCATATACTAAAGCAGTAAAGCTTTAATATATGGAGGTTTTATTATGACAGAATTAATAATAGTAATATTTGGTATAGGAATGATTATATTTAAAGGATTCGATTTCAAGAGAAAACATATAATCTAACCTATAGAATTAAATTTGCTTGTCATCAATGAATACAGATCATCTGAAGAATTGGAAGCAACACCTGATGAAGTATATGAATTGGTAACATAATTGATATTGGCTTTAGCAAGAGAAGAAACATTAGTTCCGATAATGCCAAGTCTTTTAGCAAATTCTGAAGAAGTACCAAAAACTTTTTTCAATGTTTCTGTATCTGCGGCGGCAAGCTTTTTTTCATCAAGATTAAGAGTACCATCTTCTTTAAGAGTGATACCAACCGATGCCAGCGCCTCGGAATTCTCCTTGGCAGCTTCTCTTAACATATCCTGACATATTGTATTTACTGAACTTGATGTTTTTCCAAGAGTGTTATAAAGCTTGTTGTAGGAGTTAACCACAGATTTTATATCTGAATAAACACCAGAGTAATCGCCAGTCTTTTCTGCACTTTCAAAAAGTTTTGAACTAGTGTCTGTAAACTTGCCAGAATTCTTAGAAAGAGAATCGGCATCTTCTTTAATAGCTTCATATGCGTTTTTCTGCAGCTTTTTAGTTAAAGATGATGTAGAAGCGTCTGTCTTGTTGGTCAGGAGACTTGTAAGACTGTCGTTGTCATCATTCTTAATATAATCCAGTAATGTTCTGGATGATGATGGGTCAATTCCCGCACGAAGCTGGTTAGCAGCTAACATTTGAGATGTAACACGCACGAATATCCCTCCTTTAATATCTACTTATATTGTTTATCGGATAAAAGTATCTGAAACTTAACATAATATATCTGAAAGGAGGTGGCTGATATGTTTCCAACATTTGACTATGGCCATGAAAGAGACGAGTATAAGAACCAGCAGGATAATAATGCCGGCAGAAATGGTTATGATGATGGGGAAGATGAATTTGCAAGTAACTTAGACGAGAGTGATGTAATGCGTCCAGTCAACTCATTGGATGATTACACGAGTTTTCTTATCTGGGGAACGGATTTTGACGACAAGAATAATATCTAAAAATAATATTAAAGATTTATTAATCTTTGAAAGGCTGATTGACTGAATATTTTCTATGTTATATTATAAGCGAAAATGGAGGTTTGAATATATGTACGGATATATAGTTATTAATCAGCCGGAACTTAAGTTCAAAGAATTTGATATATATCGTTCGTACTATTGTGGACTGTGTGATGCATTGAAAGCAGAGTATGGTTTTAAAGGTCAGATTTCCATAAGCTATGATATGACATTTTTAGTGATGCTTCTTAGTGGGCTATATGAGCCAGAGACCGAGTATTCAGAAGAACGCTGCATTGCGCATCCGGGTAGGAAACATCCGGTAAGGCGTAATGCAGTTACTGATTATGTTGCTGATATGAATATTTTAATGGCGTATTACAAGTGCCTGGATGACTGGAATGATGAGCATAACATTGCCAAAGGAACATTTGCGAAGGTGCTTAAAGGCAAGGTTAAGAAGCTGGAAGTTAAATATAAGCCGAAAGCTGCTTTTATTAAGAAAAAGATAATTCAGCTTTCAGAACTGGAAAAAAATAATGAAACCAATATAGATAAGCCTTCAGCTATATTTGGTGAGATTCTTTCACAGATCATGGTTATGAAAGAGGATGAATGGGCAGATGAACTAAGGTGTTTAGGAGATAATCTTGGACGTTTCATATATCTTCTTGATGCATATGATGATCTTGAGAAAGATGAGAAAAAGGGCAATTATAATGTTCTTAAGTTTCATAGGAATCAGAAGGATTTTGACGACTTCTGTGAGAATGTATTAAAGTCATATATGGCATTATGTGCAAGACAGTTTGAGAGACTGCCAATTATAGATAATGCAGACATACTTAGAAATATAATATATTCCGGCGTGTGGACAAAGTTTGATGCCGCCAGGGCAAAGAGAAATAAAGCTGTGGAAAAATAACAGTTGGAGGACCATAATGACAGACCCATATAAAGTGTTAGGGGTATCTTCGGATGCTTCTGATGAAGAAGTAAAAAAAGCATACAGAACTCTTAGCAGAAAGTATCATCCTGATGCTAATATTAATAATCCACACAAAGAGCAGGCAGAAGAGATGTTTAAAACTGTTCAGCAGGCATATAACCAGATTATGAGAGAGCGTGAGGGTGGATACAGCAGTCAGTCCTACAGTCAGACGAGGTATGGAACAGGACGTTCAGATCATTATGGATATGATGGAGATTATCAGAACCAGACCCGTGGAGATTACGGAGATTTTGGAGGCTTCTGGGGATTTGGACCATTCGGTTTTGGAGGATATTCAGGGAATTTCTCAGGAAATGAAAGTTCTGCACCAGATATGGATGGCAATGATCCTACAACAATGCGCCTGAGAGCAGCAGCTAATTATATTAATAATGCAAGCTATGATGAAGCTATTAATGTGCTTAACAGCATAGATGATAAGGATGCCAGATGGTATTACTACAGTGCACTTGCCCATTCTGCAAAAGGAGAAGAGGCAACTGCAATTGAACATGCAAAACGTGCAGTTGAACTGGAACCTGACAATATGCAGTACAAGCTGTTATATCAGAGAGTTGCCAGTGGAGGAAGCTGGTATGCTGGAAGAAGAACCCAGTATCAGGGACCATCTTCAACAACATATTGCACAGGATGCGCTCCGTATGTTTCGCTTTGTCTATGTTCCAATATGTGCTTCAATATGCCAATATTGTGCTGCTAACAGCATGATATTGGCATATTGTATTATAAAGCTGTTATATTGTCTTATTCTTTTCTTTTTCAATCCAGGCTTCTAAATTATCAAATAATATATCAAACTGAATAGGTCCCATATCAAGGACGTACTGGTGGAAATCTTTTAATATAAAAGAATCTCCGAGTTCATTCTGGGCACGCACTTTGAGCTGTTCAAAACCAAGCATGCCAAGGACATATTTACAATAATTACCAGGATCAGACACAAAAGCATAATACATATCATGAGCTATTGATTTGTCGTCAAATCCATACTGGCTGATATATTTGTATACGTCATTCTCTGTCCAACCATTATAGTTGACACCAATATCTCCTTTGGCATATATACAAAGTATAGTTGCATAATTGGCTGCATACATTGCGTTAAGGTTTTTATTTCCAGTCTGCGCATAGTTATATGAAAGAACTTCGACATATGAAGCCCAGCCTTCCACATAACCACCGGGAGCAAGAATATATCTTATCCAGTCGGGATTACTTGCAGCAAAGTATTGTGTCTGGTAAAGATGACCAGGATATCCTTCATGGGCAAGTGTTGGATATAATTCATCGTCGGATGTTGCAGAAGAATTAATATATATCGAATTAACATCAAGGTTATCAAGCTGAGGTATAAAATACATAGCAGGACTGGTGTAGTCCTCAAGAGCTTTGGAAACATATTTTATATCGTAAGGCACATCTTCAATTTCAGGGAAATCATCTGTTATGCGTTTCTTCAGGTCAGTTAGTATACCTGTTGGGTCAGTCATGTTGAATGAAAATGTATCAAACTTGTCATAGATGCCTGAATCTTTTAAAGCAAGACTCTGCATTGTAAGCATAGTTTTCTGGATGTAAGCATCAAGAAGCTTATCAAATTCATCTACAGACTTATTCCATCCAAGTGTAGAAGAAAGAATATATTGGAAATACCTGTCTCCATCGGGATAATTGCACAGACCACCAGAATATTTATTAGTCCCCTTAAGAGCAGTAAGTCCTGATACAAGTTTCTGGTAGCCGGGAATTACATGGTTATTTACAGCATTTGTATTGCTGGTCTTATATGATGCAATATCTTCATTGCTAAGCCCCGGAACATTAACGATTCTTTCGTTGAAGGTTGATATCATAACACCATCATCTGATGCAGCGGATTCAAGAAATGAATTGCAGCTTTCAATAATTTCATTGACAAGAGTGTCTTCCATAAAGTAACCATTTTCTGAGCGCAGCTTTTCAAAGTTTACAAGATTTTCCATATATCCATCTACATCGTTAAGAAGCTCAATGTATTCGTCTACATCTTTCTTTTCGGAAAATGTATATTCAGCAAAAAGAAGCGGGAGCTGTACATGGATGCCGGTTGTTGTCTGAAGCTGGGTGTTAAACATATAAAGGTCACTATATTCAAGTTCATTTTCCATATATTTAAGAACCTGGTCGTATGTTAACTGCTGTCTGGCAGACAGCGAACTTCTGTCAAATGATTTCAGGGTTGTTATAACATCAGTGTATGATGCAGTGTCATCGGGATTGTCAAGATCATAACGTCCAAGGGTCACATCATAATCATCAATTCCGAAGTCGGAAGGATGTTCAACATATGCATGGAGTGAAACAGTATCCGAGGACAGTATGTCACCAAACAACTCATTAATATATTCGGAAAAGTCCTGGTTGTCTTCTTTGGCAGCAGATGTCTGGGAATTGCCGGTAACAGATGATATGGCATGTGTAAGCTGGCACCCGGTCAGTCCTGCTGTCATTGACAGAATAAGCATCAGGCACAGCAGATGTGTGATGAATGATTTTTTAAGATAAATAATATGTTTGTTCATGTATTCTCCTTAATAAGCACTGGTTTGTTTAATAATTATTATAGTAAATAATACTTTATTATTCACATATTGTATCATACTTAATACAGACTTGACACTTATTGTAAATTTTTCTATGATAAAGTTTACGAATAAAGGATTCACACTACATTTGCGTAATAGCGATGAATTAGAATAATAGATTATGGAGGAAATGTTATGCCACAGAGTAAAGGCCCATTTTATATGACAACAGCTATTGCCTATACATCAGGCAAGCCACATATCGGTAATACTTACGAAATCGTGCTTGCTGACAGTATTGCAAGATTCAGAAGACAGGAAGGATATGATGTATTTTTCCAGACAGGAACTGATGAGCATGGTCAGAAGATTGAGTTTAAGGCTGAGGAAGCTGGAATTACACCTAAGGAATTCGTTGATAATGTATCAACAGAGATTAAGAGAATCTGGGATCTTATGAATACTTCATATGACAAGTTCATCAGAACAACGGATGATTACCATGAGAAGCAGGTTCAGAAGATTTTTAAGAAGCTCTATGATCAGGGAGACATTTATAAGGGTTCATATGAGGGCATGTACTGTACTCCATGTGAGTCTTTCTGGACAGAAAGCCAGCTTGTTGACGGCAAGTGTCCTGACTGTGGACGTGAAGTTAAGCCGGCTAAGGAAGAGGCTTATTTCTTCAAGATGAGCAAATATGCTAACAAGCTTATTGAGCATATCAATACACATCCAGAATTCATCCAGCCGGTTTCAAGAAAGAATGAAATGATGAACAACTTCCTTCTTCCGGGACTTCAGGATTTATGTGTATCAAGAACATCTTTCAAATGGGGTGTCCCGGTTGATTTTGATGACAAGCATGTAGTTTATGTATGGCTTGATGCGCTTACTAACTATATCACAGGTATCGGATATGACGCTGATGGCAACTCTTCAGAGCAGTATAAGAAGTTCTGGCCAGCAGACCTTCACCTTATCGGTAAGGATATCATCAGATTCCATACAATTTACTGGCCAATATTCCTTATGGCGCTTGGTGAGCCACTTCCTAAGCAGGTATTTGGACATCCTTGGTTATTACAGAATGACGGCAAGATGAGTAAGTCTAAGGGAAATGTTATCTATGCAGATGACCTTGTAGATCTTTTCGGAGTTGATGCTGTACGTTATTTCGTTCTTCATGAGATGCCATTCGAGAATGATGGTGTTATCTCTTGGGAGCTTATGGTTGAGCGTATGAACTCAGACCTTGCCAACACACTTGGAAACCTTGTAAACAGAACAATTGCAATGTCTAACAAGTACTTCGGCGGAGTTGTTAATAAGACTGGCGTAGAGGATGCTGCAATTGATGGAGACCTTAAGGCAGTTGTAACAGCAACAAGAGATAAGGTTCAGGATAAGATGGCTACACTTCATGTGGCAGATGCTATCACAGAAGTATTTACACTCTTTAAGAGATGTAATAAATATATTGACGAGACAATGCCTTGGGCACTTGCAAAAGATGAGGCACAGCAGGACAGATTAGCAGAGGTTCTCTACAACCTTGTTGAGAGTATTACAATAGGTGCTAATCTTCTTAAATCATTCATGCCAGAGACTACAGACAAGATTCTTGCACAGCTTTACCCAGCTAATCCAGAGGCAGGAGCAAGAGACTTTGATGACCTTGCTACATTTGGATTAAGAGAATCAGGACTTAAGGTTACTGAGACTCCAGAGATTCTTTTTGCAAGACTTGACTTTGAGAAGGATCTTAAGGAAAAGATTGAGGCTATTCAGGAAGCACAGAAGAAGGCTAATGGTGCTGTAGAGTATCCACAGGTTGAAGCTAAGCCAGAGATTACATTTGATGATTTTGAAAAGGTTCAGTTCAGAGTTGCCAAGGTTCTTACATGTGAAGCTGTTAAGAAGACAAAGCTTCTTAAGTTCGAGCTTCAGATTGGTGATGAGAAGAGAACTATCGTATCTGGTATCCAGAAGTACTACAAGCCGGAGGAACTTATTGGCAAGAAGCTAGTTGTATGCACTAACTTAAAGCCAAGAAAGATCTGTGGTATTGAGTCACAGGGAATGATTATCTCAGCATGGGATGATAAGGACAACTTATCAGTTCTTACACTTGAGAAGGATATTATTGAAGGCGCAGAGATTGGCTAAGAGATATGAAGATATTTGAAACTCATGCTCATTATGATGATGAAAGATTTGAAGAGGACAGAGATGAACTTATAAGCAGCATGCTTAGTGGTACAGGGGAGCTTGATTACATTGTTAATGTAGGTGCAAGCCGTCAGGGTTGTGAGGATTCCCTTGCACTTGCTGCACAGTATGAAAAGGTATATGCAGCGATAGGTTTCCACCCAGAGGATATTGTACGATTGAAAGAATCGGACATCGAATGGCTGGAAAACATGTTAAATGAGTCTAAGGCAAGAAAGATTGTTGCACTTGGAGAAATCGGACTTGATTACTACTATGTGTCGGATGATGCGGATATCGCAGAGGCTGAAAAGAAGAAGCAGCGTGAATGGTTTGCAGCACAGATGAATGTGGCGTACCGCACACGCATGCCGGTAATGATTCATTCAAGAGATGCATGTCAGGATACAATCGATATATTAAAGAGTAATCATGGACAGGATACAGGCGGAATAATCCACTGTTATTCATATAGTAAGGAAGCAGCAAGAGATTTTCTTAACATGGGATTCTCAATTGGAATAGGCGGAGTTCTTACATTTAAGAATGCCAAGAAGCTTGTTGAAGCAGCAGATTATATACCGATGGATAGAATTGTACTTGAAACTGACAGTCCATACATGGCACCTGAGCCTAACAGGGGCAAAAGAAACGACAGCCGTAATATAAAATATGTTGCAGAAAAGCTGGCGCAGATTAAAGGGCTTGATGTGCAGGAGGTTATTGATATTACTAACCAGAATGCGAAAGAATTATTGGGAATAAAATAAATAATATTATGGTTTTTAAAAAATACTTGCTTTTTCATAGATATAATGTATACTAAAATTGTTGCACTTATAGAAACGGTTACAATTTAATACGGAAAGGATTAACTAATGAGAATTTTTAAGAATCTTAGTGTCGGAGTAAAGGGACTTTTCAGCGTTCTTCTTCTTGCAGTACTTATTGGAGTAATGGGTATTATAAGTATATCAGAACTTGACAGAATGAGAGATGCAAGTGTCGAGATATCTGATAATTATGCAGAAAGCATAAAGCTACTTGGACATGTATCAGCAGATTTTGAGTCACTTAATCAGATTATCTATGCTCATTGTATGGCAGAAGATGATGCTACAATGAATAATCTTACTAAGAAGTCACAGACATTGATGAATAATATAAAAGAAAACTGTGATGAGTTTGAAGAGAGCCTGGATGAAGGACAGGAGACAGATAACTATAATAAATTCAAAGAAACGTATAATAAGTATCTCACTTATTTTAATGAGGCATTGCGTTATAGTAATAATAACGAGGATGAAAAAGCTGTACAGATTGTCAATTCTGACATTAGCAAAATCAGTGATGATATAGATTCTGCAATATCACTTATGACAGATGCTAATGAGGATGGAATGGAAGAGGCTAAAGAGACTCAGGAGAACATATACAATGCAGCGAGAGTAATAATGATCACAATTATGGTTATTGCCATAGTGGCAGTTGCAGTAGCGGTTATTGTTGTAATTGCAGAGATATCAAGACCTCTTTCAAAGATGCAGAAAGAACTTAATAATATAGTTAAGTCTATTAATGATAATGACGGAGATCTTACTAAGAGAGTAACAAGTGATGGAACAGATGAGATAGGCCAGCTTGGAAATGGAATAAATGTATTTATTGATACACTTCAGTCTACTATGAAGCAGATCAAGAGCAGTACAGCATCACTTAATGGAATTGTTATTAATGTTATTGATAAGATTAAGACAACTAATGATGATTCTAATAATATATCAGCAGTTATGGAAGAACTTTCAGCTGCGATGGAAGAAGTTGCTTCATCGGTTTCTAATATAGAAACTAATGCTACAGATATTGATTCTAATGTAGTTGATCTTGCAGAAGCATCGGAAGGACTTCTTGCGTATGCTGCAGACATGCAGGTTAAGGCTTCAGAGCTTGAGAACAATGCAGTTGAGAATAAGCAGACAACAGGACAGATTGTTAATGAGATTATTGGCAAGCTTCAGAATGCGATTGAAGAAAGTAAGAGTGTTGCTAAGGTTAATGAGCTTACAGATGAAATTTTAAGCATAGCAGGACAGACTAATCTTCTTGCTTTAAATGCTTCTATTGAGGCAGCAAGAGCAGGAGAAGCAGGAAAAGGTTTTGCGGTTGTTGCAGATGAAATAAGCCAGCTTGCTTCATCAAGCCGTTCAGCTGCTAATAATATCCAGACAATCAATAATATGGTTGTAGAAGCTGTTAACGATCTTATAGACAGTTCTAACCAGATTGTGTCATATATTAATGACAGTATTCTTCCAGATTATGATAATTTCGTAAATGCAGGAAAACAGTATAATGACGATGCTGAACATATTAATGGAACAGTTACAGCATTTAACAATATGGCTGCAGATATTAAGCAGCTAATGGCAAGCATAACAGATGCAATCAAGGGAATATCGACAGCTATTGACGAGAGTGCTAACGGAGTATCTTCGGCAGCTATCAATACTAATGATGTTGTTAAAGATATTGTGGCTATTTCGACAGAGATGGAGAATACAGAGAATGTATCAAATGAATTGAATCTTCAGTCACAGAAGTTTACTAATGTGTAAGCGCCGGTGATGTAAATAATAATTTAATATATAAAAGAACTGGGGCGGATGTATTCATATACATCCGCCCCGGTTTTTATAAGAGATTGCTAAGAGCTGCAAATTGTTCTAGTGTAAGTGCCTCTCCACGTATAGTAAGAGGAAGTCCCATTGTTTCTAATGCCTTAGTGAGAGCTTCTTTAGAAATTCCTATACCTGAATTACCGACGCTGTTAAGCATGGTCTTACGGCGCTGGTTAAATGATGCGCGGATGATTTTAAACATGAGATGCTCATCCTTTACATCAACAGGTGGAGTTTTGAAACGTTCAAGACGGATTACTGCTGAATCGACGTTAGGACGTGGCATAAAGCAGCTGGCTGGAACATTAAGTACAACCTTAGGCTTTGCATAGAACTGGACAGCTAATGAAAGCGCACCATAATCTTTAGTTCCCGGACCACACTGCATACGATCAGCAACTTCTTTCTGAACCATAATAGTTATACTATCTAGTGGAACATGACTCTCGAAGAGCCCCATGATAATAGGAGTTGTAATGTAATACGGAAGGTTGGCTACAACTTTTATTGGCTTGCCGTTATTTTTTTCTTCAGCAAGTTTTCTGATATCAAGTTTAAGTATATCTTCATTAATTACTGTTACATTATCATAATAAGAAAGAGTGTCTTCTGTAAGGATAGGTATAAGCTTCTTGTCAATCTCAACAGCAACAACCTCTCTGGCATTCTCGCACAGGATCTGAGTCATTGTGCCAATTCCCGGACCAACTTCGACAATGAAGTCATCTTTAGTAACTCCAGCTTCCCGGACAATTTTCTCAACTACATTTTCATCTATAAGAAAGTTCTGACCGAACTTCTTCTGGAAGTTAAAACCATATCTGTTAAGCACCGCAATCGTGTTGGTAGGATTACCAAGGTGCATTACATTATTATAATTATTATTGCTCATAATACCTCATTTCTGTCTGAATATGATTACAGGCTATTAGATATGTTATTGGAGTAAATAAAAAAAGTCAAGATATAATAAAAATGTGATGCAAAAGTAATGGATATATGATACTATAGTACTACGCGATAAGAAACGAAACAGGAGAATATAATGAATAACGACTTTAATATCGAGAAGGTAACGAGGCTTTCGCTGATTGTAAATACATCGTTGCTTTTATTTGTTGCGTTTATGATGTTATTTTTTGTGCACTATGGGGTTGTGCCAATGATAGTATTCAGCTCATTTGCATTAGCCGGATATGCACTATATTACATTATTCTTGCAAAACGTAAGGTGTGTATATATATGTGGTGTGTATATGCAACAATTGTATTGTACATGGCAGTTGCAACAATAAGCCTTGGGTACGAATATGGATTTAACCTGTATAGCATGTCGATAATACCGATAATTATCTATTCAAGATATATGGCTAAGAAATTAAAAACACAGGATACACATCCTGTAGTGGTATCTGTATTAATAGTTGCAGTGAGTCTTATATCATCGGCAATAGCTATAATTAATGGACCATTATATATTATTAATAAGACTATGGCAGCGGTTATACTAGCATGCAATTCACTTAGTGTAGCTGCATTTTTGATATATTATACTAATATGATAGTGAATCTTGTAATTGCGTCAGAAGATAAACTCGGAGTTAGGGCTAATTATGACCAGCTTACCGAATTACATAGCAGAAGATATATGATTGATTATCTTGAGAACAATGAAATCAGTATGAAACCACAGGACTGGATTGCCATGCTTGATGTAGATGATTTCAAGAAGATTAATGATACATATGGACATAATTGTGGGGATTATGTACTTCATAATATTGCAATGATAATGAAGCGTGTCTGCAACGGGTGTCAGGTCTCAAGATGGGGTGGAGAGGAGTTTCTTATACATAGCAATCATAAGGAAATTTCAACACAGATACTTGAGGAGTTGAGGAAAGCAGTTGAGCAGAATGAGTTTATATATAAGCAGCAGAAGATAAGAGTAACAGTAACAATAGGCGGGGCTTGTTATAAGGAATGTGCTGATATAGAAGAGTTGATAAAGAGAGCTGATGATAATCTGTACCGGGGAAAGAATAATGGAAAGAATCAGGTTATAACGGATAAGGAAAACATTTAGTGCCATTGATATGAATATTTAATTATGTGACGGCATAAGTTGCATAAGAGAAACGAATATCAGGGAGGTATATTGTGGATTATCAACGTCTTGTTTCATACATATATTCATATCCGGAGGGAGTGAAGGCTGATAATGTCGGCTTTGCCAAGGCCCTTGTGTATCAGGGGCAGTTTAAATTAAGCATAAGTCTGAGAGGAATAAAGACAGAAAATCCTGAGGTATTTGGCATATATATAATGGTTAATGATGGAGGATACAGACTTATAAAGCTTGGGGAAGCCTATGTAAAAGCAGGACAGATGGAATATTCAGGAGTGTATGATCCAGATAATATTGAGCGGTCAGGTTATACATTTAAAGATATATGTGGTCTGGCAGTTGCAAGAGAAGATGCGAGATACGACTGCATGCTTTCAATGTGGAAAGATGAGGATGTGACTCCAGATATGCTGGTGTTTGCCGGAATGGATTCTAAGAAGCAGATTGAAGCTGGAATTGTCATTGAAGAAAAAATGAGGCAGAAAGAGCTGCAGGAAACGGACCGGATTGAAGCAGACAGCCAGGTTGTTAATACTGAACAGGAACAGACAGCAGTTCAGAATGATGATACGGAAAGAGGTTGCAATAATGATGAAGAATCTGCGGAAGTTGTAAGTCAGAGTTCTGTCTGTAATGTACAGACACAGCCTGACAATATTGAAAAGCTCTTTATGAGAGCTGATTATATAGATGCATTTGATGATGATTATTTCTATGACTGCATGGAAGTTTCACCGGAGAGACTCAGAGATTTACAATTAAAAGAAATATCAGTAATGGATAACAGCTTTCTGCTGCATGGATATTATAATTTCAGACATATATTATTTGGAAGAGTCCGGGACAATCTTGATAATACAAGATATTTTATAGGTGTGCCGGGAATGTATTGCAACAGGGAACGATATATGGCGTCCATGTTTGGTTTCAACAACTTTAAGAAGAGCCATAGAAGCGATTATGCCAATCCATATTTTGGATACTGGTATCAGGAGATATAGACAAATCGAAGATGGTCTTCCCATTTTCCATTAAGGCGTGCATATGAATAAGCTGTTCCTTCAGGGATAAAGCCAAGTTTATTAACGATTGCTATAGAGGGGATGTTATCAGGGTGGATGTAAGCTTCTATTCTGTGCATCTCCTTTTCGCGTGTAAGTATATCAATCAGATGTTTTGTTGCAGTTGTTCCGAGTCCGATTCTGCGGAATTTATGATCTATTTTGTAGCCAATACGGCATGAATGGTTTAATGAGGATACTCCTGAAAATGAGACTGTTCCAAGTATCTGTCCCGGGATGTCATCTGATAACACAAAGAAACGGCCAAATTCCCCTTTTAATAATGCAGCATACTCTGCTTTAAGAGTTGCGCATATATATTCTGGAGTATAGAAATTAGACGGCTTGTCCGTTTCATATCTGTCAAAATCTACAAGATTGGCTTTATAGAACTTAAGTACCTGCAGGGCATATGTCTCATCAAGGACTTTTAATCTGATTCCATCAAATGCATATTCAAATTTCATGATTGTTGGTTGATCCTTTCTTTTCTCTTGGATTCACGCAATTCCTTAAAAAATGTGGTCAGCATATCTGAGCATTCATTTTCGCATACACCTTTTGTTATTTCACACTGGTGGTTAAATGATGGCATCTGCAGAATGTTGAGGATAGAGCCGGCGCAGCCAGCTTTGGGGTTCATAGAGCCTATGACAACACGGGGAATTCTTGCTTGGATAATTGCTCCGGCACACATCTGACATGGTTCAAGAGTTACATATAAAGTACAGTCTTCAAGCCTCCAGTCACCCATGTAGCGGCTTGCCTTTTTAATAGCTGTGATTTCAGCGTGCCCAAGAGATGTCTTGTCTGTATTGCGGCGGTTATAACCGCGTCCAATCACTTTTCCATTATAAACAATTACACAGCCAATTGGCACTTCATTAAGCTTGTAAGCTTTTTTTGCCTGCGTTATTGCCTGCTTCATATATTTAATATCATTCTTATCAAATATCACGTAAAGTTCCTCCAGTTAATAGTTCCAGTTATACATAAGCTGTGCTTGGGCAGATGTTATAAAAATTGTAACTTTTAAGGGAAAAAGCGTCAACTCAATAGAGACATTTTTCGTATAAATAATTATAATAAATGTTCAGGGGGTAGCTTATGAAAAGAATATCATTATTATGTGCATTGGGGATATGTGCAATATTTGCAGCAGGCTGCAGTAGCAAGACTAAAGAAAATGAAACAGAAAGCCTTCAGAAAATAACTGATGCATCAACACAGGAGTATGATTATACGTTATCTGATGTTGAAGAATTTGAATCAGATGGTGTTAAATATGAACAGGGAAAGGCAGAGAAACTCCAGTTTATATATCCTGTGACGGAAGATGTTACGGATGCCAATGCACTTGTAGGTACATATAATACAAGTGTTTATTCCAATTGGCCTAATATTGATGAAACAGACACATCATATATGATTTCAAGTTTTGTCACATGGCCGGATCTATATGATAACCAGAATGTTGAAAGTATTGAGTATACAGTGTATAACAGTACTTGTTATTTTGTTGATGACTCAGCTGATCTTAAGACATGCAGTAACAAAAAGAAATTCTCATCACAAAGTATGAAGCTGACTGCTGCAGATAACAAAAAGTTCAAAATATTTATGGTTGTAGAACTTCCTACATCAAAGGATGCATGGAATGGTTATAAACAGCAGGGAAAAGTAGAGAATAAAGCAAAAAAGGATGTTCTCGAAAATGCATTGATTAAAGCACAGGTTTTATATACGGATGGTACGGAACAGACTGATTATTACAAAATAAAAATGCAGGGATCAATGACATCTATTGATATATATAAGGTTAATTGATGCTTTGGACAGAAAAATGAATTAAAACATGGGAGGATTCAATGGAACTTATTAAAGGAAGACCTGATAATACTGAGGGAAGATTAGAAAAAGAAATAAGGGTATATGATCTGCTTGATAAGCTTGGAATGGAGTATTACAGAACAGACCATGAGCCGGCTACGACAATGGAAGTGTGCAATGATATAGATAAGATACTTGATACGCTTATATGCAAAAATCTTTTCTTGTGTAACAGACAGAAAACCAGATTCTATATGCTTATGATGCCAGGAGATAAACCTTTTAAGACAAAAGATCTCAGTAGTCAGATTAATTCTGCAAGGCTTTCGTTTGCAGATGAATCATATATGGAAGAGTTTCTTGATATAACTCCGGGTTCTGTATCAATAATGGGACTTATGAATGATACAGACAATCATGTGCAATTATTGATGGACAAGGAAGTTCTTGAAGGTGAAAGTCTTGGCTGCCATCCATGCATCAATACATCCAGCCTCAAGTTAAAGACAAAAGAAGTAATGGAAAAGTTTCTTCCAGCAGTTCATCATGAGGCGATAATAGTTGAGCTTCCAAGGTATTAGGAGGAGATCGTTGAAGTGATTAAAGATAAACTGGAAATTCATTGAAATTCTGACATGTGACCTGCTCGCGATTTGATGGTTCGTACCTTGACAACAAGTATATATAACAAGTATAATTAAAAGACCGTGCAGCCGGGGTAGTAGCGGCACCTTGAACCTGCAATCCGCTATAGCAGGGGTGATGTTCGGCAGAGGGCTGATGTTTATGGAGCAGCCCGGTGTAAGTGGTGTTGACATTTGGGTCTTTCACGACGGAAATCCACGAACCATGTCAGGTCAGGAATGAAGCAGCATTAAGTGGAACCTTCCGGGTGTTGAAAGGGTGCCTGGATCGAGCTAACTGCACCGGTAACGTCTGTGGACAGAAGTTCGAAGCCGGATGCACGGCTTTTTTCGTAAGCAATGAGTCAAGCAAACAAGAACCAAGCTAGCTTGGATTCTTGGTTATTTGACGAATGCCCGTAATGAACAACGAAAGGGCGAAAGTCCGAGAGTTGTGAATTACCAAGGCTAGGGAGTGGCGGAGTCACGGAAAGACTTGGCTTACGAAAAAGGAAGTAAGCAATGAGAAGGGCAAACAAGAACCAACGCAGAGGGAGGTAAATATGTCATATCAGGCTTTATATAGAAAATGGCGTCCAGACAATTTCAATGATGTCAAAGGACAGGATACAATAGTAACTACTCTGCGAAATCAGATTAATGCAGACAGGATAGGTCATGCATACCTGTTTTGCGGAACAAGAGGAACTGGTAAGACATCTGTTGCAAAGATATTTGCCAAGGCAGTTAATTGTGAGCATCCCGTTAATGGAAACCCTTGTGGTGAGTGTCCGACATGCAAGGCAATTGCAGCCGGAACAAGTATGAATGTCATAGAAATAGATGCGGCATCTAACAATGGTGTTGATAATATAAGACAGATAAGAGAAGAAGTACAGTATTCACCGACAGAAGGCAGATTCAAAGTCTATATAATCGATGAGGTTCATATGCTTTCTATAGGAGCGTTCAATGCACTGTTAAAGACATTGGAAGAACCTCCGGCATATGTAATATTTATACTGGCTACTACAGAAGTGGCGAAGATTCCTATTACAATCCTTTCAAGATGTCAGAGATATGACTTTCACAGGATAACAATAGAGACAATTGCCGACAGACTGTCAGAACTTATGAAGGCAGAGGGACTGAATGTAGAGGATAAGGCAATAAAGTATGTTGCCAAAGCAGCAGATGGTTCTATGCGAGATGCATTGAGCCTGTTAGACCAGTGCCTTGCATTCTATCTGGGAAAAGATCTTAAGTATGAAAATGTGCTTGATGTATTAGGTGCGGTTGATACAGCAGTGTTCAGTAAAATGCTTTCCACAATTATGTCAGGTGATGTTGCAGCGTGCATGTCACTTATGGAAGAACTGATTATGCAGGGAAGAGATCTGTCACAGTTTGTCACTGATTTTATATGGTATCTGAGAAATCTGCTGCTTATAAAGACTACTAAGGATGTAGACAGAATTGAAGATGTAATAGAAGTTTCGGCAGACAATCTTCAGGACTTGAAAAAAGATGCGCAGAATGTTGATATAGATACACTTATGTATTACATAAGAGTGCTGTCAGAATTATCTAATGACCTTAAGTTCTCTACGCAGAAGAGGGTTAAGGCAGAGATAACATTTATAAAGCTGATGCGTCCTGCAATGGATAACAGTCAGGATATAGGGGATGTGGTAAGCCGTGTAACAATGCTTGAAGGACAGTTACAGAAAGTTCTGGATGATATTAAAAATGGCAGATTAGTAAGCGCAGAGGCAGGAACTACAGGAAATCAGGCTGCAATGCAGCAGCCGCTGCCAAAGAAGCCTGCAGAGAAACGTGTATATGATGCTGTGCCAGAAGATGTTAAAGCTATTGCAGCAAGCTGGAGAGATATTGTTTCGACAATAGACGATCCGATTAATCAGACATTTTTACAGTCTGCACATGTTACGTTAGCAGAAGATGGAATTAGTCTTGAAATTATGGTAGAATCAATTAGTGCCTATAATTCGCTTAGCAGACAGGAAGTAATGGACAGTATTGAAAATGTTATTGAAGAAAGAACGGGTGTGAGAGTTTCAATTAAAGTGACTAAGCTTAACGATGATGAAGATTTCCACAGCAGGTTTGTGGATCTTAAGGAACTCGTAGGCATAGATATAGAAGTAGATGATAAGGAGGAGCTTATATAATGGCTAAGAGAGGTGGTTTTCCAGGAGGAATGCCTGGTAATATGAATAATCTGATGAAGCAGGCACAGAGAATGCAGCGTCAGATGGAGGAACAGCAGGCAGAACTTGAGAATAAGGAATTCAGCGCTACAGCAGGTGGTGGAGTAGTTGAGGTAACTGTTACAGGTAAAAGAGAAGTGTCTAAGGTAAAGATTGATCCTGAAGCAGTTGATCCAGATGATGTAGAGATGCTTGAGGACTTAATAGTAGCAGCTGCTAATGAAGCTTTAAGAAAATGTGAAGAAGAGTCACAGGCACAGATGGCTAAGATAACTGGTGGACTTGGAGGATTAGGCGGAGGCTTATTCTAATGGACATCTACAGTGGTCATATTAACAGATTAATTGAAGAATTGTCGAGATTACCAGGGGTTGGGGCAAAGAGTGCCCAGCGCCTGGCATTTCACATTATAAATATGCCAGAGTCAGAGGTTAAGAGTCTGGCAGATACTATGATTGATGCGAAGCAGCATATTCACTATTGTAAGGAATGTTTTACACTTACAGATGAGGAGCTTTGCCCGATATGTCGTGATCAGAAAAGAGATCATAAGACTATTATGGTTGTGGAACAGACAAGAGACATGGCAGCATACGAAAAGACAGGAAAGTATGAAGGTGTATATCATGTACTTCATGGAGCAATCAGTCCTATGCTTGGGATTGGTCCGGCAGATATCAAGCTGAAGGAACTGATGGTAAGACTTCAGGGAGATATTGATGAAGTGATTATTGCTACCAATTCTAATCTTGAAGGTGAAACAACTGCAATGTATATAAGCAAGATGATTAAGCCTACAGGAATAAAGGTTACAAGGATAGCAAGTGGTGTGCCGGTAGGTGGAGATCTTGAGTATATTGATGAAGTTACTTTATTAAGAGCATTAGATGGAAGAACAGAGCTGTAATTAAATAATATGCTCTGTTGGGGAATATTATGGCAGAAAACATGACAGGTGATATTATATCAGATCACCGAGAACGAATGCTTAATCTGAAGAAATATTATCCTTTTTTCAGATTGATAGATACATCTTTCTCTAATTTCAGAGATGGCAGGTATGACATTCTCGATATGGGTTATATTGTTATGGCAGTATTGCGTTTTTTTATCGAGGAGAATAATTTTAAAGAAAAAGACGTTACATATCCGGAATACCTGGATTTCTTAAGGCTGATACTTAAGAGGGATTTCGGACTTGAGTTGGATGAATGTGACAGCAAAGATATTGCTGATTATATATTTGATAAGATTAAGAATGAAGGAAAGCCTTTTGAATTCTCTTACTATGATCCTATAGACAGGAAAAAGAGAGTTTCAAGAATGAAGATAATAGAGAGTTCTATAAGGGATAATACAGTATGGTATTCGATAAGTCCGGATGCTATTGAATTCTATCTTGATACCAAGGAAATAAAAGACGAAAGCAGAATAAGTGTTTCACAGCTTCTTCTGGAGAAGATGATCAATTCACAGAATTTCCGTGGAGGAGTAGAGGTTGTTGAGAGAATTAATGAAGAAGTCAACAGGCTTAAGTTAAAGAAGAATGAAGTCATGACAATTCTGTCTGGTGATGTTTTTGCGGGAATTGAGGCTTATGAAGAATTTGTCAAGACTGGAATGAAGTGGTTTGAGGATGAAGAAAAGCTGTTTAAAAAGAACAGGGATCTTATTACCAAATCCATAGAAAAGTTGAATGCATCAGGAAGTACAGGTGAAGGCTACTATAAGACAATGAATGAAATATACAATCTTGAGACTCAGCTTAAGCAGGCAATGAACAGACACAGCGAGCTTCTTAAGGACTGTACAGAAATGCAGAAAATGACGGATGATGCAGTAAGAAGGGCCAAGCTTGGAAGACTTAGAAGTCATATGGATTTTACCTCTGCCCTTTCAGATATGATCAAAAAAGATAATGCGGATATTCTGGTTACCATGCTTAGTCCTCTTTTAAAACCTAATATCAGGAAAACATTTGACATAATAAGTATTGATGATGCATTGATGGTAAAACCTCCAAGGTATGAGGAAAAGGAACTTATCAGCAATGACAGACCAGAGGATATTGTATTTGAGGATGAAGTTGAAGAGCAGAGAATTAAAGATAATTATATATTTATCATGAGAAACCTTGTGATGTGTTTGAAAAAATCGGACATTATTACGTTGGGGGATTTTGCTGACGCAATGAAGAAAGCATATGGATCAGAGATTTTGAAAAATGCGGATTTCTTTTCATTTTTTGTCAATCTGTGCCAGAAAGATGAATATTGTCTGGGAGGACATGCAAAAGAAGATACATTTCTCGATTCATATCTGGAGGAAGGCTTTAAGGATGCGGGTTCATTTGAGTTTACAATAAAAAAAGGTATCGATAAGAAGGTTGTATTATCGGACAGCTGCGTAATGGCAGATGTGCAGTTTATACGAAAGGAATCACATGGAGAATAGAAATCTAGATAAGGCACTGGATATTGTATCAAAGCTTATAACAGGAGAAAATGTATCAGAGAAGGGCGCCAATGCGTCGCTTTATCAGGAATACAGTAATAATGCAGAGGTATATGATATTGTTCATATGTCTGTAAAGAAGCTTAATCTTAATATATATGAATACAACAATAGTCTGTTTGTAAGTGCAGGAGACAACAACAGAGTGTTTGGTTATTCTAATGAAGAATTAAGAAATGCGATGGGATTAAGAGTTAATAAGGAATTATATCTTGCTTATTTTATAATCTATAATATTATAACTGAATTTTACTCGGATACACTTAGTTCAACATATGCTGAGTTTATAAAGGTTGAAGATATTATCAAAGATGTTGATAAGACAACAAGTGGAATAGTGGATAAAAGTACAGGACTGGTACTTGATGAAATTGAAGAAAACAGTTTTAAGCAGATAGCACTAGCATGGGATGAACTTCCGGTAACAACTGTGGAAGATCAGGCAGGGGCAAGGGCTGCAAGGAATTCAAAGTCAGGAATGGTAAAGCTTGTTCTTAATTTTTGCGTTTCACAGGAACTGCTTATTGAAAGTCAGGAAAGATTCTATCCAACGGACAGATTCAGAAGTCTTATTGAGAACTATTTTGATGATTACAGAGGACGTTTTGCAGAGTTAATGAATGGAGGAAGCAATGCCACAGATTAACAGAATCAGGGTTAATAATGTTAAATATAACTTCGGAACGCAGGTGTATGATGATTTCGTAATGCGTTTTAACTGTCAGAATACTATATATGATCTTGCCAATGGTGGAGGCAAGAGTCTTCTTATGCTCCTTCTTATGCAGAATATGCTTCCTAATTGTACACTTGATGATAAGCAGCCTATTGAGAAGCTTTTCAGACAGGGAAGTGGTAATACATGTATTCATTCATTAGTTGAGTGGAAACTGGATTCATGCTATCAGAAGGATGGATTCAGATTTATGACAACTGGTTTCTGTGCAAGAAAAGGCAGGGGAACAGAAGAAGATGCTGCACAGGAGGATGCGGGAACAGCACCATCTAATGCAAGTGTTGAGTATTTTAATTATTGTATATTTTACCGCGAATTTGGAGACAATGATATAAGAAATCTTCCGCTGGTTAAGGATGGCGAGCGTATTACATATAGCGGGTTAAAAGCATACCTTCGTGATCTTGAGAAGGGAGAATACAAATATATTGTTAAGATATTCGACAGAAAAGGCGATTATCAGAGTTTTATAAGTAATTATGGGATATATGAGAGTGCATGGGAAATTGTAAGAGGAATTAACAAGACAGAAGGTCATGTAAGAACATATTTTGAGACTAATTACAAGACGAGCCGTAAAGTGGTTGAAGATCTTCTGATAGAAGAGATTATACAGAAGTCTTTCAACAATAAGCTTTCTGTAGATAATGATGAAGGCATGATGGCTCAGACTCTCATGGATATTAAGGATAAACTGGTTGAACTTTCAAAGAAACACTCACAGCTTGGAGCATATGACAGCCAGATTGCAGCTATCGACAGTTTTAAGGAATATTTGTCGACATATGAAGAGTTTTATAACAGAAAAGAAGAGATAGAAAAACAATTGTATAATCTGTTATTAGTGGCTATCAGGGAAAGTGGCAATAAGGAAAAAGAGCTTAATAACCAGGATGAACTCATCAAAAAAATGCATGATGAATTATCAAAAGAAAAAGAGGCTATAGCCGTAGCAGAGGTTATGTCAGAAAAGAACTCAATGGTGGGAGTGGAAGCACTTGTCAGAGATACAAGGAATGCGCTTGAACTTAAGAATTCTGAGATTGCGAGGGCAAGAGGAGAACTTACCCTTATGGAGTCGGCAGGTGATTATAAGGATTATTCAGAATATGAAAAGTCATATAAGGGGCTGCAGGTAGCAATTGATAACAGGCTAAGAGAAGATGAAGACATAACATCTGAATTAAAGATACTTGCTGCACAGTACAAGCGGTTCTATGAGACTGAATCAGCAAGGCTTAAGGAAAAGCTGGATATAGCTGTTAATCGTGTAAGACAGCTTGAAACAGGACTTCTTGAGGCAAAGAGTAATCTGAGAAATGCAGATAAAGAGGCTGCAAGTCTTGGAAGTCTGTCAGATAATCTTGAAAATGAGATAGGTCAGTTGCAGATACAGCTTAATGAATTGTTAACAGAGGCAGGAACGCTGGTTTCAGAAAATGCAGATGCCCAATATGATGAGAATTTCAGGGCAAAAGAGATACTGAAGAGTGAGGAGACACATTTGTCTGAAAAGCTCGAAGAACTACAGAATCAGCTGAGATCGCTTAATGAAACAGTGTCAGGTAATAAGACGCTTACCAGAATTCTTAATGAGCAGGCAGTAAAGCTTGAGGAGGCCAGTCAGACGGAAAGCGGCGCAGATGAACGTATGGAGAAAATCCGAAGCATATATGCGGCAGACAGTGATGATCTGATGCTTTCAGTTATACTGGATACATACAGAAAAATGCAGGGCGAACATGCGCAGGAGAGCAGAGAAATAGCAGAGCTTGAGCATTTTATTGATAATGCCAGAAAAGGAACTTATGTATGCAGAAGTGAAGAAAGAGACAGACTTAAGGCTTATCTTGAGGGTCAGTATGGAGATGATGTTGTGGAAGGACATGAGTGGTTCAGACAGCTTAATCCGGGACAGAAGAGAGATGTTTTAAAGAGGACACCTTTTGTTGAATATGGCTTTATTATAAAAAATGATTTTGAGAGGGTTAAAGCTGATGAAACTCTTTTGAATTTTGGCAGGGGAGCAGTTGTATATCCTGTAATCAGTGAACAGGTTCTTATTGACACAAAGCTGGAGATTAATAAAGACCTTATTGTGTTTGCACTAAAGGATATGTCATTTCTCCGTGATGATGCAAAGCTGGAAACAGATATTAAGCTCGCACAGGAGGAACTGGATAGCCATAAGTCCCAGGAGAAGAAATTGTTTGACAGAATGGAACTTGTGTGGGACGATTATACATTTGCATTAACATATAAGGCATCAGCTGGAAAGGCAGGGGTGTCCGGAAACATTGAAGACATCCGGGCAAGAATTGCAGAGTGCAGCGAACAGTCTAATGCTGCAGTTAAAGAGGCAGAGTCTGTAACTGCTGTTAAGGATCAGGTAGAAGCAAGGCTTCTGGCGGTAAGAACTGAATTGTCAGAAAAAGAGGCAGCTTGTGATAATCTGACAAAGATTATTGAGATGAAATCTTTGATAGATACTAAGTACAGCAAGCTGGGCAGTATGCGTGCAGATGCTGAAAATGCCAGAAAATATGTTTATGAATGTGAAGAAAAAAGTGCGTCATTAAATAAGGAATATGAGACAGCCTGTGACTATGAAGACAATACAAGAAAAGCATATGAAGAGCTTGTTAAAGGCTGGGAGGAGCAGTATGCGCCTTATTATGATTCTGATATTTCTGTTAATATAAATGATGCGTCATACAGCTCTGATAAAGAGGATATTGAAAGCAGGTTTGCCGGATTAAGGACTGCACTCGGACAGAAGAATGCTGATTTTGAAGATAAGCAGGCACTTATGAATCATTTGTCAGCTTCTATGAACAAATGCCGGGAGGCAATTGAGTATCGTGGATATGAATTCAATGATATAAAGGCTAAATATGAGGCAGGAGAAATCACAGCAGCTGGTACGGCACAACTGCGCAATGGAAAGGCTGCTGTTAATAATCTTGTGAAGGAAAGCGAAAATGTAAGAGAAGAACTTGAAGCTCAGGAAGCACTTCTTAACAGACTTGAGGGAAGTATAGCCCATGGAATTAATCAGATAGAGAACAGCTATGGAAACTTTAATGAATTTGCCTGTGATGATCCTGATGAATTCATTAAACAACATAAAGCACTCATTAAGAAGCTTGAGGATAACACTAAGATTCAGGAGAAGTCAAGAAAGCAGATGTCTGATTCGCTGAAGGATGTACTTGTGTGCAGGAAGGATCTTGAAAGAATAGTTTCGGATGCAGGCATGCAGATTCCAGAAACGGTCAGACCGGAAGATGTTGAGAATATTAATGTTAACCTTAAGGAATATGAAGCGGTACATAAAGAGTATTCTTCAATAGGAAAGCTTGAATATAAAAAGGTTGATGAATTCAACAAGAATAAGGCAAAACTGATTGATCTTCTTAATGGATATAATGCGGTTGAACTTGCTGATGAAGTGAGGGTTTCGGTAAATGTTCCTGAGAATGTATCAAAGACCAGAAGCATGATTGAATCTTTAAATGAGACTAATACATTTATACAGCTGGAAAAAGATCGTGTTGCAAAGGGAATTGAAGATATGCAGATGATAAAGGACAACTTCGAGAACCGTTGTATTCAGACCTGCAGTAATATTAAGACAGAGCTGGACAGACTGCCACAGTTATCTAATATTAACCTTGATGGAGAACAGATAGCTATAATAAGTCTTCAGATTCCATATATAAAGGAAGACCTTTATAAGGAAAAAATGTCTGAATATATTGACGAAACTGTGTTTATGGCAGAAAGCTTCAAAGATGCAACAGAAAGACTTAAGTATATAAGAAACAGATTGTCATGGAAACGCCTGTTTTCTGTTATTGTTACAGATATGAATTCTATAAGAATCAATCTGTACAAGAGAGAGAGGATTAAGGACCATAGCCGTTACTTAAGATATGAGGAGGCTGTTGGTTCTACAGGTCAGTCACAGGGAATATATATCCAGTTCCTTATAGCTATAATTAATTATATTTCTAATATGAACTCTTCAGGAAATGAGGGCGTTGAAGGAAAAACTATCTTTATAGATAATCCATTTGGAGCGGCGAAGGATATATACATATGGGAGCCAATATTCAAACTGCTTGCAACGAACCATGTCCAGCTTATTGTTCCGGCACGAGGCGCAACACCAGCTATTACCGGAAGATTTGATGTTAATTATATACTTGGACAGAAGCTTGTTGATTCAAGGCAGCAGACAGTTGTTGTTGATTATTTCAGCAATACAAAGGAATCTGAACTTGAATATGTAAGGATGGATTATGAACAGGCATCTTTCGATTTTTTGTAAATTACTGGGTATAATGGATTTATGGAAGTTTGTAACATTTTTGTAACAATTCTGTGAACTCGGTTTACAATAAACATGTGCTGTGCTAAACTTTAGTGAGTTGTAAAATATAGATATTGGGCGCAATTTAACATTTTTTGGCACTTATATTGGAAGAGTGGATTTTCCTTTATGGTATGCGCAGGAATGAGGAATAACATGAATAAATACGAAATGGGAATTAAGATAGAGCAGATAAAGAAACTGGCGATTAAAAAGGAATATCAGGAGGCGGCTGATATAGCAAAAGAGCTTAACTGGTCAAAGGTTAAAGACTGGCAGTCGCTTGCTACTGCTATCAATGTGCAGGAAGCCGTAGGTGACTACGAGGAAGCAAGAGATATGGCTATACTTGCATATAATCGTAATCTTGGTGGAAGAAAGCTGGTTTATAAGCTGACAGAACTTTTTATTAAAGTAGGTGATTACGAAAATGCTAATGCTTTGTATGAAGAATATAACAAGGCATCACAACATGATGTAAGCAGATATATTCTTTATTATGATCTTAGAAGGGCACAGAATGCATCGGATAATGAACTTGTAGAAATACTTGAGGAATATAGGGATCATGAAATTGATGAGAAATATATGTATGAGCTTGCAAAACTTTATGCCAGAACCGGAAGAAAAGAAGAATGTATCAAGGCATGTGATAATATTGTTCTGTGGTTTCAGGATGGAAAGTATGTTGAGAAAGCTGTACAGTTAAAGGAAGAACTTAATGCAGGACTTACTAAGACACAGTTAAGAATTCTTGAGGATGTTAAGAAAAGAAAGAATGATTCAGATGCAGATAAGGAAGAGCGTTTCGCACAGCAGAAGGAATTAGCTAATCTTAAGATGGATGAAGTTGAGGAAGTTTTAGCTGAGGACGAGAAGAAGAATGCCCCTGCACAGCCAGAGAATATAGAAGAACCAGAAGAAACAGTAACAGAAGAAGAAAATATTGGTCAGGATGAAGAAGATGTTAAAGCTGATATAACAAAGCCAGTTATTGAGGCAACAAAACAGATTAAAAAGGGTAAGAGCCTTAATGTTCCTGAGTATGACAGAGAGCAGGAAGAAGGACCTTTATCTATGGATCTTGTCCAGAATGACCAGAATAATGAAATAAAAGATTTCATTATGAAAGCTTTGAATAAAGACAGACAGACTACAGATAATAAAGAAGCATCTGTTGCCATGACTAAGATAGATGTGCCTCAGGTCGAGAAACCAAAGGTCGATGCAACGCTTTCCAAGGCAGGCGAATCAAGCATTTCTAATGAAATTAACAGAGCTAATCTTTCTTTAAAAGAGCTTATTGCTAATGCAAAGCAGAAGCTTGATAATAATTATGAGAAGATAAACAAAGAAGATGAAGCTGAACAGAGGAAAGAAACAGAGCAGAGACTCAATGAAAAAGCTAAGGATATGAACATTAATGTTCCGGTTCCTGATTACAGCATGTATGATACACAGAATATACAGGCTGAGCTTGCAGCTAATATGAGTGATCTGTTTAATGCTGATGAGGATGAGGATGTTAAAACATTTGTCCCAGCTTCAAAGTCAGAAACTGCCAATGGAAATGTACAGGCAAACATCCCGGTTCAGACAGATTCAGACCAGAATGACATGGATGATGATCAGATAGAAGGCCAGATAAGTATATCAGACTGGATGCAGTCAGTCAGAGAAGAGAAATATGGACATCAGGATACTAAGGAATTCTCAAAGTCAGAGCTTGAAAGATATCTGGATGAGAAAGATGAAAAGAGTGCTGCTTATGAGAAGATGGTAGAGAAGAAAAAAGCTGAAGCACTGGCAGATGGCAGACATATGAACAGTGATGAGGCTAAGGCAGAAGCGCTTGCCCAGATGGCAGTTAACTCTGCAAGAATGGATCTTGCAATAAGAACCGGAAAAGCAGCAGCAAGGCTTGAGCAGGCTGTTATGCAGGCAAAGGAAGAAGCTGTACCAGAGGTTGTTTCTCTTGTGACAGCGCAGATACCAACAGTATCTGATTCAATGATATCTGATATTAAAGACATTATGAAAGAAGAAATGTCAAAGGAAAAAGAGGCGAAGGAAGAAGTGGCAGCAACAGTTGAACAGGAAGTGCCTTTTACAAGACCAGAAAGACCAGAAAAGAGTGCTGAGCCAAAGAAGGCTGTAAATAAGACAAAGAAACCTGAGAAAAAGGTAGTTAATGAGGAGCAGGAAGAACCTGCAGCAGAGAAGAAGCTGACAGGAGAGCTGGCTAAGATATTCAGAAAGTACAGGGATATGCCAGGACTTGAAGAGCAGCTTGTAGAATTGTTTGATTCTATAGATGAGGAAATGCAGTTAAGCAATTCTTCAGTAGGTAATATCCTTATTTCTGGAAACTCAAGTTCTGATAAGACAGACCTTGCAAGAGCAATAATTAGAGGAATTAATGCAATGTATCCTGACAAGCAAAAGAAAATTGCCAAGACATCAGGAGAAAGCATTAATCAGAGAGGTATTACAAAGGCAATGGCAAGGCTTAAAGGAACAGCTCTTATTGTTGAGGGAGCTGGTACTATACAGCCAAAGAGAATTAATGAACTGCTTAACTGCCTTGAGCAGGATACTGACAGAATGATAGTAATATTTGAAGATTCTGATACTGACATGAATGTGTTGATTAATTTCAATCCAGAACTTACAGATACATTTAATCACAGAATTGTTCTTAAACAGTACACAGTTAATGAGCTTGTCGAGATGGCGAAGAGATTTGCAAGAAAGAGACAGTATGAAGTTGATGATAATGCTCTTCTTGAATTATATCTTAAGATTGACAAACTCCATAATGTGAATGATAATATTAAACTTGATGATATCAAGGAAATAATCAATCAGGCTATCCTTAATTCTGAAAAGAGAGCATCAAGAAGATTCTTTGGTGGACTTAAGAAGAAGAGAGGCGAGAATGGCGATGTTATATTCTTGACGGAAGCAGATTTTAAGGACAGATAATTAACATATTACGCACAATAGTGCTTACACAGGGAGGAAATTATGACTAACATCGATGAAATGTCAATTAATGCAATAAGAGTATTGTCAGCAGACGCAATACAGAAAGCTAATTCGGGACATCCTGGACTTCCACTTGGAACTGCGCCAACTGCATATGAATTATGGACTAATCATATGAATTATAATCCGGCTGATCCAAAGTGGGAAAATAGAGACAGATTTGTTCTTTCTGGTGGTCATGGCTCAATGCTTCTTTATTCATTGTTCCATTTACTTGGAATTGGCAATCTTTCTTTAGATGATGTGAAGAATTTCAGACAGATGGGATCTAAGACTCCAGGACATCCAGAGTATGGTCACACTGTTGGTGTTGAGGCTACAACAGGTCCTCTTGGACAGGGTATGGCTATGGCAGTTGGTATGGCTATGGCAGAAGCACATCTTGCATCAGTGTTTAATAAAGATGGATATGATGTAGTTGACCATTACACATATGTACTTGGTGGGGATGGATGTATGATGGAAGGTATTTCATCAGAGTGCTTCTCACTTGCAGGTACACTTGGACTTTCTAAGCTTATTGTATTTTATGATTCTAACAATATATCAATCGAAGGAAGTACAGATATTGCATTTACAGAAAATGTAATGAAAAGATTTGAAGCATTTGGTTTCCAGACAATAGAAGTTGCTGATGGTAATGATATTGAGGCTATTGGCAAGGCTATTGAGGAAGCTAAGGCTGACAAGAGCAGACCATCACTTATCAAGGTTAATACTCTTATAGGATATGGTTGTCCTGCAAAACAGGGTAAGGCAAGTGCACATGGAGAGCCTCTTGGTGTAGATAATGTTGCTGCACTTAAGGAAAATCTTAACTGGCCATGCAAGGGTGACTTTGAGGTACCACAGGAAGTATATGATCATTATAAAGAGATAGCAGCAAGGATGGCTGAACCAGAAGAAGAATGGAATAAGCTTTTTGCAGAATACTGTGAGAAGTTCCCTGAAATGAAAGAACTCTGGGATAAGTATTATAATGGATGTGATATGTCCGATTTGTTCAATTCAGAAGAATATCTTGCAAAGCCTGAGAAGGCAGAAGCAACAAGAAGTTCAAGTGGAACAATTCTTAATATGATCAAGAATGTAATGCCTAACCTTATCGGTGGTTCAGCAGATTTAGCACCATCTAATAAGACTAATATGAAGGACGCAGGCGATTTCTCCAAGGAGAATTATGCGGGAACTAACCTTCATTTTGGTGTAAGAGAGCAGGCTATGGCAGCAATTGGCAATGGTCTTGCGCTTCATGGTGGATTAAGACCATTTGTAGCAACATTCTTCGTATTCAGTGATTACACAAAGCCAATGGCAAGACTTACATCACTTATGAAGCTGCCACTTATATATGTATTCACACATGACAGTATCGGAGTTGGGGAGGACGGACCTACACATGAGCCAATTGAGCAGCTTGCAGCATTCCGTTCAATGCCTGACTTCACAGTATTCAGACCATGTGACAGAACAGAGACAGCACTTGCATGGGAGTATGCAATTGAGTCTAAGAATGAGCCGACAGCATTAGTCCTTACAAGACAGAATCTTCCACAGATGACAGGCTCATCTAAGGAAGCCCTTAAGGGTGCATATATTCTTGAGGATTCTGATAAGGAAACTCCAGATGGAATTATTATTGCAAGTGGTTCAGAAGTAAGCCTGGCAGTATCTGCAAAGGCAGAGCTTAAGAATGCAGGAATAGATGTAAGAGTAGTAAGCATGCCATCTATGGATGTATTCGAGAAGCAGTCAGATGAATACAAGGAGTCAGTACTTCCTAAGAGCGTAAGAAAGAGAGTTGCAGTTGAAGCACTTTCAGACTTTGGCTGGTACAGATATGTAGGACTTGACGGAAAGGTAATCTGCATGAAGACATTCGGAGCTTCAGGTCCAGCTAATCAGTTGTTTGAGCATTTCGGATTCACTGTTGAGAATGTAGTAAATACTGTTAAGAGTCTTTTTTAACAGACATATGTATAGATAATAAGATAAAAAGAAGGGGTCGCACTAAGAAATTAGTATGGAGCCCCTTTTTTTGTACATAGAAAATGCTCATGAATTTCATTGAATCATTAGTCGGATGAAAACAATAGTATCTATTCATGAGCAACATCATTTTACACGAAATTTCAAATTATTGCAATTATTTATTAAAAAATTAGATGTAAAAACGAAAAAATAAAACAGATTTAAAAATATGGAATATTTACGAAAAATTCAAATAAAATATACTTGAAATATTATACAGGCAAGTCTATAATGGGAATATAAGGTTTGTTTATAATTTAACAATCAAATATTTATGTACGGAGGTTTTATTATGGTTCGATTTACTTTACCAAGAGATTTGTATCATGGAAAGGGTTCACTTGAAGCCCTTAAGACACTTGAAGGAAAGAAGGCTATCATCTGTGTTGGTGGTGGTTCAATGAAACGTAATGGTTTCCTTCAGAAAGCAGAAGATTACCTTAAGGAAGCTGGAATGGAAGTTAAGCTTTTCGAGGGTATCGAGTCTGATCCATCCGTTGAGACTGTTATGAAGGGTGCTGCTGTTATGACAGAGTTCGAGCCAGACTGGATTGTTGCTATTGGTGGTGGTTCTCCAATCGATGCTGCCAAGGCAATGTGGATTAAGTATGAATATCCTGACACAACATTTGAAGATATGTGCAAGGTATTTGGTCTTCCTAAGCTTCGTAAGAAAGCCCATTTCTGTGCAGTATCTTCTACATCAGGAACAGCTACAGAGGTAACAGCATTCTCTATTATTACAGATTATCAGAAGGGTATTAAGTATCCTATAGCAGATTTTGAGATTACTCCTGATGTTGCCATTGTTGATCCTGAGCTTGCAGAGACTATGCCGGTTAAGCTTGTTGCGCATACAGGTATGGATGCCATGACACATGCAATTGAGGCTTATGTATCAACAGCTAACTGTGATTACACAGATCCTTTAGCACTTCATGCTATGGAGATGATTCAGGCTAACCTTGTTAAATCATATAATGGAGATATGTCATCAAGAGATGCAATGCATAATGCACAGTGTCTTGCTGGTATGGCATTCTCTAACGCATTACTTGGTATTGTTCATTCAATGGCACATAAGACTGGTGCAGCATTTGAAGGTGGACATATTATCCATGGTGCAGCTAATGCAATGTATCTTCCTAAGGTTATCAAGTTCAATGCCAAGGATGAGACAGCAGCCAAGAGATATGCATTTATCGCAGATTTCTTACATCTTGGTGGCAATACACAGGATGAGAAGATTGATAATCTTATCGCTATGTTAAGAAAGATGAATGATGATCTTAATATTCCTCATTGCATAAAGAATTATGGGGAGGGAGGACTTCCAGCAGAGACAGGATTTGTATCAGAGGAAGAATTCAAGGCTAAATTACATGACATCGCAGCTAATGCAATCCTTGATGCATGTACAGGTTCTAATCCACGTCAGCCAAGTCAGGAAGAGATGGAGAAGCTTCTTACATGCTGCTACTATGATACAGAAGTTGACTTCTAATAATTACATATCAGAATAAATACCAAGCCTTCTGGTAATAATACAACTGTATTAATTATCAGGAGGCTTTTATTATGGCATTAAATGAAAAAGAAAAAACAACTATTAAGGATTTGCAGACGCAGGAGCAGACTTGTGTACAGAAGTATAAGAAATATGGACAGGATGCAAAAGATCCTGTGTTAAAGGATTTGTTTTCTACTTTAGAGAAGAATGAACAGAAACATTATGATACATTAAGCGAAATTCTGGAAGGAAAGGTGCCTGAATGTGACTGTAACGACAAGGAAGGCAGGGAGTACGAGCCTAAGGCAACTTACGATGTGATGAGTAAATCACAGGATAAGGAGAGTGATGCATTTCTGGCAACGGACAGTATTGGATCTGAGAAGATGGTTTCAGGAGAATACAATTCAAATGTATTTGTTTTTGCAGATACTGCAATAAGAAAGATTCTTGCAGATATTCAGATTGAAGAGCAGAATCATGCAGAGATGCTGTACAAGTATAAAACAGTTAATGGAATGGCATAATTATTTTAATGGAATCAGGTAAATAATATCTGGTTCCTTTTTTTAT
>CAMDYG010000015.1 GCA_945910225.1 uncultured Eubacterium sp. | reverse complement strand
GTGCCTGCACGAACTGAGAACTTTGTATGGGGTCTCGAGGAGCGCTGCGACAATGCCAGAATGAAATTCTGGCATATGAGCTGCTCGCGCATAATTGGGAAAGAACCCGGAATGTAATATTAAAAAGGAGACTAATAATGAGCAAGGAATTGGAAAAGAATTATAATCCGTCCGAAATAGAAGACAGATTATATCACAAGTGGCTTGAAAAAAAGTATTTTCATGCAGAAGTAAACAGGGATAAGAAACCATTTACTATTGTTATGCCACCACCAAATATAACAGGTAAGCTGCATATGGGTCATGCACTTGATAATACTATGCAGGATATTATTATCAGATTTAAGAGAATGCAGGGCTATGAGGCTCTCTGGATTCCTGGAACTGACCATGCTTCAATCTCAACAGAGGTTAAGGTTACTAATGCTCTTAAGGAAGAAGGAATTGACAAGCATGAGCTGGGAAGAGAAGGTTTCTTAAAGAGAACATGGGAATGGAAGAAGGAATATGGTGGAACTATCACAAGCCAGTTAAAGAAGATTGGTTCTTCATGTGACTGGGACAGAGAAAGATTCACAATGGATGAAGGTTGTTCTAAGGCAGTTCAGGAAGTATTTATAAAGCTTTATGAGAAAGGTCTTATATACAAGGGTTCAAGAATTGTAAACTGGTGCCCAGTCTGCAACACTTCTATATCAGATGCAGAAGTTGAGCATGAGGAGCAGGCAGGACATTTCTGGCATATTAACTACCCTGTAGTTGGCGAGCCGGGAAGATTCGTTGAGATTGCAACAACAAGACCAGAAACATTACTTGGAGATTCAGCTTTGGCCGTTAATCCGGATGATGAAAGATACACAGACCTTGTAGGAAAGGAAGTTGAACTTCCTCTTACAGACAGAACAATACCTATTATTGCTGACCCTTATGTTGACAAGGAATTTGGTACAGGTGTAGTTAAGATTACTCCTGCACATGACCCTAACGATTTTGAGGTCGGTAAGAGACATAATTTACCAGAGATTAACATTTTAAATGATGACGCTACAATCAATAATCTTGGTGGCAAGTATGCCGGTATGAACAGATATGAAGCAAGAAAGGCTATGGTTGCCGATCTTGATGAACTCGGACTTTTAGTAAGAGTTGAAGACCATACACATAATGTTGGTACTCATGACAGATGTAAGACAACTGTTGAGCCAATGATTAAGCAGCAGTGGTTCGTTAAGATGGATGAGCTTATCAAGCCTGCTGTTGAAGGCGTTAAGAATGGCGACATCGAGCTTATTCCAGCTTCTATGGATAAGACATATTATAACTGGACAGATAATATCAGAGACTGGTGTATTTCAAGACAGCTCTGGTGGGGACACAGAATTCCTGCATATTACTGCAAGGATTGTGGAGAGATGACAGTTTCAAGAGAGACAGTAAGCACATGCCCTAAGTGTGGTAGCACTAATGTAGAGCAGGATCCTGATACACTTGATACATGGTTCTCATCAGCATTATGGCCATTCTCAACACTTGGCTGGCCAGAAAAGACACCTGAGCTTGATTATTTCTATCCTACAGATGTGCTTGTAACTGGATATGATATTATATTCTTCTGGGTAATCAGAATGATATTCTCTGGATATGAGCATATGGGCAAGAAACCATTTGGCAAGGTATTATTCCATGGTCTTGTAAGAGATGACCAGGGAAGAAAAATGAGTAAGTCATTAGGTAATGGTATCGATCCGCTTGAGGTTATTGATAAATATGGTGCAGATGCATTAAGATATACTCTTATTACAGGAAATGCACCGGGTAACGATATGCGTTTCTACTGGTCAAGGGTTGAGGCTAGCCGTAACTTTGCTAATAAGGTATGGAATGCTTCAAGATTCATTATGATGAATGACCCTGACAATAAGATTAAGGCTACAGATGCAAGACCTGCCAACTTAACAGATGCTGATAAGTGGATTCTTTCTAAGATGAACGGACTTATCAAGGAAGTTACAGATAATATGGAGAAGTACGAACTTGGTATTGCTGTTGCCAAGCTTAATGACTTTATCTGGGAAGAATTCTGTGACTGGTATATTGAGATGGTTAAGCCAAGACTCTACAATGATGCAGATGAGACAAAGACAGCAGCTATCTGGACATTAAAGACTGTTCTTATTGATGCACTTAAGTTACTCCATCCATATATGCCATTCATTACAGAGGAAATTTTCTGCAATATTCAGGATGAAGAGGAGTCAATTATGATTTCTTCATGGCCTGTATATGATGAAGCTGATAACTTTGCAACAGAAGAGAAGGCTATTGAGACAATCAAGGAAGCAGTCCGTAACATAAGAAACCTTCGTGCAGACATGAATGTTGCACCAAGCCGTAAGGCACTTGTATATGTTGTTTCAGCAAGTGAAGATGTTAAGAACATATTTAACAATTCACTCGGTTTCTTTGGAACACTTGCATATGCAAGCGAGGTTAAGGTTCAGGCTGACAAGGCTGGAATACCAGAGGATGCTGTTTCAACAGTTATACCGGATGCTGTTATCTATATTCCTTTCGCAGAACTTGTTGATATCGACAAGGAAATAGAGAGACTTAAGAAAGAGGAAGGCAGATTACAGGGCGAAATCAAGAGATGTAACGGAATGCTTAACAATGAGAAATTCACATCAAAAGCTCCTCAGGCAAAGATTGACGAAGAGAAGGCAAAGCTGGTAAAATATACACAGATGCTTGAGCAGGTAACTGAGCGTCTTGAAACACTTTCTAAGTAGTTTTTACGGATAAGGAGAATAATTATGGCAGAAGTAATGAAAGCAATTCCTTTTACACAGTTTTCTATGGAGATGAGAAGTGGTAAGATTATCGATATAGATGATGGTTTTACAGAGCTTCTTGGATATACAGAAGATGATTTTGAGGCAGGAATTGTGTTTAAGCAGTTCGTACCAAGCGTTGAGTATGAGGAAGTAATAACAGAGTTAAGAGAAAAGTTCATAGATAAGAGATATGTAAGCTATGTTCAGGAGTTCGTTGCTAAAGATGGCAAGTCTCTTAAGGTGGTTGCATTCTATAAGATTGAGAATAAGCTCTTAGCTGGACACAGAGTAATAAAGGTTAGTGCAGCCGTAATTGAATAAGTACATTTAAAGTATAATAAAGCCTCCACCGGTTCATAATAAAATTATGAATGGTGGAGGGTTTTTATGTTGGAAGATGGAATAAAGAAAAAGCTGACAGCAAGATTATTGGCTTTGGTGGTTATTATAAGCATGATATCAGCACTGACAGGGTGCAATGAGCCTAAAGAGCAGGAAAGCGGTGTGACACTTGTTTATGAACAATATAATGAAAAGCATCCTTTCATAAAAGTGACTTTTTTGTGACCTTTATTGTAAATATATACCTGGTCTGATATAATTTTAATGTTTGACAATAAGAACATATATTGAAAGAGAGGGCAATTTGAAAGACGGATATATAAGAGCAGCAGCAATGACACCAAAGATTAAAGTGGCTGACTGTGAATATAATATAGAGAATATTAAGGCTCTTATGAGTGAGGCTTATAAGAAGGATACTGCGATAGCTGTTTTTCCGGAAATGTGCATAACAGGTTATACATGTAATGATTTATTTTTGCATGACAGACTGCTTGATTCTGCATTGGAAGGACTTGTTACGATAAAACATTTTTCGGAAAATGTTAAAGGAATGATAAGTTTTGTCGGACTTCCATATGAAATGAACGGGAAGCTTTACAATGTTGTTGCAGGAGTTATGAATGGACATATACTTGGTATGGTTCCGAAAATGTATCTTCCTAATTATGGAGAGTTCTATGAAAGGCGACAGTTTACACCGGGATTTAATGAATGTGTATATGTAGATGTTGATGGAGAGGAAGTTCCTTTTGGAAGTGAATTATTATTTACATTTGACAATAACAGAAAAGTTAAGATTGGTGTTGAGATATGTGAGGATCTGTGGACACCACAGCCGCCAAGCATAAAGCATGCTATGAATGGTGCAACCATAATTGTTAACGCATCAGCAAGCAATGAGACAATAGGTAAGGATTCTTATAGAAAACAGCTTGTTTCAGGACAGTCAGCAAGACTTGTATGTGGGTATATATATTCAAGCGCTGGTGGTGGAGAATCTACACAGGATATTGTATTTTCAGCACATAATCTTATATGTGAGAATGGTACAGTTCTTGCAGAAGCACATAAGTTTGCGGATGAGTCAGTGTATGCTGATATAGATGTCGAGAGAATATGTTCTGAGCGAAGAAGAATGACGACATATGCAGTTGATGAGAACAGCACATATACAGAAGTACAGGTACATGGACTTATTAACAAGGAACTTGAGCTTATCAGATATTTTGATAAAGCGCCTTTTGTTCCATCGGACAAGAAAGAAAGAGATTCAAGATGTGAAGAGATTCTTAATATCCAGTCATATGGGCTTAAGAAGAGACTTGAGCATACGAACTGTAAGAATGCGGTAATAGGAATATCAGGAGGTCTTGATTCGACACTTGCACTGCTTGTGACTGTAAGAGCATTTGATTTGTGTGGATTGGACAGAAACGGAATACACTGTATTACTATGCCTTGTTTTGGTACAACAGACAGGACCTATAATAATGCTGTCAAGCTTACAAAGCAGCTGGGATGCTCGCTTAGGGAGATTAATATTATGAAGGCTGTCCGACAGCATTTTGAAGATATCGGACATGATGAGAATAATCATAATGTAACATATGAGAATGGTCAGGCAAGAGAGCGAACACAGATACTTATGGATATTGCCAATCAGACGAATGGAATGGTAATAGGAACAGGTGATATGTCAGAACTTGCATTAGGCTGGGCGACATATAATGGAGATCATATGTCTATGTATGGAGTTAATGCTTCAGTACCTAAGACTCTTGTAAGACATCTGGTTCAGTTTTATGCTGATACATGTGGCAATGATGATTTGTCGGCAGTACTTAATGATGTACTTGATACTCCGGTAAGTCCTGAACTTCTTCCACCTAAGGAGGATGGTACTATTGCACAGAAAACTGAAGACCTTGTCGGACCATATGAGCTGCATGATTTCTTTATGTATCATATGTTAAGATTCGGCGCAGAGCCTGATAAGATATTCAGAATTGCAAAGTATGCATTTGCAGGAGAATATGATGATAAGACTATCTATAAGTGGTTAAGAACATTTACATGGAGATTCTTTGCACAGCAGTTTAAGCGTTCTTGTCTGCCTGATGGACCTAAAGTGGGTTCAGTTGCTGTATCGCCAAGGGGGGATTTAAGAATGCCAAGTGATGCAAGTTCACATGAGTGGATGAAGCAGTTAGATAAGATTAAAGATATTAACGGATATGAATAGGGAGGACATTATGGCTGATAATAAGGCATCATTAGATAAAGAAAAAGTGGTTACAAAATATGACCGCAAGATGCAGAAGAGAAAAGAAGAAGAAAGAAAAGAGGCAAGAAGAAAGTTTATAACCAAATGGGTTGCTATTGCTGTTTTTGCAGGAATTATTCTTGGATGTGGAGTTGCTGGTGGTATGAAGCTTAACAGCATCTACAGGGATTACATAGAGGTTGATGGCGATAAACTTAGTGAGATTGAATTTGATTTTTATTACGGAATTACCAAGACTAATAATCTTAATACTACTCTTTATGGAACAATGACATATGGAGATTATTATACATCTTACATGGGATATAAGACATCACAGTCTGATAAGAGCCAGGATTATTCAACAGGATATACATGGTATGAATATTTTGCCAATACTACAGTTGATTCTATTAAGGAAATCAAAGCATTATTAAAGGATGCTGATGATAAGGGATTTGAGTATGATAATGCTGATGCTGATTATGATGAATTCATAAGTAAGTTAAAGGATGCAGCAAGTGAAGCTGATATGTCATATTCTGATTATATTAAACAGCTGTTTGGCAAGAGAGCAACAGAAAAGAAAATCAGCTCTTACTTAAAGGATTACCTTAAGAGTACAGCATATCGGGAACATCTGACAGATGAACTTAAGGCAACGGATGAGGAAATCGACGAATATTATCAGTCTAATAAAGATAGCTATGATCAGTTTGATTACAGAAAGTTTGTTGTTAAAGCTGAGTCATCAGATACATCAGCAATGGAAGCTGCAAAAGCAACAGCTGACGAGTTCGCAGCTTCAATTGTGTCAGAAGAATCATTTATAGAATTATGCAGAGATTATTCTGCTGCTGATGATGATACATATGAGCAGGACGATGCGTCACTTGTTTCTTCTACTAAGAAGAGCAGTATAGAAGCAGCATGTGCCGACTGGATTACATCTACAGACAGAAGTGAGGGAGATGTTACAGTAGTTGAGGATGAATCGAATACATGCTATTATGTATTATATTATATAAGCAGGACATATGATGGCGGGGATGATGAAACAATTGCATCAGCTGTAGTAAGCCAGAAGTATTCACAGTATATTAAAGAATATACTGATGATATGAAAGTTAATGTTAAGAATAATTTCTCATACAAATAATCAGGAGGACAGATCCATGTTAGATCTTAGCAGTTACCGGTGTATCATATTCGACCTTGATGGGACTATACTTGATTCTACTGAAGTGTGGGCTAAGGTCGACATGGATTTTTTAGGTAGAAGAGGAATTCCTGTGACGGAAGAATATATGCAGGAAATAAAAACGCACACATTTGAAAGTGGTTCTGTATATACTAAAGAGAAGTATGGACTTGAAGAGTCGACAGAAGCAATAATGAAAGAATGGTATGATGCGGCATTAGATGCATATACGGATAAAGTCGTGTTGAAACCATATGCAAAAGAGTTTATTGAAAAAATGCGGATGTCAGGGAAGAAGATTGTATCCGCAACTTCATCGGATAAAGCGTTATTTGAACCTTGTCTTAAAAGAAATGGAATTTATGATCTGTTTGACAGTTTTACACAGACTAGCGAAGTCGAAAGAGGTAAGAAGTATCCGGATGTCTATATTAAGGCAGCACAGAGGGCAGGATGCAGAATTGATGAGTGCGTTGTTTTTGAAGATGTATTGTCAGCAGCAAAGGGAGCCGGTTCAGGAGGCTTCAGGGTTGTTGCTGTATATGATGAGGCTTCATCAGGTGACTGGGATGAATTATGCAGGGTTGCGGACTTCCATATAAATACATATAAAGAACTTATCTGACAACAATTATTATGTGTATAGAGGGGGTAACTATATGGCAGATGAATTTGCTATGGTATTGGCAGGCGGAGGCGCTAAAGGAGCATATCAGGTTGGCGTTTTCAAGGCTTTAAAGGAATATCCTCTGAAGATTAAATGTGTATCAGGTTCAAGTGTCGGAGGTATTAATGCATTTGCATATGCAGCACTTTCACAGGAAGAGATAGAGCATTTATGGAAGAATTTCGGGCTGGAGGATTTTATTAATCTTGATGATGACTGGTCAGATGGATTATCAGACCGGGCTGCACTTGAGAATATTCTTGAAAAGATAGTGGATTCACAGCAATTAAAGTATTCAATACCGGTATATAATACGATATGCAGAGAAGGGAAAGTAGCAGATTATGTGCTGCTTAATGGACTTGATAAGGATATGGTTGTTAAGACCATACTTGCAACAAGTGCATTACCATTTATATATTCAAGTGTTAATATCGAGGGAGTACAATATCAGGATGGAGGACTTGCGGATAATCTTCCGGTGCAGCCATTGTATGATATTGGCTGCAGGGATATGCTCATTGTCAGCCTTTCTGAAACACAGCGGGTTGACAGGAAGCGTTTTGAACTTGACAATGTTGTAGAAATATATCCAAGCAGAAGTCTTGGAGATTTTGTTGATGGCGTTGTGAATTTTACGGCTGCATATATTTCATTTGCCATGAAATTAGGATATATGGATGCTAAAAGAAGCCTTAATTCATTCTACAATATTGATAATGGATGCCATACCACAGATTTTGATTATGAATATATCATGCAGGAACTCAGAATGGAGAAATTACAGAATAGTGTTAATCGTAATATGGATGGTATTATGAAATATTTTGACTGACAGGAGAAGATAATGACTAAAGAATATGTTTTGTTTGATCTGGACGGAACGCTTACAGATTCAAGTGAGGGAATAACCAGAAGTGTACAATATGCGCTTGATAAGCTTGGAATAACTGAAAATGATCAGGCTATGTTAAGAAGGTTTATTGGTCCGCCGCTTGATGAGAGTTTTGAACAGTTTTATGGACTTGATAAAGAGACAGCGCTGAAAGCTGTTAATTATTACAGAGAAAGATATAATGATACCGGAATATATGAAAATGTTCTTTTTGATGGTATTAATGCATTGCTTGCCGGTCTTAAGGAAGATGGATATATAGTTGCACTTGCTACCTGCAAACCAGAGATATATGTTCCAAGGATTCTTGATTATTTTAATATAACAGGATATTTTGATGTGGCAGTTGGAAGTGAACTTGAAGGTGGAAAAAGAAGACACAAGAATCAGGTTATAGATGAAGTGTTTGTACGTCTTCAAGAATATGGACATTCTGGTCAGAATTTATTGAAAATGAAAGAAAAGGCTATAATGATAGGCGACAGAAAAGACGATATATTAGGCGCCAAAGCTTCTGGAATACAATCTATGGGAGTAAGATATGGATTTGCAGAAGAAAATGAGCTTGAAAAAGCGGGAGCAGATTATATTGTTAATAATGTACAGGATATTGCTGATAAATTAAAAATAATATAATGCACAGATAAATAATTAATATACGTGGAGGATTTCAGATGAAGAAGTTTATTCATGAATTTAAAGAATTTGCTTTAAAAGGAAACGTAATGGATCTGGCTGTGGGTGTTATTATTGGTGCTGCGTTCCAGAGTATTGTAACAGCATTGACAAGCAGCTTTATTAATCCACTTATAGCCGTGTGCACAGGCGGTGCTAATGGCGAAGGTGTAACAGTTGGTGGAACATTTACAATAAGAGGAGTTGTCTTTGATTATGGTGCATTCATAACTGCAGTTATTAATTTCCTTATCATGGCATTTGTATTATTCCTTCTTGTAAAGGCCATGAACAAGATGATGAGTCTTGGAAAGAAAAAAGAGGAACCGGCTCCAACAACTAAGGAATGTCCTTATTGTTTCAGCAAGATATCAATTAAGGCTACAAGATGCCCATGTTGCACAGCTCAGTTAGATATAAAGAAATAAAATAATCCCCATGTATGCAGGTCTCCCAGCTGCATACATGGGGATTATTTCTGTTTTTCATAAATGTATTCCCAAACCCTGTGTTCACGTCCAATATCACAGGTGTGTAACTAAAGTACGATTATATGGTACTATTAAGCTATTAAATACACATCCCTCTTTTAGTGGGGGTTTGCATATATATTTGATGATTTTATAAAAATGTATATGTATTTTGGGGATATTTCTGAAAATATTAAATGAAAAATTGTCGAAAATAATTTATAAATATGTTACTATTGTTTAAGTTAATATTTATAAAATGGAGGTCAAAATGGAAAAATTGTTCAAACTTAAAGAAAACAACACCAGTGTAAGAACTGAAGTTGTAGCCGGAATAACAACATTTATGACAATGGCATATATTCTGGCTGTTAATCCATCTATCCTGTCAGCATCAGGAATGGATTCTAATGCAATTCTTATGGCGACAGCAATCGCATCAGCCATAGGTTGTTTTGCAATGGCTTTTCTTGCTAATTATCCTTTTGCACTTGCACCAGGACTTGGACTTAATGCATATTTCGCATATACAGTATGTGGATCTATGGGATATAGCTGGAAAGTAGCACTTTTTGCTGTATTTGTAGAAGGTCTTGTATTTATCGTACTTTCACTTACTAATGTTCGTGAAGCTATCTTTAATGCAATTCCTACAACATTAAAGAAAGGTGTATCTGTAGGTATTGGCCTTTTTGTAGCATTTATTGGACTTCAGGGTGCTAACCTTGTTGTTGCAAGTGAATCTACTAAGGTTACAGTTGTTAATTTCAGAACTAATTTCAATACAGTCGGAATTGGCGCTTTACTTGCAGTTATCGGTACATTTGTTATAGCTATTCTTTATGTAAAGCATGTTAAAGGTTCTATCCTTATAGGTATCGTTGTAACATGGGTACTTGGTATAATCTGCCAGCTTACAGGTCTTTATAAGGTTGACGCAGCAGCAGGATTTTATTCACTTATTCCATCTTGGAGAAGCTTTGATATAACAGCTATAGGAAAGACATTTGGACAGTGCTTTAATCTTAAGGGACTTAATATTAATGTATTAGACTTTATTGTTATTATGTGCTCATTCCTTTTTGTTGATATGTTCGATACACTTGGAACTCTTATCGGTGTAGCTAACAAGGCTAAAATGCTTGATGAGAAAGGAAGACTTCCTAGAATCAAACAGGCACTTTTAGCTGACGCTATCGCAACAAGTGCAGGTGCTATCCTTGGTACTTCTACAACAACAACTTTTGTTGAGAGTTCATCAGGTGTTGCTGAAGGTGGCAGGACAGGACTTTCTTCAGTTGTAACAGGTTTCTTATTCCTTATTGCAATTGTATTCGCACCAGTATTTACAACAATTCCTGGATTTGCAACAGCTCCAGCTCTTATCTTCGTAGGATTCCTTATGGTAAGTGCTGTTGTTGATATTGATTTCAATGATTTAACAGAGAGTATCCCAGCATATCTCTGCCTTATCTGTATGCCACTTATGTACAGCATTTCAGAGGGTATCGCTGTTGGTGTTATCTCATATGTTGTTGTTAATCTTGTTGCAGGAAAGGCAAAGAAGATTACGCCGCTTATGTATGTGCTTGCAGTACTCTTCATATTGAAATATATTTTCCTTTAAAATATAGTGCAATTAAAACACATTAATGATACAATTTTGGAGTCGCTTGTTTAACAGCGGCTCCTTTTTGCATATATAATAAAATATATGTTATACAGGGGAAATAATGAAATACAGGGGATTGGATATGAAATACACTAATACAGCGGGAATATTAGAGGAAAAACTTGGCAGAGAAAGAGTGATAGCAGATGGAGCATTTGGAACATATTATGCCAAGATTAATGATACAAGCAGTCTGCCAGAACTGGCTAATTCAATTGCACCAGATAAGGTTCTTGCGATTCACAAAGCATATATTGATGCAGGGGCTAAGATAATAAGAACTAATACATTTGCAAGCAATACAGTAAGCTTTGGACAAGGTTTTGATGCGGTTAAGGATAATATTATTAATGCTGTGGCAATAGCCAGGGAGGCAGTGAAAGGTACTGATGTACTTATTGCAGCTGATATTGGACCGATACCAGGCGAGAATATGATTGAAAAAGTTCATCTTGAAAGAGAATATATAGATATATGCAAAACATTCAGACAGCTTGGAGTTGATATATTCGTATTTGAGACATTTGCAGAACTTACTAATATTGGAGCTGCTATCGAAAAGATTGGAAAAGACAGCTTTGTTATTACCCAGTTTGCAATTAACCAGTTTGGATATAGTACAGCAGGACTTAGCGCAAGGAAGCTTATTGAAGAGGCAGGAAATAATCAGTATATAGATGCATGTGGATTTAACTGTGGTGTCGGACCAGGACATATGAAAAAGCTGATTCAGAATCTTGCCGGGAAAACTGATAAGTACTTTACTGTACTTCCTAATGCCGGATATCCACAGGTTGTAAGTGGAAGAATGGTGTTTGCAGATAATAATTCTGAATATTTCTCGGGAATCATGAAAGATATAGCACAACAGGGGGCAGATATTGTTGGAGGCTGTTGTGGTACAACACCTGAATATATAAGAAAGATGGCCGATAAAGTAAGTGCAGTGCCATATGTTAAGAAAGAAATATCTGCTGATGAGGCACCAAAGGAAAGTGCTGCAATTGATGAAGCATTTTACAAAGGCAAAGAAGGAAAAAAACTGATAGCGGTTGAACTTGCCCCTCCTATGGGAACTGATGATGAAAAGCTTATGGATGCGGCTTTTCTTCTAAAGTCTAAAGGTGTGGATGTTATTACATTTCCAGACTCACCATCTGGAAGAACAAGAGCGGATTCTGTGCTTGTTGCTGAGAAGGTATCAAGAGAAACTGGAATGTGCGTTATGCCACATATATGCTGCAGGGATAAGAATGCGATTGCTATGCGTTCACAGCTGCTTGGCGCACATATTAATGATATTAATAATTTCCTTGTTATTACGGGAGATCCAATACCTTCCGTTGTAAGAACGACTGTTAAGAGTGTGTTTAATTTTGATTCGGTAGGACTTATGAATATCATGTCAGATATGAATCAGGATCAGTTTGCAGCAAAGCCTGTTATATATGGTGGAGCGATTAATCAGGGGCGTGTTAATTTTAAAGTGGAATTAGAGAGAGTAAAGAAAAAGATTGCTGCCGGAGCAACATTTTTTTTGACTCAGCCCGTATTTTCAGATGAGGATATTGAGAGATTAAGAATAATAAAGAAAGAAACAGGAGCCAGAATATTATGCGGCATAATGCCATTTGTCAGCCTTAGAAATGCAACATTTATGAAAAATGAGATGACAGGAATAAATGTTACAGATGAGGTGCTTTCAAGGTACAGGGCAGATATGACTAAGGAAGAGGGAGAGCAGACAGGAATTGATATAGCAAAAGAAATAATAGCCAGAACGACGGATTTTGTCGATGGATATTACTTCTCATTTCCGTTTAACAGGGTACATATGCTGGAAAAAATTCTTGAGGATTAATTACTTTTAATGAGTTTACTTGACGTGGACAGCTTCATTCTGATATAATATGCAAAAGTTTCGATGCGGAATAATTAGATAATATGTGTTATGTGAGGTGTGGTATGGACGAGACTCAGGTCAAGCATTTTATTATGATGGAACGAAGAAAGGGAACAAGTATAGAAGAATTAGTGTTTATTCTTCATGATAATGGAGTTCCTGATTATGAGATCTCTAATTATCTTGAGCTTTCTATTAAGCATGTAGAAGAGGTATTGAGTGATTATTGATTGTAGATAGTAGTGTTGGCTGTGAATGGCTGACACTACTTTTTTGTTGAATACTTTGGACGCTGGGATTATAATAATTAATAAAAGCATTAAAAAGAATTGAGGCGATTATTATGGAGATAATTGAATTACCTATTACGATAGAGGAATCGGATAATTATAGAAAGTTTACTAACAGGCTTAAAGTACTTGGAGCAGTTGGCTGGGTAAAAGCATATATATGGGCAGTTGTTTATGTGGTTATATTTTTTGCAGTTGCTTTTATGCTGACAGGTAAATATACAATAGGAATTATGCAGTATATTCCTGTATGGGTATGGCTAGTATGTTTTATTGGTGTATGGATTGCATCAGCAATCAGAAGATCAGGAAATAAACAGTTAAAAGCTTTAATTCAGAAATATCTTTTTTCAGCATTTGCAGATAAGATATTTTCAGGAGAGATAAGACCAAGCAGGGTTAAGGTTGTTAAGGGAAAGATGATAGTATACTGCAGAGTATATAATGATTAGATTGAATTCAGAGGATTTAGACATAATGAAGATAGGAATATTTGATTCAGGCATAGGAGGATTGTCGGTGCTTCATCAGGCAATGATTACTCTGCCGGAAGCTGATTACATATTTTATGCGGATGTGGATAATGTTCCGTATGGAGAGAAAACCAGAGACGAGGTAAGAGGGCTGGTTGATCATGCAGTGGGATTTCTTGTGGAGAAAGGATGTCAGGCTATAGTACTGGCATGCAATACGGCTACAAGTGCAGCAATAAGCTATCTCAGAGATAAATACCAGCTAACAATTATAGGGATTGAGCCAGCAGTAAAGCCTGCTGTTGAACATACACATAACTGTGGAAAGCGTGTGATGGTAGTGTCAACTCCGGTGACAGCTAAAGGAGAAAAGTTAAAGAATCTTATAGAAAAGTATGATGTTAATCATGTTGTTGATGTTGTTGCATTACCAAAGCTGGTAAGGTATGCACAGAATGATGATTTTGATTCACAGGATGTGCTGGATTATTTGAAACATGAATTCAGATCATACAATCTTAATGAATATTCAGCGCTTGTGTTAGGATGCACACATTTTAATTATTTTAAAGATTCATTTGCAAAGCTTTTTCCAGATGATATAGAAATGGTGGATGGAAATACAGGAGTGTCTAATAATCTTAAAAATACTGTTGTTAAGAAAGGTATATTCACAGAAGCTGATAATGGTAAAAGAGGAACTGTTGAATATTACTATTCAGACAGGAAGATGGAAAGTGCTGCTGAGATGGAGCATATAAGAAAGCTTCATGAACGCCTTGAAAGAATGAGACAGATATAGAATCCAGAGGAATGTAATTATGGGAAAATCAGACGATAAGACTAATGTATGCAGAGTGCTTGACCAGAAGAAAGTGTCTTATAAGACGCATGTGTGTCCTGATGCAGAAGGGTTAAGCGGTGATGAGATAGCAGCGGTTCTTAATGAGAATCCGGCGCAGGCATTTAAAACGCTTGTTACTGTTGGAAAAACCGGAAAGAATTATGTGTTTGTTGTTCCTGTTAATAAGGAACTTGATTTAAAGAAGGCAGCAAAGGCTGTTGGAGAGAAATCTATAGAGATGATTAAATCAAAGGAATTATTACCGCTTACCGGATATGTGCATGGCGGCTGTTCGCCTATTGGAATGAAAAAGTTCTTTCCAACAACATTTCATAAGACGGCTGCAGATTTTGAGACTATAATGTTCAGTGCCGGTAAAATCGGACATCAGGTAGAGGTTAAGTTATCTGATGTTGATAAGGTTATAAGATATCAGGTTGCTGACATCGTTACAGACTAAGGAGAAGATAAGGATTATGAAACTCAGAGTTCCATTCTATTATGATCAGTTTCACTGTATAACATCAGAGTGTAAGGACAACTGCTGTGTTGGCGGCTGGGAGATAGATATTGATGATGATACTTATAATTATTATATGAGCCTTAAGGGTGAGCTTGGAGACAGGATAAGAGAGGCAATAACGAAAAGCAAAGATGGATCAAACTGTTTTAAACTTATAGACGGACATTGCGGACTTTTAGATGAGAATGGGTTATGTACCATTCATAAAGAGCTGGGAGCAGAGCATTTATCAGTTGTGTGCGACCAGTTTCCAAGATATTCTGAATACTATGGAGAAATCAAGGAAAGCGGCATAGGACTTGCCTGCGAAGAAGCCGAAAGGATTATTTTTTCGGAGAATAAGACATTTACAACTGTGTTAAAGCCATGCGATGAGGAATATTCAGAGGATGATGAGTACGACAGTGTTTATGCAGTTAAGATATTCAAGGCAAGGGATGAGATATTCAGGATTCTTGATATGACAGAGATGTCAATTAATGAAAAGCTGGTTGTCATATTAAAATTCTGCGCGTCAATGCAGGAATACATCAATGATGATGATTTTGACGGACTTAAGGAGTATGTCAATGCATTTGGAAGAAGTGATATTGAACATATTCTTATGGAGATGAATGACGAATCGGAAAGTGATGAATTTGATGATATTGATGTTCAGGAATGTATAAGAAGCATTATGTATGCGTATGAGGACATGGAGGTGCTTAATACCCGCTGGGAGCAGATGCTAGCGGATATGGCAGAGATTTTCCATGATAATATGGATAATGAGCAGTATCAGGAGATGGAAGATGAGTTCATGACTACAATGCTTGAAAGAGAGTATGAGTACAGGAATTTTATAACTTATCTTGCGTTCAGGTATTTTGCCAAGTCAGTGTATGATTATGATGTGGTTGGCAAAGCAAAAATGTTTATTACCAATTATCTTATGCTTCGTCAGATGGACATGCTTGTGTGGTATAAAAAGCATAAGAAATTTACATTTGATGACAGAATAGATACAGCACACATTTTCTCAAGACAGGTTGAGTACTCAGAGGATAATATGGAAGCGCTTTATGAGTCATTCCTTTTTGATGATGTGTTTGAGACAAATAACCTTTGTAAGTTGTTATGGATTGACAGCACAGCGTTATAGTAATACACTAAATCTATCATTTAGATATGTTTATAGGAGGCTAGGGTTTATGATTAAAGAAGCTATTGCGAAGCTTGTTAAGAAAGAAGATTTAACAGCAGAGCAGATGAATGATGTAATGGAAGAAATTATGACAGGAGAAGCCACTGATGCACAGAAGGCAGCATTTCTTACAGCATTGGCAGCAAAGGGAGAAACTATTGACGAGATTACAGCGGCAGCCAAGGTTTTAAGGTCACACTGTGAGAAGTTCTTAAACGATATGGATGTTCTTGAAATCGTTGGAACAGGCGGAGATGGTTCTAATTCAATCAATATATCAACTTTAGCTTCTATCGTAGTATCAGCAGCAGGAATTCCGGTTGCAAAGCATGGTAACAGAGCAGCTTCAAGCAAATGTGGCACAGCAGACTGTTTAGAGGCACTTGGTGTTAAGATTGATGCAGCACCAGCAAGAATGGCACAGATTCTTAAGGATATTAATATATGTTTCCTTTTTGCACAGAAATATCATCCAGCTATGAGATTTGTGGGAAGTGTAAGAAAGGAAATCGGAATTCGCACATTGTTCAATGTACTTGGACCATTAGCCAACCCCGCAGGAGCTTCAATGCAGCTTTTTGGTGTATACAGTGAGGAACTTGTTGAACCACTTGCACATGTATTACATAACTTAGGCTGTAAGAGAGCAATGACAATATATGGAATGGACAGCATAGACGAGATATCATTAAGCGCTGATACCAAAGTCTGCGAGTTCAAGGGGGATGAGTTTAAGACATATACTATCAAGCCAGAAGATTTCGGATTTACAAGATGCAAGAAGGAAGATCTTGTTGGTGGAGAGCCAGCAGTTAATGCACAGATTGCAAGAGATATTCTTGATGGAGCAGAAGGCCCTAAGACAGATGTAGTTCTTCTTAATGCAGGTGCAGCTATATATCTTGCTTCTGATGGTATCACAATGAAGGAAGGTATTGAGAAAGCAAGAGAAATCATTAAGAGAGGTGCAGCTAAGAAGCAGCTTGAAAGATTTATAGAAGAGACTAATAAGAAATACTAAGTATTTTAATAAACTAATGAATTGTATGTGAGGGATTTATGAGCAAGTATTTAATATATATGGATGTATCTGGAGATATTGATGAGGCTTACGCTAAGGAAAAGGGGTTAAGATTCGTTCCTATGGAATATTCACTTGGAGAAGAAATGCGTGTAAGTGAAGGCGTACAGCCAGATGATATTATGAAGAAGTTCTATGATGGACAAAGAAATGGTGATTTAACCAAAACATCACAGATATCACCTTATATGTATGAAGAATATCTTGATGAGGCATTTAAGGATGGATACTCAGTGTTATACTTAAGTCTTTCAAGTGGTCTTTCCTCTACATATCAGTCAGCACTTATGGCTAAGGCTGAACTTAAAGAAAAATATCCTGAACAGGATTTCTATCCTGTAGACAGTCTTGCAGCAACAGGGGGAATGGGAGTTCTTATTGAGAGAGCAATCCGCAATAAAGAAGCCGGAATGAGTATAGAAGATAACTATGAAGACCTTGTTGCAGCTACCCATAAGATAAAGCATTACTTTATGGTTCAGGATCTTATGTATCTTAAGAGAGGTGGAAGAGTAAGTGCTACAACAGCTGTTGTGGGAACAATGCTTAATGTAAAGCCTATTTTAGAGATTAATGAAGAAGGAAAGCTTATAACAATTGCCAAGAAGAGAGGCGATAAAGCAGCAGTATCAGGACTTGTTGATTACTTTAATGAACATTTCAATGATGGGCTAAAGGATGATGTGGTATATATAGTTGACGCTGATATCAAGGAACTTGGAGATTCCCTTGCAGATACCATTAAGCAGTTATATCCTGATATTGCAGTCAGAAGAAGTACACTTTCACCTATAATCGGAGCACATACAGGTCCGGGAATGGTTGCTGTATGCTTTATGGGAAAGTAATTAAAAAAGAATCAGCCACACTAGTTTCTTAATGCGGCTGATTCTTTTTTCGTTTCTTTAATTCTAAGCAGCTTCTTTTACTCCGTTACCGAAGAAATCTTCATACCATACAAGGAACATGTAGATTGTCCATATCTTACGGGAATTATCTGCCTTACCTTCTTTATGGTCATCAAGATACTTAACAATCTCGTCAGTGTTAAAGTACTTTTCAGCAGCTTCGCTTGTGAAAGCTTTCTTGATCATGTTGTAATACTTCTCATCTTTAAGCCAGATTCTGATAGGAACAGGGAATCCCAGCTTCTTCTTCTCAGCAACCATGTCTGGAAGATGTCTGTGTGCGGCCTGTCTCATGGCATACTTGGTATTGCTCTTATTAACCTTATACTTGGTTGGAATAGTACGGGCAACATTGAACACTTCCTTATCAAGGAATGGAACTCTTACCTCAAGTGAGTGTGCCATACTCATCTTATCAGCCTTAAGCAGGATATCACCGATAAGCCAGAAATTAATATCAATATACTGCATCTTAGTAACATCATCCTTGTCAGCAACCTTGTCATAGAAAGGCTTTGTAAGTTCCTTATGGTCATATTTGCCAGTAGGGTTCTTTAATATCTTGGCACGTTCTTTTTCATTGAACATGAAAGCGTTACCAATGAATCTTTCTTCAACAGTCTTGCTTGCTCTGTTTAAGAAACTCTTTCCCTTGAACTTGAATGGAATTGCATTGGCAATATTAGCAAGTACTTTTCTTAATCCCTTAGGAAGCTTCTGGAATTCTGCAAGATCAAGTGGTTCTCTGTAAATGTTATATCCACCGAAGAACTCATCAGCACCCTCACCTGACATGGCAACCTTTACATGCTTGGCTGCTGTCTGGCTTACAAAGTAAAGCGCAATGGCAGCAGGATCAGCTAAAGGCTCATCCATGTGGTACTGGATCTTAGGAATTGCAGCCCAGTATTCTTCACTTGAAACAAGCTTTGAATAATTGTCAATCTTAATCTTATCTGATAAAGCTTTGGCATAGTCAATCTCGTTATATTTCTCATAATCGAAACCGACAGTAAATGTCTTATCTCCGTTAAATGTAGCAGCAACATAGCTTGAGTCAACACCACTTGAAAGGAATGATCCGACTTCAACATCACTGATCTTGTGGTGTTCTACTGAATCATGCATAACATTGTCAATCTCATCAACAAATTCATCTAATGACTTGCTCTCATCAGCATCAAATGTTGGCTCCCAGTATCTTTCGATATTAAGCTTACCTTTGTGGAAAGTAAAGCAGTGTCCTGGCATTAACTTGTAAATTCCCTTGAAAAATGTTTCATCAAGTACTGAGTACTGGAATGTAAGGTAATTCTCAAGAGCAACAGGATTAACTTCTTTCTTGTAAGCAGGGTGCTCCAGGATACTCTTAATCTCTGAACCATATATCATATTGCCGTCTGCAACAGTGTAGTAGAAAGGCTTGATTCCGAAGAAGTCTCTTGCACCGAAAAGAGTTTCTTTCTCACTGTCCCAGATAACGAAAGCAAACATGCCACGGAGTTTGTTAAGCATGTCCTTGCCATATTCCTCGTAAGAGTGGATAAGTACCTCTGTATCCGAATTGTTAGCGAATACATGACCTTTCTCAATAAGGTCTTTTCTTAAATCCTGATAGTTATATATCTCTCCATTAAATGTGATTACAATCTTCTTATTCTCGTTAAACATAGGCTGGCTTCCGTTATCAAGATCAATGATAGAAAGTCTTCTAAAGCCCATGTATGCTTTATCATCAATGTATTTACCGGCACTGTCAGGCCCTCTGTGAATGATCTTATTCATCATACGTTCAAGAACAGCATCTCCGTCAGCCAGGTAACCAGTGAAACCTGCAAAACCACACATGTATCTGTACCTCCATATTGTGTCTGCACAATCTGTGCATTGTTAAATTAGTATGTAAAAATTACTTATGAATTATAACAAAGTAATCATGCTAATACAAGTCAGTTTCTGTTTACAAAACATTTGAAATAAATTATAATATTTAATCGGGTAAGAAAAAGAAAGAGAGGTTCTTTTATATTATGGAAAAGATTAAGATGACAACTCCACTTGTAGAGATGGACGGAGATGAAATGACAAGAGTATTGTGGAAGCTTATCAAGGACGAGCTCCTCACACCATTTATTGACCTTAATACAGAATATTATGATCTGGGTCTTGTACATAGAAATGAGACTAATGATCAGGTGACTATAGATTCAGCAGAAGCAACTAAGAAATACGGAGTTGCTGTTAAGTGTGCTACAATTACACCTAATGCAGCAAGAATGACAGAATATAACCTTAAGGATATGTATAGGAGTCCTAATGGAACAATCAGGGCAATGCTTGATGGAACAGTATTCAGAGCTCCTATTATTGTTAAGGGAATTGAACCATATGTTAAGACATGGAAGAAACCTATAACAATCGCAAGACATGCATATGGTGATGTGTATAAGGCATCTGAGATGAAAGTTCCAGGAGCAGGCAAGGCAGAGCTTGTATTTACTAATGAAGCAGGCGAGGAGACAAGAGAACTTATTCATAACTTTAAGGGAGCAGGCGTCCTTCAGGGAATGCACAATCTTAACGATTCTATTGAAAGCTTTGCAAGAAGCTGCTTTAACTTTGCACTTGAGACAAAGCAGGATCTCTGGTTTGCTACTAAGGATACAATTTCTAAGAAGTATGACCATACTTTTAAGGATATTTTCCAGGAGATATTTGATGCAGAATATAAGACTAAGTTTGAAGAAGCAGGAATAACATACTTCTACACACTTATTGATGATGCAGTAGCAAGAGTTATCCGTTCAGAAGGTGGATATATCTGGGCATGTAAGAACTATGATGGAGATGTTATGAGTGATATGGTAGCCACAGCATTTGGCTCACTTTCAATGATGACATCTGTTCTTGTATCACCTCATGGATACTATGAGTATGAAGCTGCTCACGGAACAGTACAGAGACATTATTATAAGCATCTTAAGGGTGAGGAAACATCTACTAACCCTATTGCAACTATATTTGCATGGACAGGCGCTTTAAGAAAGAGAGGAGAGCTTGATAACATTCCAGAACTTGGAAAGTTTGCTGATACTCTTGAGCGTGCATGCATTAAGACTATTGAAGATGGAAAGATGACAAAGGATCTTGCACTTATTACTACAATGGAGAATCCGGTAACACTTAATACACAGGATTTCATCAGCGCAATAAGACAGACTCTTGAGGGACTTCTTTAATTAGAATCCCCATATTTCCATTTATTATGGAGGGGCGTATGTCACATTTAATGGGTATAACTTTTAGAAGCATGAATATAAGCCAGCTGGTTATATGGTTTTTTGTATATAGTTTTCTTGGCTGGTGTATGGAATGTGTTGTAATCAGAAAGCAGCTTGGATATTGGGAAAACAGAGGCTTTGCCAAGCTGCCTTTCTGCGTTATATATGGATTTGGAACACTGATTGCTTTTAATATTTTTAAGCCAATTGAGCATAATTATATTGCACTGTATATTTTCGGATGTATATGTGCAACTGCATTTGAATATCTGACAGCACAGGTTATGTTAAAGCTGTTTGGTGAGGTGTGGTGGAATTATGATCATCTTAAGTTTAATTACAAGGGAATAATATGCTTACAGTCAACACTCGCATGGGGATTTGTGGCTGTATTCATATTTGGATTCCTGAATAAATTTGTGGAGCGTTTCGTATTTTCTATTGATTCAAGGGTTGCAGATGTTATGGCATTAATACTGGTTGTGTCATATCTGGCGGACTTTATGCACAGCTTTGCAGTCAGTGTTAATATTCATGATGAGAATGTTAAGAATGAATTCAAAAAAATTATGAGAATATTTCACAAATAATAGAGGATGATTGCAGCTAAAGCCGGAGTGAAAGTTTATGTTTATTAAGAAGATACGAAATGAATTCAGCCTTTTAATCAATAGCAGCAGGCATGTATGGGTTTTTGAACTGGCATACAAGCTTGTTGCTATTGCCGTTATATTCCCAATTCTGCTTTTATCTATTAATCTGTGTATGAAGGCAGCAGGAATTAATTATCTTACTAATGAGTATATATTCAGAGCATTAACTCATCCTGTAGTTATAATTGCATTATTTATAATGATGTCTATTTTTGTTATGTATTGTACATATGAAATGACATTTTTGTCTGTATGTTTTGAGACTAAGAGACAGTCACTAAATGCATCTATTGTAGATATTCTTTATAATTCATATAAAATATTCAGAAAGGTATTCAAAATACGTCATGTTGGTCTGAGTATTTTCTATTTTATATCTATTATTGCATCCAATGTTACAGTATTACTTAATATATTATTCAGTGAAACTAATTACAATCTTTTTAAAATGTATGTGCTTAAGAATCACTGGTATGTGAAAGCCGGACTTATAGCAGTATTTATAATTATATATGTGGTAGTAATACTTGGAATATATAGTATGAATATATGCATTATGGAAGGCAGAGGATTCAGGGAAGCATATAAGAAGAGTGCATCCATAGTAAAAAAACATCCGGTTGGAACAATAATGGCACTGGTAATTTATAATCTTTGTATGCTTACAATTATTGCTGTAACTTATGTGCTGTTGTCAGCATTTCTTGTGCTCGGAGTCAAGATACTTAATATGGCATATCTTGGTAATGCGATTTTTTTATCAGCTTTAAGAACAGAGCGATTCGTAATAAAATGTATATTGGTGTGTGTGGCAATTCCATTATCATTTTCTGCTATTGGACATATTTATTATAAATATGCGGGAACAGATGATATAACATTTGAGTTTATAGATATACAGGAGGGACCGGCAAGAAGAAGGAAGCTGGTCTACAGATCTGTTATATTTGTGGCTCTTGCAGCAGACATTTTTTATCTGATTATAACTTTTAACAATAATCCATTTGAAAATGTGGCTATATTTCATGAGACAAAGGTATGTGCCCACAGAGGAGCATCAGTTGAAGCACCAGAAAATACAATGGCTGCATTTGAAAAGGCAATTGAAAATATGGCTGATTACATTGAACTTGATGTGCAGCTTACAAAAGATGGAGAAGTTGTTGTAATGCATGATTCATCTGCATTAAGGACTACAGGGGTAGATGAAAGCATAAGCAATATGACATACAGGGAAGTTAAGAAACTTGATGCGGGATCATGGTATTCAGAGGAATATGCAGGAGAAAAAGTTCCATCTTTAATGGAAGTGCTCGAACTGGCACAGGGAAAGATTAAGTTAAATATTGAACTGAAGCCATCTGATGACGGATATAATCTGGCTAAGAATACACTCAGGCTGATAGAAAAATACAATATGGTTGCTGATTGCGTTATTACCTCGTTTAGCAGTTCAGCTTTATGTGCAGTAAAAACCCTTAATCCGGATATTAAGGTGGGGTATATATTATCAGTTGCATATGGTGATTTCTATGATATGGCTAATATTGATTTCTTTAGTATTAATGCATCTTTTTTATCTAAGAGAACAGTTGATGCAATTCATAATTCAGGAAAACAGGTGTATGCATGGACTGTTAATAACAAAGAATCAATAAAGAATCTTACTAATAAAGGCGTAGATGGAATAATAACAGATAAGCCTGTACTGGCAAGAGAAACAATATATTCAAGAGATACGTCAGAAACAGTTGTTAATATGATCAGATATGTGTTTAACCAATAGACATAAGAAACATATAATTGTGCCTGCGCACAAGCTTTAGATGCCCTGAAAAAGGGTCTGGAAGGAGGTTAATATGCTTAGGGGAATAGGAACTTCAAGAGGAATAGGTATTGGACATGTATTAATTATTGATAATAAGAACAATGAAGTTAACAGGAAGAAAATACAGGATACAAAGCAGGAAAAAGAAAGATTTTTTAATGTAAGGGAACAATTTATTAAAGAAACTGAACATCTTCTTGCACAGTTAGAAGAAAAGCTGGGGAATAATGACAAGAATGCGCTTGTTCTGAAAAACCAGATATATCTGGCAAAGGACATAACAACAGAAAATGAAGTGTGTAACGCTATTGAAAAGGATAATATCTGTGCGGAGGCTGCAATTGAAGATACGTGTGATAAGCTTGCAGGTATATTTGCGGCAATGGACAATCCGGATATGCAGCAGAGAGTATCAGATATTGTTGATATGAAAGACCGCATGATCCAGATAATGCAGGGTACTGTAAGGACAGATTTAACTAATCTTCCAGAGAATACAGTAATTGTTGCAAAGGAGATACAGCCATCAATGACAGCATCTATGGATACAGCACATGTTGTAGGTATAGTTGCAGAAAAAGGTGGAGATACTGCTCATGCGTCAATTCTTGCAAGAGCATTAGAAATACCAGCTGTATTGAGTGTTAAAGATGTAATGTCCAAAGTACATAATAATGACCAGATAATAGTTGATGGCGCTTATGGAGAAGTGTTTGTTAATCCGACACAAAGAACATTATCTATATATGATAAGAAAAAGAAAAAATATGAAGAACATATAGAAGAATTAAGAACATTTGTTGATAAAAGTACACAGACTGCAGATGGCAGAACTGTTATTCTTGCGGCTAATATAGGCGGTGCAGCTGAAGCATCAAAGGCAGTTAAAGAAGGTGCTGAGGGAGTAGGTCTTTTCAGGACAGAGTTTTTATTTCTTAATAAGAATTCGCTGCCTACAGAAGAAGAGCAGTTTCATGAATATAAGAAGGCTGCTGTTCTTATGAAAGGAAAACAGCTTACGATAAGAACTCTTGACATAGGCGGGGATAAGGATATTCCATACATGGGACTTACAAGAGAGAATAATCCTTTCCTTGGTTACAGGGCAATACGTTTTTGCCTGGACAGGGTTGATATTTTTACAACACAGCTGAGAGCAATATTAAGAGCCAGTGCGTTTGGCAATATAAGAATTATGGTACCAATGGTTACATCAGTTGGAGAGATTCAATCTGTAAAAAGTATGGTAAGAAGAATATGCAAAGATCTTGATAGAAATCAGATTGCTTATGATAATAATATTAAGATTGGAGTTATGATTGAGACACCTGCGGCGGCAGTTATGGCAGATGTTTTTGCGACAGAGGCAGATTTTTTCTCAATAGGTACTAATGATCTGACACAGTATACTATTGCGGTTGATCGTTGTAATGAGAATGTTGCTTACCTGTATTCAGCATTTAATCCGGCTGTATTAAGACTTATAAAAAGAACAATTGCATGTGCACATGAAGCTGGAATAGAAGTCGGGATGTGCGGGGAGGCAGCGGCTGATCCTATGATGGTACCATTGCTTCTGACATATGGACTGGATGAATTCTCTGTATCCACAGGAAAGGTACTTGAAACAAGAAAGTCTATAGCAGACTGGACAATAAAGGAAGCAGAACAGGTTGCTAAAAAGGTAATGACAATGTCATCAGAAAAAGAAGTAACTGATTATCTGAGTGATTATTTTTCTGAAAGAAAAAAGAAATAAAGAGGAATGTATATGACATTATATGATACAGATGAAATAATTGAACGAGTTATCCTGGTGGGCGTTGCGTTTGATACAGATGATGATACTGACCGTTCACTTGACGAACTTGCTGAACTGGCTAAAACAGCAGGGGCTGTTACTGTTGGAAGAATGGTACAGACAAGAGATAATTTTCATCCGGCAACTTATATAGGAAAGGGCAAAATAGAAGAATTAAGGGTACTTATTGATGAACTTGATGCTACAGGAATTATTTGTGATGATGAACTTAGTCCGGCACAGTTTAAGAACCTTGAAGATGAACTTTCAATTAAGGTTATGGACAGAACTATGGTGATTCTTGACATATTTGCTGCAAGGGCAACTTCAAGTGAAGGAAAAGTCCAGGTTGAAATGGCACAATTAAAGTATAGGTCAATAAGGCTGGCAGGATTTGGAACTTCCATGTCAAGACTTGGTGGTGGTATTGGTACAAGAGGACCTGGAGAGAAAAAGATAGAGACTGACAGAAGACTTATACGTGACAGAATATCTAAGTTGTCAGCTGATTTAAAAGAAATGAAAGCACACAGGGATGTGCAGCGGGAGAAAAGGTCTAAAGCATCTACTCCTGTTGCAGCAATAGTTGGTTATACTAATGCTGGTAAATCAACTCTTCTTAATAAACTGACTGATGCAGGAGTGCTGTCAGAAGATAAGCTTTTTGCGACACTTGATCCTACCACCAGAGCATTAGAACTACCTAATGGAGAAAAAATACTACTTACTGATACTGTTGGTTTTATAAGAAAGCTTCCGCATAATCTTATAGAGGCATTTAAAAGTACACTGGAAGAAGCCAAATATGCTGATATTATTGTGCATGTTGTGGATGTGTCCAATCCTGATTATGAGCAGCAGATGACAACTGTGTATGCAACGCTTAAACAACTGGGAGTTGGAGACAAGCCAGTAATAACACTTTTTAACAAATGCGATTGCTTTGAACAGAAGCCTGTTGCTAAAGATTTAAAAGCTGATTATACATATAACGTATCAGCTATAAGGGGAACAGGACTTGAGGATTTCAAACAGTGCCTTCAGGATATTATACTTTTAAGCAGAATAAGGATTGAGAGAGTATTTCCTTATAGCGAGGCTGGTAAGATCCAGCTAATAAGAGAGTACGGACAACTTGAAAGTGAAGAATATACTGAATCAGGAATAAAAGTACTTGCATATGTTCCTAAGGAAATAGAAGGGAAGTTGTAGATATGAATCTAATTGCAGCGGTTGATAAGAACTGGGCTATAGGAAGAGGCGGAAGGCTTCTTGTGAATATCCCTGAAGATATCAAGCTTTTCAGAATGGAAACAGTTGGGAAAGCTGCCATTATGGGACGTAAGACATTTGAGAATATATCAGAGAAAACATCGCTTATAGAACGTGAAAATATTGTCCTTACAAGAGATAAAACATATAAGAATGATAATGTAAAGGTTGCGCACTCAGTAGAAGAGGTATTGGAATACACTAAAGAGTATGAATCCTCAGATATATATGTTATAGGTGGAGCATCAGTATTTGAACAGTTTCTGCCATACTGCGATACGGCACACATTACATACATAGATTATAAGTATGATGCTGATTCTTATATGCCGGATCTTGATAAATTACCTGAATGGAGTGTTACGAGAACGAGTGATGAACATACATATTTTGATGTATGTTATGAGTTCAGGGAATATAAAAAAGCATAAATTATTAATATCGTGCATATTTTGATACGTTTGAGAAGTCTTTTTTATAAATGTTTTATATTGAAAATATTAATCATATCTGATAGTATAATTAAAAAAATAAGAGAGGGGAAGAATTATGTTTTGCACAAAATGCGGATATAATGCAGGGACAGCAAAATTTTGTCCTAAATGTGGAACTCCATTAGCAGCTCCACAGAATGTTCAGGCAGAAACAACAAAGCCTGTTGAGACACCAGTACAGGAAACACCAGTACAGCCAGTACAGGAGACACCGGTAGAGCCAGTACAGGAAACACCAGTACAGCCGGTACAGGAAACACCAGTACAGCCAGTACAGGAAACACCAGTACAGCCGGTACAGGAGACACCAGTACAGGAGACACCGGTAGAGCCAGTACAGGAAACACCGGTACAGCCACAGTTTGGATATCAGCAGCCACAGTTTGGTGCTGGTCAGCCACAGTTTGGATATAATGCAGCAGCTCCTGGATATCAGGAAGCACCACAGGGTGTTCCAGTTCCTAAGAAAAAGAAAAAGTGGCCAATTGTTGCAGCAATCGTAGCTGCAGTAGCAGTTGTAGCAGCAGTTCTTCTTGTTATATTCTTACCAAAGTTAAAGAGTAATTCAGAAGATAAGCATGCGATAGAAGCGGTTAAGAAAGTTGGAGCATCTCTTGAGGATTCAGTAGATAAGCTTTTTAATAATCTTTCAACAACATCAGTATCTGATAAGACAGAATTCTCAGGAACATTTAAGTTCGATTCTGTATCTGTAGATGGAGAAGATTATACTAAGTATGTAAAAGCAGATACTTTATACTATGATGTTCAGGTAGATACACTTTCAGATAAAGCAGCTGGAGAATTAAAGCTTCAGAATGGAAGTACTTCATTACTTACAGTTTCATTTTATACAGATGGAACAACAGTATATTTTAAGGTTCCAGAATTGTTTAGTGAGTCATTCAGCATGTCTGTAGCACAGCTTGCTAAGGATTCAGATATTAGTTACTATTCAGACTTTAGTGATATCTCAGGATATTTGTCAATGTTCTCTGGAACAGGTGATGTTGAGCAGTATAAGGAGCCTGCTAAGGCTGCTGCAAGAGCATTAGCTAAGGGAATTGATGCATTTGCTGAGAATTGTCAGTATGATAAGAATGATAGTCTTACATACAATTCACAGAATGGTGATATCAAGGTAAAAGAATATAGCGTAACAGTAAATGAAGCAGCAGTTAAGGCAGCTTGTGATGCAGCAATTGATGCTTTATATGCAGATTCAGCAACATCATCATATATGTCAATGCTTTCTATAGCTGGATATACACAGGATTCACTTAAGAGTACAATTGCAGATTCTATTAAGGGAATGACACCAGTTAAGTTCTCAATGTATGTTGATGATGATGACGATATTGTAAGAGTTGCCATGAATCTTTCTGATATTGATTCAACAACATCTGGAACATTCTCAGTTGCATTTATTGGAGATAAGAATCCTTCAGATTACGTCGTTGTTGAAGCAGAAGCAGATGATGCTACATTAAAGTATACAATCCAGAATAGAGATAACAATTCAGCAGTTGCATTTGAGATGAAGCAGGGAACAGAATATCTTAATATGGGACTTGACTGCTCATTATCAGGTAATACAGTAACTATTAATGATTTATCAATGAATATGCTTGCTGATGGTGTTAAGGCTGATTTCAAGGTGACAGGAGATTATTCCCAGAAGGAATTCAGTTCTATGAAGTATACATCATCTAATTTCAGCAATCCGGTTAATGTATATAATATGACAAGTGCCCAGCAGACAGCACTTTCTATGGAACTTGTACAGAATGCTAATGTTTTCTCAAAGATTTTAGGAGATGATCTTTATAAGCAGATGTTTGGCTCATTGACAGGTACTGGTACAACAATAACTCCAACAAATGGAGGAACAACAGGAACAACAGGAACAACAGGAACAACAGGAACAACAGGCGCAGCAGGTACAACTACAACAACTGGTACTGTTGACAGCAGTCTTGTTGGAACATGGACAGAAACAATAGGTACATCTACTACAATATTGACAATTAATGCTGATGGCAAGGGTACTATTGCATCTGATGGCACAACAGTTAATGCAACATATGCTGCAAAGGATGGTAAGTTAACAATTACTATGGAATATATGGGATCTGTATCTGATCCAACAGAGTATACATATACAATAAGTGGTAAAACCCTTACGCTTACTTCAGATGGATATTCAGATATATTCACAAAGAATTAATCAGGTATAATTTATTAATATTAATATGTGGGACTGTCGCTTTAACGAATTTCTTAGGGCGACAGTCCCTTAGCTTTATGAATATACAATATAGGTACTGTATCTGAAGCGGCGCAGTTTCTGCTCCATTTTAATAGCGTTGGATAAAATACGGAATGCACCAACCTGTACTTTATAGTAATCGTCTTCATATATAATAAATGCCGGAAAACCTTCTACGAGCAGGGAATTTAACATTCTGTCGGCATTGTCTTTGTTTTTGTATGCACCGACCTGTACGCGATACAGTGCTACTGGTTCATAGTTATCTTCGCATGTACAGCTTCCGGTATATTTTTTATTACAAATTCTGTTATTTTCATCATGACTTTTTTTACAAATCTTCTCATTATTATTATTAGTGTAGTTGTCTGAGTTATAATCAGAATCAGTTGATGCCGAATTAACTGATGGAGATGTTGTTTGGAATGGTGAAATACCTAAAGCTTTAAGAATGCCATCTGCAATTGCATTTGCAATTTTATCGAAGTTTTTATCGAAAAGTTCATTGTCTTTATCATTATTTATAAAACCGGCTTCAACAAGAACAGCTGGCATATGTGTTCGCTTAAGGACTACGAGATTGGGACGCTCAGTAATCCCCAGATTTTTAAAACCTGCTTTCTCAAGTTCTGAATTGATGTCCGTTGCTATAGTTGATCTGATGCCAGAATTGTTATATACCAGACTTTCTACTCCAGAGTACTGATTAGGCGTTGGAGAAGAATTTCTGTGTATAGAAACAAAATAATCTGCATTAGCTTCATTTGCATCTGTGGCCTTTTTGAAAGGGGTTTCGTATTCATCTGTTGTTCTTGTGTATACAACATCAACACCATTTTTTTCAAGAATATTTCCAACAGCAAGTGCAAGCTTTAAATTATCATCTTTTTCAGCTCTTCCATTATAAGTAGCACCATAATCGCCGCCTCCGTGACCGGCATCTATAGCAATTTTATATTTAGCCATAATATCTCCGTATAGATTGATCATAATATTGTATGCAAAATGCATATTTTATGTACCAACATCATATAAGTATTTTAAGACGTTAATGAGGTTTAATTATGAATGTTGGATATGTACATACATTTGAAGTGCCAGAAGGAAATATAGATAAGGGAAGACTTAAAGTAAGCGTTGTGAATTATGAAAATGTGCCAGTAAAAGGTGCAGTTGTCAGAATATCATATACAGGTAATCCTGACAATGAAGTTGGAGAGATTACTACTGATTCAGATGGAATAGCAATGTTTAATGATCTAAGCGCACCTCCTATTGAATATAGCATGGAGCCAGGAAACAGACAGCCATTTTCTGAATATGATATAAGGGTTACTGCACCAGGATATTGCGATGTCAATGTGTCAGGAAGTGATATGTTTTCAGGAGAAATCAGTCTTCAGAATATAAGGATGACCAGTAGAGAAAATATGGAGAATAATGTGGATGATAATATTGTAATTCCAGTTAATACTTTATATGGAGATTATCCACCTAAAATAGATGAGGCGGAGATAAAACCAATGGGACAGTCGGGAGAGATCGTTCTTGACAGGGTTGTTGTACCAGAGATTATAGTCGTGCATGATGGACCCCCAATGGATTCTTCGGCTGACAATTATTATGTAACTTATAAAGATTATATCAAAAATGTTGCCAGCTCGGAAATATATTCAACATGGTCAAGGCAGACTATACAGGCTAATGTGCTTGCAATAATGTCATTTACGCTTAATCGTGTATATACCGAATGGTATAGGAATAAGTTTTATGACTTTACAATAACGTCATCAACTGCATATGATCAGAAATGGGTTAATGGGAGAAATGTATTTGAAAGTATATCACAGGTAGTAGATGATATATTTGACAATTACATATCAAGACCAAATGTAAAACAGCCGATACTTACACAGTATTGCGATGGAAAAAGGGTAACATGTCCTAACAGGCTTTCTCAATGGGGAAGTAAGTATCTTGGAGACCAGAATTATTCATCTATAGAGATATTAAGGTATTATTATGGCCAGGATGTGTATATTAATGAAGCAGAGCAGATAAGTGGAATACCATATTCATGGCCGGGAATGAATTTAGATATCGGTTCATCAGGGCAAAAAGTAAGACAGCTTCAGGAACAGCTTAACCTGATTGGAGAATATTATAAATCGATACCAGTTCTTAGTGTAGATGGAATATATGGCGAGCAGACAGCTGCTGCAGTTAAAGAGTTTCAGAGAATTTTTAATCTTCCTCAGTCAGGAATAACAGATTTTCCAACATGGTTTACAGTATCAGAGAAATATGTTGCGCTTGCAGGGTTAGCAGAGTTATAGAGTATTAGAAGGGGCTGGAGCACTAAGAAATTAGTGCCGTGCCCTTTTTTCTATGTTAAGACGATATATAAGTTCATGTAGTTTCAGGTGCTTTGAGCCCGCTGGTACTTAATGAGTGCAAAGCACGAATTTAGTATCCGTTGTGAGGTGAAAGCAGCGAAAGCGTGCCTGAACTACATGAACTTATATATCGTTTCGTTTAGTTTATAAGGGCACCGCAAATTATATGAAGATGTATTAAACAGCCTGTCCAAGACATGTTTTGATATCATCTTCAGGGTTGCTTATAAGCTGTAACTGAAATGTGTCAACAAGATATTGTAATACATTTGGACTTATGAATGCCGGCAGGGTAGGTCCCAGATATATCTTTTTGATGCCGAGACTTAACAGTGCAAGAAGGTCAGCTACAGCTTTCTGTTCATACCACGAAACAATAAGTGATAATGGAAGACTATTAACGTCTGTATTGAATGCATCGGCAAGAGCGTTTGCAATAAGAATTGCAGAATACACATCATTGCATTGACCAATATCAAGAAGTCTTGGAAGACCGGCAACAGTACCGAAATCAAGCTTGTTAAAACGATATTTACCACATGCCAGAGTAAGAATCATGCAGTCATCAGGAACCATTGTTGCAAAATCAGTAAAGTAGCTTCTGCCTGGTCTTGCACCGTCACAGCCGCCTATGAGGAAGAAATGTCTTATCTGTTTTGATTTTACACCCTCAACTAGTTCGCTGGCATGTGAAAGCACAGATTCATGTCCAAAGCCTACAAGAATTTCTTTAACTTCCTGATCTTCAGTGAACCCTCCGAGTTCAAGAGATTGATTTATGATCTCAGAAAAATCTTTTTCTCCGTCAGCCTTTTTTTCTATATATTTGATTCCATCCCAGCCAACAACATTAGTGGAATATATTCTGTCTTTATAGGTGTCTCTTGGGCGCATAAGACAGTTGGTAGTCATTAAAATACAGCCGGGAAGATTATCAAACTGTTTCTGCTGATCCTGCCATGCTCCACCAAAGTTACCAACAAGATGTGCATATTTTTTAAGACCATCATAACCATGAGAGGGGAGCATTTCTCCATGGGTATATATATTAATACCAAGCCCCTCGGTCTGCTTTAATAGCATTTCAAGATCTTTAAGATCATGACCAGATACAATAATAAACGGACCTTTTTTAATATGGACATTAACTGAGTGTGGTGTTGGATTGCCATATATAGTGGTATTTGCTTCATCAAGCTTTTTCATAATTTCAATAGCCATATCTCCGGTTTTAAGTGTAAGACGGATAAGTTCCTCTACAGTAAGTGTGTTGTCGGTAATTGCTTCAAGTGCCGTGATATAGAAATTATCGACATTGTCACTGTAATAGGAAAGCTCTCTTGCCTGATGGCTATAGGCACTTATTCCTTTAAGCCCATAAAGAATTGTCTGTCTTAAAGAACGGATATCAGGGTCTAATCCCTTATCATACATTATGCCTGCAATTGGTGCGTCACGAAGCATATCTGCTTTTGTTTCGGGTAGTTCATATGCAGCAGCGGGAGTGACGTAATCGGTTATGCCTACCATATTTTTGAGGCTGTTCTTAATATCACGGGATTGTTTAAGAAGGTGGATATGGTCATCCACATTAAAATTAACATTGGTAAGAGTTGTAAAGAGACAGTTTTCAATAAAACTTACAATGCTTTTATCAATATTAAGTCCAGAATCTAAAAGATGTTTTGCATAAAAGCTGATTCCTTTTAACTGATAAATAAGTAAATCCTGAAGATTAGCTATTTCGGGAGTTTTTCCACATACACCAAGCTTGGTGCAGCCTTTTCCACCAGCAGTCTGTTCACACTGGTAACAGAACATATCATATTCCAGATCCATATTATTACTCATAAAATTCTCCTTTATGTTTGAAATTATAGTAATAATTATGAACCTGAAATGTCTGATTTATTCAATATTATTAATCTGCACGTCCCTTTTTACTGTCATATTTGTTTTTGTACATGGCGGCATCTACAGATTTGATACATTCATCAATGCCATCTGCATTGATATTGCCATAACCGATAGCTATTGAATATGGATAACTTAGCAATGCTTCTTCATCTTTAGCTGCATTCTGAAAGTCACTAATCACATGATTTAGTTCTTTATCAGAGTGTTTATCTGAAATAATGCAGAATTCATCACCGCCAGTCCTATAGCAATGAGCACAATCTGAAAAAAATCTGAGCAGAAGAGAAGCAGTTCTGGTTATTGCATCATCTCCAAATTGATGTCCATAGCTGTCATTAATTAATTTAAGATTATTAAGATCGGCTATTAGTATAAATCCGGAAGAACAATTATTATTTCTTAATTCAGTAATTTTAAGTTCATACGCAGAACGGTTCTCAAGCTGAGTCATGGCATCTTTAAATGCAAGTTCGCGATAAACTGCATTCTTGGCTTCCTGAAGAGAACTTTTGGTAATCATATGAATAACGGAATAAGTAAGGTACATTAACAGAATTATTAATCCATATGTTGAATATTTAATCATTCCATCTGCAGGCTTTGAAATATAATATCTTGCGATATCTGTAAAAATAAATGCACCAATAATAATAAGCGCACAATATATGCTGTTATCATCAGAAATTTTGTGCCTTATGTTTCTTATGAAGCTTATAAGGATAACCAGAATTATAGTTATTACTTCTATGTGTACAACGATAAGCAGATCAGTCCATTGTATTATATTTAGAAATTGCATCATGAATATGATTACTATAGCTGCAAATTCAGACCAGTAAAATATCCGGACAAATACCATATTTTTAAAGGCGTCATATGTTAGCAAAAATCCGGTTACAAGTAAAGGCAGCATAAAGAAAGAACAATATCCAAGTAAAGCTATAACAGAAGTCTTATTAATAATTAACTGGGAAGAATCCGATAAAGAATAAACCCATATGGCACTATCAATGGATGTAATTCCAAGCCAGCGCAATCTGTTGGAAAGTTTTCCTTTTATAAAAACAGAACCAATAACAAGACCAGCACCAATAATTATTGTAATAAAACTCAGTACAATTGAAAGAACATTTTTTTTAATGATGTTGAAAAGTATTGCGCTTTTTGAACCACTGTATAATTCAAATATGGTGCTTAACTTTAAATTGTTGTGCATATTAATTGTCAGGTCAAAATCTCCATCAGGAACTTCAAAACAATACCAGTGTGAAGGATTTGCGAGATTCAGAGTATCATAGGAAGAGTCTTCATGTAGTATAAGCTGGTTGTTTATATATATATTGCATGCCGGATTATAGGCATAGAAAGATATATATCCACCAGAAAGTTCGTCCTTTGAAAAATGTCTCTGAATAACAATATCGTATGATTTTTCATTAAGGTTAAAAGGAAGTGAAACATTTTTTTCTTTTGAATTGTATATAAGTGTAAAATTATCTTTTATAACTGAAAGAGAATCGTTGTCAAAGCCAAGGCTTTTAAACTGAGTTGTATTATATAGATATATAGTCAGGACAGTTATTATCATTAACAGCAGCAATGAACATATCTGTCGAATATCTATATTACATCTTTCTGATTGTTTCATTATATAATTACCCCGAATCTGTTTTTCTATATAATAACATATTTTCATGGAAAAAAGGTATAAATATTACAAAGGTAAATAAAAAATGCAGAAAAATAATATTTATCTACTTGAATTTAATAGAGGAACGCTTATTATATTTTTCAGAATAGTAAATCAGCAGATTATGTTGAAGGAGAAACTTATGAATAAAGAACTAAGAATGATTGCAGATAATATAATTAATGAGACAATAAAGCGAGTCCTCCCTGATGAGGCAGTCAGAAAGACACTTGATAATATTGAATTTGAGGGGAAAGTTATTCTTGTGTCAGTAGGAAAAGCAGCATGGCAGATGGCTAATGCAGCCAGTGATTGCCTGGGCGAGAGAATAAATAAGGGAATTGTAATAACAAAGTATGGACATGTAAAAGCTCCTATTAAGAATATAGAATGTTTTGAAGCGGGTCATCCTGTGCCAGATGTGAATTCATTCATAGCAACGCAGAAGGTAATTGATATGGTGGGGAATCTTTCGGAAGGTGATACAGTTCTGTTTCTTTTGTCAGGTGGTGGAAGTGCATTATTTGAAAAGCCTCAGATTACAGAAAAAGAATTACAGGATATAACTAATCAGTTACTTGTATGTGGCGCAGATATTGTTGAAATAAACACAATAAGAAAACGTTTATCGGAAGTAAAGGGTGGAAGATTTGCTAAAATGTGCGAGCCTGCGCAGGTTGTGTCAATAGTGTTATCGGATATACTTGGAGATCCGCTGGATATGATAGCATCAGGTCCGGCATGTGCGGATTTGTCAACTTGCGAAGAAGCAAGGCATATTGTGGATAAATATAATATTAAACTTAGCGAAGACGCCAGAAAATTAATGGATACAGAAACGCCAAAGCAGCTTAATAATGTTACAACATATATTAACGGAAGTGTACGTGAATTATGCAAAGTTGTTGCATCAGAATGTTTAAAATATGGATATCAGCCAGTAATACTTACGGATCAGTTATGTTGTGAGGCAAAAGAAGCAGGAAGCTTTCTTGCATCAATTGCAAAAACATATTATAAGAGTGATAAGAAACTTGCATATATAGCTGGTGGAGAGACGATAGTTAATATTACAGGTCATGGTAAAGGAGGAAGAAATCAGGAGATTGCATTATCGGCAGCAGATGGAATAAAAGATATGCCAGATGTTGCTGTATTCAGCATAGGCAGTGATGGAACGGACGGACCAACTGATGCCGCTGGTGGATATTGCGATGGCGATACTGCAAATGTCCTGAAAAATAATAGCATAGATATATTTGACGTACTTAAGAATAATGACGCTTATAATGCACTCAGATTAACAGATGGACTTATCATAACAGGTCCAACAGGAACAAATGTTAATGATGTTTCTGTGTTATTAATAGGTGTTTGAGGATGCATGTAATGAAGAAGTCAGTATTTTGCTGGCTTTATATTTTTTTAATAAAATCATTAGCACTCATCTCTTGACAGTGCTAACAATGAGATGTATAACATCAATTGTAAGAGGAAAACAATAGATAAACAGTGAAGTTAAGCATTCATTGTAATAGAAGGAGGTAATCGTATGAACATTAATAAATTTACACAGAAGTCTATTGAGGCTGTTAACCAGTGCGAGAAGATTGCCTACGATTATGGTAATCAGGAGATTGATCAGGAACATTTTCTGTACAGTCTCTTAACTATAGAAGATAGTCTTATCGCGAGCCTGATAGAGAAGATGGGAATCGATAAGGACACATTTATTAAGAATATTGAGACTCTGCTTAGCCAGAAGAATAAGGTTTCAGGAAATGTACAGCTTTATGTAAGCAATGATCTTAATAAGGTTTTAGTAAATGCAGAAGATGAAGCAAAGAGAATGGGGGATGCATATGTTTCTGTTGAGCATCTTATGCTTGCGATGATTGCAGCACCTAACAAGGGCATAAAGCAGCTTTTTAAGACATATGGAATTAACAGGGAATCATTCCTGTCAGCACTTGCCACAGTAAGAGGCAACCAGAGTGTTACTTCGGATAATCCGGAGGCAACCTATGATACTCTCAGCAAATATGCTACAGACCTTGTAGAAAGAGCTAAGGACGGAAAGCTTGACCCGGTTATCGGCAGGGATAATGAAATCAGAAATGTAATAAGAATCCTTTCCCGTAAGACGAAGAATAATCCCGTTCTTATCGGTGAGCCAGGTGTTGGTAAAACAGCAGTTGTTGAAGGACTTGCACAGAGAATTGTAAGGGGAGATGTTCCAGAAGGATTAAAGGATAAGAAGCTTTTCGCACTGGATATGGGTGCACTTGTTGCAGGTGCAAAGTATCGTGGTGAATTCGAGGAAAGACTTAAGGCTGTACTTGACGAGGTTAAGAAATCTGAAGGACAGATAATCCTGTTTATTGATGAGATTCACACTATTGTCGGTGCAGGTAAGACAGAAGGTGCTATGGACGCAGGCAATATGTTAAAGCCTATGCTTGCCCGTGGTGAACTTCATTGTATAGGTGCTACAACTCTTGATGAGCATAGAGAGTATATTGAGAAAGACCCGGCACTTGAAAGACGATTCCAGCCGGTTATGGTTGATGAGCCTACAGTTGAGGATACTATCTCAATCCTTAGAGGTCTTAAGGATAGATATGAAGTGTTCCATGGAGTTAAGATTACAGATGGCGCACTTGTAAGTGCAGCTACTTTGTCAGACAGATATATTTCAGACAGATTCCTGCCAGATAAGGCTATTGACCTTGTAGATGAGGCATGTGCAATGATTAAGACTGAACTTGATTCAATGCCTGCCGAACTTGATGAGAAGAAAAGAAAGATTATGCAGCTTGAGATTGAGGAGGCTGCTCTTAAGAAAGAGACAGATAACCTCAGTAAAGAAAGACTTGATGCATTACAGAAGGAATTATCTGAATTAAGGTCTGATTTTAATATACAGAAAGCTAAATGGGACAGCGAGAAATCTTCTGTTGACCAGGTAAGCAAGTTAAAGGAAGAGATTGACCAGATTAATACCCAGATAGCACAGGCTAAGAGAGAATATGATCTTAATAAGGCAGCAGAACTTCAGTATGGCAAGCTTCCACAGGCACAGAAGGCTTTGGAAGAAGCTGAGAAGAAGTCAAGTAACAGAGATATGAGCCTTGTCCATGAAAGTGTTACTGAGGAAGAGATTGCCAAGATTATATCAAGATGGACTGGTATTCCGGTTAGCAAGTTAAGTGAGTCTGAGAGACAGAAAACTCTTAATCTTGATGAACAGCTTCACAAGAGAGTTATTGGTCAGGACGAAGGCGTTACTAAGGTAACAGAAGCAATCATAAGGTCTAAGGCTGGTATTAAAGATCCGACTAAGCCAATTGGTTCATTCCTGTTCTTAGGACCTACAGGTGTAGGTAAGACAGAGCTTGCAAAGGCACTGGCTGAGAGTCTGTTTGATGATGAATCTAATATAGTAAGACTTGATATGTCCGAGTACATGGAGAAGTATTCCGTATCCAGACTTATCGGAGCGCCTCCAGGATATGTAGGTTATGATGAAGGTGGACAGCTTACAGAAGCTGTAAGAAGAAAACCATATTCAGTTGTTCTTTTTGATGAGGTTGAGAAGGCACATCCAGATGTATTCAATGTTCTCTTACAGGTACTTGATGATGGCCGTATCACAGATTCACAGGGAAGAACTGTGGATTTCAAGAACACTATAATCATAATGACAAGTAACATTGGTTCTTCATATCTGCTTGAAGGTATTAATCCGGATGGTTCAATTAAGCCAGAGGCAGAGGAAGCTGTTATGGGTGATTTAAAGAATCATTTCAGACCAGAATTCCTTAATCGTCTTGATGAGATAATTATGTTCAAGCCTCTTACTAAGGATAATATCAGCAATATCATTAATCTTTTAGTTGCAGATGTTAACAAGAGACTTGCAGATAAGGAGCTTGAGATTGTTCTTACAGATGCAGCCAAGGACTTTATTGTTGAGAACGGATTTGACCCAATGTATGGTGCAAGACCACTTAAGAGATATGTCCAGAAGACAGTGGAAACACTGGCAGCCAAGTTAATACTGGCAGGCAATATCAATACAGGTGATGATATTGTTATTGATCTTGTAGATGGAAAGCTGACAGCCAGAGCCGCTGCGAGACAGAAGTAAGCCACCAGGATAATCGGATTATGGTGATAAAGAATTAAGTATGACAGGTGTAATGTATAAGGAAGACTTATATATTACACCTGTTTTTTATTCGGTCCGGCAGTTTCTTCATTTCTATTCTAAATCTAAACAAACTGGTTCTTTTCACTATTGTATTCGTAATTAATAGTCTTTAAATTATCAGTTATATCTTTCTCGGATACCATGTATGAATGGCATAATTCCTCTAATGTATTGTAGTTATCACGAAGCTGTGTGTTGATAAAGCTAAGAAGCATAACTGGATCTTTAGGCATAGAAGTCATAGAAAAGTCCTCCTTTTATTATGTTTTTGGAACGGCACCAGTATTGATGCTGATACATTTCAAACAGCATGAATATTCTCCCACAAATGACATATTATGTAAATGTAAGGCTTGTATATAAAATTGTATTAAAATTAATACATTTGTTGTTGCACGAAAACGATTAAGATGTTATAATTTTAACAAGCTAATAGTAATGGACAGCGTGAATAACTGAATACGAAATATGGAGGTTTTGTTATGAAGAAATGGGTGTATTTGTTCACAGAGGGTAATGCAGATATGCGTGAGCTTCTTGGCGGTAAGGGGGCTAATCTGGCAGAGATGACTAATATAGGTCTTCCTGTTCCACAGGGATTTACTATTACAACAGAAGCTTGTACCCAGTATTACGAGGATGGTAGAGAGATCAATGACGAGATCATGGGACAGATTAATGAGCACATTGAAAAGATGGAGCAGATTACAGGCAAGAAGTTTGGAGATAAGGAAAATCCACTTCTGGTTTCAGTACGTTCAGGTGCGAGAGCTTCTATGCCAGGTATGATGGATACTATTCTGAATCTTGGACTTAATGAAGATGTTGTTAATGTAATTGCAGAGAAATCTGGTAATCCAAGATGGGCATGGGACTGCTACAGAAGATTTATCCAGATGTATTCCGACGTTGTTATGGAAGTTGGTAAGAAGTACTTTGAGGAATTAATCGATAAGATGAAGGCTGACAGAGGAGTTAAGCTGGATGTTGACCTTACTGCTGATGACCTTAAGGAACTTGCAACACAGTTTAAGGCTGAGTACAAGGCGAAGATTGGAAGTGACTTCCCGGATGATCCTAAGGAACAGCTCTATGGTGCTATTAAGGCTGTATTCCGTTCATGGGACAACCCAAGAGCTAATGTTTACAGAAGAGATAATGATATTCCTTATTCATGGGGAACAGCAGTTAATGTTCAGTCTATGGCATTCGGTAATATGGGCGATGACTGCGGAACAGGTGTTGCATTTACAAGAGACCCGGCTACAGGAGCAAAGGGACTTTTTGGAGAATTCCTCACTAACGCACAGGGCGAAGATGTTGTTGCCGGAGTGAGAACTCCTATGCATATTTCAGAGATGAGTGAGAAGTTCCCTGAAGCATTTGAACAGTTTAAGAAGGTGTGTGCAACTCTGGAAGAACATTACAGAGATATGCAGGATATGGAATTCACTGTAGAACATGGTAAGTTATTCATGTTACAGACCCGTAATGGTAAGAGAACAGCACAGGCAGCTTTAAAGATTGCATGCGATCTTGTTGATGAGGGGATGAGAACAGAGAAGGAAGCAGTTGCGATGATTGATCCTCGTAATCTTGATACACTTCTTCATCCACAGTTTGATGCGGCTGCACTTAAGGCTGCAACACCGGCAGGAAGAGGACTTGGAGCATCTCCGGGAGCTGCCTGCGGTAAGATTGTATTCTCTGCGGAGGATGCAGAAGCATGGAACGCAAGAGGAGAGAAGGTTGTTCTTGTACGACTTGAGACTTCACCGGAAGATATCACAGGTATGAAGGCTTCACAGGGTATCCTCACTGTAAGAGGCGGTATGACAAGCCATGCAGCTGTTGTTGCGAGAGGTATGGGAACATGCTGTGTATCTGGATGCGGAGACATTGCCATGGATGAGGAGAATAAGAAGTTCACACTTGCAGGTAAGGAATATCATGAAGGAGATTACATCTCTATTGATGGTACAACTGGTAATATATATGACGGACAGATTCCTACAGTTGATGCCAAGATTGCAGGAGAGTTCGGAAGAGTTATGGAGTGGGCAGATAAGTACAGAAAGTTAAAGGTTCGTACCAATGCTGATACTCCTAAGGATGCCAAGAAAGCGAGAGAGCTTGGTGCAGAAGGTATCGGACTTTGCCGTACTGAGCATATGTTCTTTGAAGAAGACAGAATTGCCGCATTCAGAGAAATGATATGTTCTGATACTGTAGAAGAAAGAGAGGCAGCGCTCGATAAAATCTTGCCATATCAGCAGGGAGATTTTGAAGCTCTTTATGAGGCTCTTGAGGGTAATCCTGTAACAATAAGATTCCTTGATCCACCTCTTCATGAATTCGTTCCTACTGAGGAAGAGGATATTAAGAAGTTAGCTGATGCACAGGGCAAGTCAGTAGAGACTATTAAGAATATCATTGCAAGTCTCCATGAATTTAATCCTATGATGGGACACAGAGGATGCCGTTTGGCAGTAACATATCCTGAGATTGCAAAGATGCAGACAAAAGCTGTAATCAGAGCAGCAATCAATGTCAAGAAGGCGCATCCGGACTGGAATGTTAAGCCAGAGATAATGATTCCTCTTATCTGTGAGGTTAAGGAATTAAAGTATGTAAAGAAAATTGTTGTTGAGACAGCAGATGAGGAGATTAAGGCAGCAGGAATCGACCTTGAATATGAGGTTGGCACAATGATAGAGATTCCAAGAGCAGCACTTACCGCTGATGAGATTGCCAAGGAAGCAGATTTCTTCTGTTTCGGTACTAATGATCTTACACAGATGACATTCGGTTTCTCAAGAGATGATGCCGGTAAGTTCCTTAGCGCTTATTATGATTCTAAGATATTTGAGAATGATCCATTTGCAAAGCTTGACCAGAATGGTGTTGGTAAGCTTATGGAGATGACAATAAAGCTTGGAAGACCAGTTAATCCTAATCTTCATATTGGTATCTGCGGAGAGCATGGTGGAGATCCTTCATCAGTTGCATTCTGCCACAAGATCGGTCTTGATTATGTGAGCTGCTCACCATTCAGAGTACCTATTGCAAGACTTGCAGCAGCTCAGGCTGCTATTGCAGAAGAGAAATAATTACAAGTTCAGACTATAATATGAGTTTTGGGGCATGGAAAGCGAAAGCTTTTCATGTCCCATTAAATGTTTAAAAGGAATAATTTCTCATTGCTCTTAATCAATACTTGCATTATAATTATATAAAATTATATTTATTGGAGCGTATTATGGAACAAAAGAAAATGGAACCTATTCGCGATGCCAGACAGCTTGGTAAAGCGAAGATGCTGATTCTTGGTATTCAGCACATGTTTGCCATGTTTGGCGCAACCATCCTTGTACCTATTCTGGTATCAGGATATTTTCAGGCTGCCTGTGGTGAGGAGCTTACCAGAGGTCTGTCTGTATCAGTAACACTTTTCTGTGCAGGTTTTGGTACATTGATATTTCATTTGTGTACTAAGTTTAAGGTACCTGCATTCTTGGGATCTTCCTTTGCTTTCCTTGGTGGATTCTACACAGTAGCTAATCTTGACAGCGGTATGTATGCCACTATGTCAGCTAATGATAAGGCTGCTTATGCATGTGGTGGTATATTCGTTGCCGGAATGCTTTACTTCATACTTGCACTTATAATCAAGCTTGTCGGAGCCAACAGAGTTATGAAATTCCTTCCACCTGTAGTTACTGGACCTATCATTATCTGTATTGGTCTTTCACTTGCAGGTTCAGCTATTTCAAATGCTTCAACTAACTGGTTACTTGCATTTGTTGCACTTGCCGTAATTATTATATTTAATATATGGGGCAGAGGACTTTTCAAGATTATTCCTATTCTTATGGGTGTAGTAATTTCATATGTATTTGCACTTATCCTTAATGCATGTGGGGTACATAATCCTGATGGTTCAGCAATACTTAATTTCTCAGCAATAGCTTCTTCAGACTGGATTGGAATTCCAAAGTTTCAATTAATGAAATTTGATGTAACAGCAATTCTTGTAATGGCACCTATTGCTATTGCAACAATGATGGAACATATCGGAGATATGTCAGCTATTTCTGCCACAGTTGAAGAAAACTACTTAGCAGATCCGGGACTTCACAGAACACTTATCGGGGATGGTGTTGCCACAGCATTTGCAGGAGCAATTGGTGGTCCGGCTAATACTACATATGGTGAGAACACGGGAGTCCTTGAACTTTCTAAGGTATATGATCCAAGAGTAATCAGAATTGCAGCAGTATTTGCAATTATACTTTCGTTCATACCTAAGTTCTCATCAGTTATATCAACTATGCCAACAGCAATTATTGGTGGTGTATCATTCATGCTTTATGGTATGATATCAGCTATTGGTGTACGAAATGTTGTTGAGAACAAGGTTGATCTTACTAAGTCAAGAAACCTTATTATTGCAGGTGTAATATTCGTATGTGGTTTAGGTTTTGGTGACGGACTTACATTTACAATCGGCGGAACATCTATAACACTTACAGCTCTCGCAATCGCTGCTATAGCAGGTATTCTTCTTAATGCTATATTACCTGGCAATGATTATGAGTTCGGTAAGAATCCAGCAGGTGACAGCAGCCGTGGAGTTTATGTCATGAACACAGACTCTGAAAAAGAAGAATCAGAAAAGGAAGAGTCAGAAGACGCTGAATAATATCAGATTACAATACTAATTAACAATAAAATTTGGAGGTACTTAATAATGATGGATTTTGAGAATGAGAAGAATGTGACTATATTTACACATCCACTTATCCAGCATAAGATTTCAATTCTTAGAGATAAGAAGACAGGAACTAATGAATTCAGAAAGCTCGTTGAGGAGATAGCAATGCTTGAAGGGTTTGAAGCTTTATCAGATCTTCCAACAGAAGATGTTGAGATTGAGACACCTATTGAGACTTGTATGACACCTATGATTTCAGGACGTAAGCTTGCAATCGTTCCTATCTTAAGAGCAGGTCTTGGTATGGTTCCAGGTGTACTTTCACTTGTACCAACAGCTAAGGTTGGACATATCGGAATGTATCGTAATGAAGAAACGCATGAGCCAGTACCATATTACTGCAAGCTTCCACACCCAATTGAGGAGAGAACTATTGTTGTAACAGACCCAATGCTTGCAACAGGTGGTTCAGCAGTAGACGCTATCGATCAGATTAAGAAGGTTGGTGGAAAGCAGATTAAATTTATGTGTATCATAGCTGCCCCAGAGGGAGTTGAGAGGCTTCATAAGGCACATCCAGATGTTCAGATATATGTCGGACATCTTGACAGAGAGCTTAATGCTGACGCTTATATCTGTCCAGGACTTGGTGATGCAGGAGACAGAATTTTCGGTACTAAGTAATTGACTATAGTGATGTTATTAGTGTATCCTTATTAAGGATTATTGATAGTATGTAAATGCGGCTCCCGACGGGAGCCGTTTTTGTAACTTATATTAATTGGTTAAGGAGATGCAGATGAGCAGGGAGAAAAACAGAAAGAATTTTTCAAAATATGTATCGCAGAATATTCTTGGAATGATTGGATTTTCATGCTATGTTCTTGCTGATTCATATTTTATATCTGTTGCAAAAGGAGCGGACGGGCTTACAGCATTAAATCTTGTTATGCCATTATACAGCATAATATTTTCGATAGGTGAGATGATTGGTGTTGGTTCGGCTATCAGGTATGCGATTGGCAAGATTAAGAAAGATGCTGATGCAGATAAATATTTCTGGAATGCGTTGATATGGTGCATTATGTTAAGTATGATATTCGTTCTTGCCGGTGTGTTCTTTTCGGAAGATATTATGAGGATTCTTGGTGCTGATGAGCATATTATATTTGTTGGTAATAATTACACTAAGATATTCATGTGCTTTGCACCGATGTTTATGTGCAACTATGTGACTAATGCATTTGTGAGAAATGATGGGGCACCGGAAATAGCAATGAGTGCAACACTTTTCAGCAGTCTGTTTAATATAGTGTTTGATTATATTCTGATGTTTCCAATGAACCTTGGAATGGAAGGAGCTGCACTTGCAACAGCACTTTCGCCTATTATAGGAATGGGAATATGCTGTATACATTTCTTTTCTAAGAAAAGCAGTGTCAGACTGGTTGTGTGCAGACCTTCTGTTAAGAGACTTGTGGCAGGAAGCCAGCTTGGAGTATCTGCATTTGTAGGAGAGATGTCATCAGCAGTTATTACACTTGCTTTTAATTTCGTAATTCTTCGGCTTACTGGAAATGTCGGAGTTGCTGCATATGGTGTTATTGCTAATATAGCGATTGTTACAACAGCAGTATTTAATGGTGTTGCACAGGGAAGCCAGCCACTTATAAGCAAATGCTTTGGTAAGGGTGATAGAGAAGGCTGCTTACAGTTAAAGAAAATGGGATATATAACAGCCTTTGTGCTGGCTGGAATTATGTATTGTATTTTGTTTACATTTTCAAAGGAATTCGTGGCGATATTCAACAGTGAAGGCTCAGAGATGATGGCGGTGTATGCAGATATGGGAGTTAAGCTGTACTTTACAGGCATATTCTTTGCAGGGCTTAATATTGTCGGGAGTGGAGTGTTCAGCGCAACACAGGAGGCAGTTAAGGCAGCGGTTGTGTCTGTGGCGAGAGGTTTTGTGTTCATTCTGGGCTTCGTATTTCTTCTTTCATATCTGTTTGAAATGACAGGTGTGTGGCTGGCATATGCGGCAGCAGAAGGGGCAACATGTGTTCTAATGTTTGTTATGCTTATTAGTGATAGAAGTAAAATGCGAAATAAATAAGTTCTTACGATTAAGAACAAATGATGATTGATTAATTTACATTTATGAAGTATAATATTGCTGGTAAACTTATAGAAATGTAAGGACACAAAGCTAGAAGTCTAAAGCGTATGCTATGATAGTTCAGTTGCAATCGAGACGATATTATATCGTCTTGGTTGCTTTTTTTGTTTTGGGAGAATAATGAGGGGAGTAAATTAATGAATAATACAGCTTATTTAAGTTATATGGTTGTTCTTAGAATGTTAGGTGTTAAGACTAATGATGAACAATTGGAGAAAGTATTTGAAAATACCAAAGATATAGATTTAGAAATAATCAAATCTGCGAAGCAAATGGGATTGAAAGTTAAGATAACGAAGTTTAAAAGGGAAATTATTGAAAAATTAACTGTTCCGGTTATTGCCGAATGCAGAGATGGTAATTATATTTTGATACTTAATAAACAAGAAGATAATTGGATGATACTTGATTCTAAGAATGGATGTCCCACAAAAATATCAGAGACAGAGCTTCTGAGTAAAATCAATGGAGAATGTATAGTAATAGGCAGGAAATCAACAAGTGCCGGTAAGGGCAGTGATATATCCGGAAAACGATTCGGATTCAGCTGGTTTATTCCGACAATACTTAAGTTTAAGCGACAGTTTATAAGTATATTAATAGCAGTATTTGTTATACAGATTCTGGGAATTCTTACTCCGCTTATGACTCAGGTTGTAGTAGATAAGGTGCTTACGCACAGAGCAATGAATACACTGTACAGCATCTCTATAGGAATTTTTATCGTATATGTGTATGAACTGATTATCAGCTTATGTAAATCTTATTTGTTTGTACACACAACTAACAGGATAGATGTAACATTAAGCGCAAGGTTATTTAAACATTTATTCTCGCTGCCATTGAAGTATTTTGAGAACAGACGGGCGGGCGAGACTGTGGCAAGGGTCAGAGAATTAGACCAAATCAGGTCTTTCCTTACAGGGACACCTCTGTCATCAATGATTGATTTAGTATTTATTATTGTGTACATAGTCGTAATGTTTTTTTACAGCTTGAGTTTAACTGCTATTGTAATAGCATCAATGCCGGTTTTTGCATTACTTTCTATTATAGTAACACCGCTTTTTAAGAAAAGTCTGGATAAAAAATTTGAGACAGGTGCAGCCGCACAGTCGTTTCTTGTGGAATCTATTAACGGAATTCAGACAATTAAAGCTTTTGCTTTAGAGGGCAAATTTGAAGAAAAATGGGGAGACCTTCAGGCAGATTATGTTAAAGCCGGATATAATACATCAATTATTTCACAAACATCAAGTGCAACAGCTGACTTTATACAACATGTAGTCGATTTGCTGATATTAGTATTCGGAGCGAAAGCAGTTATAGATGGAAGCTTAAGTATAGGACAGTTAGTGGCATTTAGAATGTTGTCAGGAAGAGTAAGCGGACCGGTACTCAGACTAGTACAGCTCTGGCAGGAGTATCAGCAGGCTAATCTGTCAGTACAGCGAATTGGAGATATATTTAATACACCGAGTGAAAGCAAGCCGGAAACAGCTATATCCAATTTGCCAAGATTACAGGGTAATATAAGATTTGATAATGTAAGATTCAGATATAGAATAGACGGCTCAGATGTGCTACATGGAATTTCATTTGAGATGAAAGAAAATAAAATATACGGTCTTGTAGGGAGAAGCGGTTCCGGAAAAAGTACAATATCAAAGCTTGTGCAGCGCTTATACATACCGCAGAGCGGAAAAATAACCATAGATGGACTTGATATTTCACTAATTCAGCCGCAGATGCTCAGGAAGCAGATTGGTGTTGTATTGCAGGAAAATTTTATGTTCAATGGTACGGTTGCATATAATATATCTATACATTGTCCGCAAGCCAGTATAGAGAAGATAATAGAGATATCTAAGATTGCAGGCGCCCATGATTTCATTATGGAACTTGATAATGGCTATGATACAATTATAGGAGAAAAAGGTGTAGCGCTTTCAGGAGGGCAGAAACAGAGGATAGCCATAGCAAGAGCTATTATCAATAATCCAAGAATACTTATATTTGATGAGGCAACATCAGCGCTTGATTATGAATCTGAAAGTATTATTCAGAATAATCTTAAGGAAATATGTAAAGGAAGAACAGTATTAATAATAGCCCACAGATTATCAACACTTGCATCTGCTGATGAGATATTAGTTATTGACAGGGGAATGTTAGTTGAATCAGGGACACAGGATAAGCTGCTCGCAGATAACGGTCTGTATTCACATCTGGTAAATATGCAGAAGCGCGGGGAGGTGGAGTTATGAACAAGTATTTGAAAAGACAGCTCAAAGGCAGAGATGACAGGCTAAGATATGATTTTCTGCCTTCAATGATAGAAATAATAGATAGACCAGCCAGTAAGCTTGCAGGTATAACAATGTATATAATTACTACACTTATAGTCACAACAATTATATGGGCTTATAATGCTAAATTAGATGTAGCCGTAACCGCTGTTGGAAATGTTGACACTGAAAATGCGTTAGTAACCTTAAATGTACCGACTGATGGGGTAATCTGTGAGGTAAATGTAAATGATGGTGATTATGTAGATAAAGGTGATGTAATCTGTACACTTGTTTCAGATATAAATGAAGCGGTTCTTAAAGAATATGAATATAATCTTGAAGTGCTGAAAATACAAAATAAAGTATATCAGGAATTGTATGATAAATATAAAGAAGATGATTATACTTCGTTAGATATAAATGTCGATGAATATGGTAATAATAGAAAGATTGCTGAAGCTATAGTTCTTGAAAATGATGTATTTGTTGATGGATTAAATAATTTAAGCCAGAATGAAATTGATATATTAAAGAAAAAGCAGCTGTTAGCAGTAATGCAGAATATTAACAATATAGAAGCTAAGATTGAAAGTATCAATACACAATTAAAATCAGGACAGAAAAGTGTGCAGGACAAGAAAGTTATTGCTTCGCAAGCCGGTATATACACATCAAAAGATAAACTTTATGCCGGTAAAATGGTTAATGCCGGAGATGTGATGGGATACATAACTTGTGATGATAATACTTATAAATTTACAGCCTATGTTGATAATAAAGAAATAACACAATTAAATGTAGGAAATACAGTGAAGCTTAAGATTTATGCCTATGATGATACAAGCTCTGAATATATTGAGGGGGAGATAATACACATAAGTGATGTTCCTGTGAATATAGAGGGAAAGGGAATGTCTTATCTTGTGGATATAAAGCTCAATAAGATTCCGGATAACATAAAGACAGGAATGGAGGGAGAAATTGATATTATAGTAGGTACGAGAACCGTTATGGATTATTTTCTTGAACCTTTCAGGAAAGGGTGGAATGACAGCCTGAAGGAAAAATAGAATACAAAATGTAAAAAAGGAGAAATATGTTCAAAATAAATACAAGAGCAATAAAAGCTGTCCCGATTTATAATGAATCAGGAGAAAAGCTTGATGAAATACATATAAAGGAAACAATAATGCCAATACCAAACAAGAGAGGAGGATATTCTGAGAGGGGTAACTATTACAAAGGCGCAGGAATAGTATACAGAAATCATCTTGAATGTGATAAAAGTATTAATATGGGGGATAAAGTACAAGTTATAGGAAAAACAGGACTTGTATATGAAAATTTGATTGTCTGTTATCCGCAATTAGTTGGGAAGTTCGGCATATTTTCTTTCAGACATCAGCCGATATTCTCGGATTATGAGGGTGGATGCGGACTAAAAGAAAAGCAGCTTGCGGATAACCAGCAAAATTTTGAATTAAATGCCATAGAAGAAATACTAGATATAATTCCGACAGGAATAAAGAATCATAATATATATTGTTATCGCCTGAAAAATGTTAAAGGCAATATATCAGATACAGTCAGTTTAATAAGGTATATTATGGAAAATGACTGGAATACAGCATGGGATAAGAATCTTTGGGAAGATATAGAAAGTTACGGTTATGTAAGAGATATAGCCGATTGGTTTAAGTCGGGAGAATTCAGGTACAAGCTGGGAACAATATATGCGTTAGTGAATTCGTTATATCGTGTTAATAAAACAATGTATGCCAGACTGCTTTTAGAAATATTAGGATTCTATGATTTTGATAAGAAGAAAATGCTTTACATAAGTGCTGAGATTGTCAAAAAATATTGCAAACAATTCACGGATTCAGAATATGATTATAGCCTGAAACAGGATAACTGGTTTGAAGGCTTATATGAGCAGCTTATATCCGGTAAGGCTTGCTGTCATCTGGAAGATGATGATATGTGGAACTGGGTAAGAGAATATTATATTAATAAGTTTAAAGGAGAGATAAAAAAATGAGAGATAAGAAAATGAGAAACAAAAATATGGAAAACAAAAAGATGGGAGAGCAGGAAATGACAGAACAGGTAAAAATGTATTTTAAGCAATTAGAGGAGAAATCAAAAGATAACCCAATGTTAAGAATATATGAGGCGTCAGGATTTATAACAAGATTTTTGGAGCCGGTATTTAAAACTCCAAATGGAATTAAAGGTGATGCCTTTTGTTACATGCTTACAACAATGGCAGGCATATCAGTGGCTGTAACTGCAAAAGAAAATTCAGGTAAAAATATGCTTGAAAATATGGGGGATTCTCAATATATATCAAGAACCAAACTTGAAACAAAATCAGGAACATTCTGGATGGGAGATTCTATCAACAAATACTTATATGACAGTCCCCTTTCAGTATGGAATATGGTCATATCATTATATAGAAAGGAGAAGGGGAAATATAATGTACCGGACCTTCAACTGACTATTTCAGAAAATGCAAAAAAAATAGGCAATCCAGATGTGAGAATATGGGATGGCACTTGCAATCCTTATACGGAGATTAATAATGCAAAAACGACATATGAAAATGTAATTAAAAAATTAGAACCATATAAGCTACAGACAGAGGAGTATCCAAGTGTCTTTGCTTTTGCATTAGCGGATATTATTTTAAAAGTGGAGGGCATATTTCCTAAGGATCAGAACTGCCTAAAAATGTCCATGGAAACAATGATGTTTTATGCACATATGGATGTTTAGAAAAGGGGTAAAAATGATAATTACAGAGGAAATCCTAAGAAATCTAGAGTAAAAAAAAGAAAAATTAAGTCCAGAAAGATGTGATGAGATAGATGCGATGAAAATAAAAAATCCGTATTATCCTTCAAGGTATTATTTACCCGGTGAGTATTATAAAGCAGAGCGTGATGAAAGCTATATATGTGCATTGGATGAGCGAATTGCATATACTTGGTAATGGGAATTTGGTCCATTGCCAGTTACAATCAGAGAATTTGGCACATCAGATGACGAATATGTGTATCTATTGTTTATCGGTGATGAATATTTTGAATTAATGTTTGAGTATGTTTCGCAGGAACACTATATTGATGAAACAAATAACAAGGAAATATATCGATATAGATATAATTTAAAAGAAAATTTATATTTAACAAAAAGGCTGGATAAAAAAGAAATAATACAGTTGATTGCAAAACTAAAATGTTTTTATTTAAATTCAACACGTATTAAAATGGGGGAATTTTTTATGGAAGATATAGTATATGAGGAGGAAGAATATAGATGGATGCATTAGAAAGAATAAAAGAGGCGATTAAAAGAAGTAATAAAAGGTATAAAAATATGTATTAGTAAAGGAGAGAGGTAAATGATAATTACAGAGGAAATCTTAAGAAATCTTGAATTAAAAATTGGGAGATTAAGTTCAGAAAGATGTAATGAGATAGATGCAATGAGGATAAAAAATCCGTATTATCCTTCATCAGATTATCTTCCTGGTGAGTATTATAAAGCAAAGCGTGATGGAAGTTATATATACGCATTGGATGGACATATTGCATATACATGGGCAAGGGTATTTGGACCAAATTATATTATGATTAGAGAATCTGACGCATCATATAGTGATAGTGTTTTTCTATTGTTTATTGATGATGAATATTTTGAATTGATGTTTGAATTTGTTTCGCAGGAACATTATAACGATGAAAAAAATAACAAGGAAATATATAGATATAAATATATATTGAAAAAAAATGCATCTTTAACAAAAAGGGCAGATAAAAGAGAACTAATATATTTAATCGGGAAGCTACAATGTGGATTTGAAAACATAGAAAAAAATAAAAATAGAATTTTTTTTGAAATAGACATAGTGTATGAGGGGGAAGAATACAAATGGATGCATTAGGAAGAATAAAAGAGGCAATCGCAAATGGCATACAGTCTTCAGAGGATGATTGGGGTGAAGTGTTTAATCAATATAATTTAAGTGGAAGTTCAGATGCAGAAACAATCCAAAATGTGCAAAAGTTTGTAAGTGAAAATTTTTCATTTGCATCTCCGGACGCTGAGGCGGCATATGTGTACTTTGGCAGCGATGGAAAAGTAGCTATGTGGAAAGTTGTGGATAATATATGCTCTAATTCTGATGGAAGAAAAGAATATATAACAAGCACAGAAGCCGGAAAATTATTTAATGATTCTGGATTTAATGAAACTCTTAGAAAATATTCAAACAATAAAGATTTATTAAAAAATATAAACGGAATTCAAGAATTATTTGAAGGAACAAATGCCAGCGGTGAAATTACTTTTTATAACAATGGTAAAGAGATTAAGGTGAAGGCATTTAACGATTACTTCTCGGAAGAATATATAAGAAATATAAGATGTTCTGAGGTTAAGACTATTTTTACAGGTGATTATCTGGCAAAGAACGGTGTGGGAAATAATGCGTTCTGTCGAACAGAGCTGAATTTATTGTTAGGAGATAACTGTATTGAGACGATTAATGGAATTGATAAGAATATTATAAAAGAGATTATGGCTGTTGCACCGGAAGAAGAAAAGCTGCAATATGTTACAGATGTATTGAAAATGTCGCAGATGGAAGATATTAAGGATATACATTATGTGATTAATGGAACAGGTGTAGATAAGGCTGTACATATTTCGCCGACAGCAACAGAAGGCTCAACAAGGCTTATTGATACAATTATTGGAACAGACAGCAGTATTAAAAATACAATAGATGACATTATAAATAAACTCGGTTCAAAATTATCAGATAAAGCTGTTTCCGAACTTAAAAAGGCATCAAAAACATCTCAGCAGACTATAACGAAGGTTTTGCTGGAGGATGCGGATATTTTTATTCAGAATTCAGATTTATCTAATTTTGAAAATCTTGTATTTAAGTACGGAGATAATCTTGCTAAAGCGGATGTATCAGATTATGTTAATGTTTTAAAAGAAACAAATTTAACTGCAAAAGATATATCATTTTTTGATTATTCAGCTAATAAAACTCATTTAACTATAGAGAATATAGAACATTCAGTGAATAAATCTACAATTTATTTAAATGAAAAGGGAGAAATTATCGGCAGAAGTTATGAGAATACTTTTCTTGATGGAATAGTAAAGGATAATATTCCTAATGAATATATACATAAGACTACAAATGAAATATATTCAGAATTTGCGGATGACGCAGCTATGCGCAAGAAATTAGGGGCAAAATATGATTCATTATCGGCTTCTGAGAAATTTAAACTAAAAGAAATAGATTACTTTGCAAGACTGACAGATGGACTTGATGATACAGCTAAGGTGGAACAGGCTATAGCTGATTATATTAAAGGTTCGGGGAAAACCTTGGGACAGTTGGATGATTTAGACAGGGCATTAATTAATGTAAGTTCCAAGATTAATGTTATACAGGAAAAAACACCAATATCAAGAGTGAATACATGGTTAGAGACGATGCAGAGTTCATCAAAGTTTGCCACTGCCATGAAAGGATTAGAAGTGGCTGGATATGGTGTTACAGTAGTTATAGCATAAAGAAATCAACGGATAACTTTATAATGAAAAGGTAAAAATTTAAAAATAAAGGACTGTGAATGGAGGAAATTTAAGATGGGATTTGTGAATCGAATGTTAGAGGAAGATGAAAGAAGGGAATATGTTTTGGATTATCCATCAAAGGGGATAAGGGGGAAATTTATTGGGGGAACCATAGATGATGAGAATGATGTAAGATTGTTTAATTATGCTAATGGGCACAAGGGGAAAATGGAACCATGTGATATATATTCATTTGTATTTGACTATAAAGGTAAAGTTTTTTTTGTGCATTTAAGACAAAGAATACCTTGTGGTAATGATGTACATTGGTCATTTGCAAGTAATTCAGATAAAAATAAATTTACAGAATCTGAAATTATGTTTCTTAGAGAAGCTATGAAAGTATATGCATATCATGGATTTATGATAAATGAGTGGAATCAGTTAAAATTAAATCCTTTAGCTATTACTGAAAATGACGAATGCAATATTTTTATAGAATTTTAGAGGTGATAAAATGGATTTTGAAACAATGAAAGTAGAAGAAATAATAAAATATTTTTGCAATAAATTTGATAATAATGAAAAATTTTCTTTGTATGAACTAAAAAGGGCAGCAAAAGCTTGCAGTGTTACAGATTATGTGGCTAATATTGACGCAGTTACTATATTTTATAGCGGTGGAGAGGATGAAATTGCGAATGCATTATCATCTGGTAATAATTCTAACATACGTGTGATAAGACGTACTGAAAGATTTAAGTTATTATCATATAAAGATGAATTAAATAATGGTCATTCATTCGAAGAATGGGTAATGAAAGCTATAAAAGATGAAAATCCGGGAATTGATAAGGCTACATCAAATTCCAAATTCATTCAAGAAATGTATGGAGTAAGTGATGCAGGGACAGATGTTACAGAAGTAGGCAAGGGATTTTGGAGTCAGGCATCCGCAGATTTTGCGGCTGAAACAAAAGGAAATTCATATGCATTAATTTGTAATGCCAATGAGGAACGAATTTTTTCGAGAGATGAGTTGAAACAATTATATAATGCTATAGATGATACAAAAACTATCAATGGTTATACGAAGTCAGAATTGGCAAAACTTGGTGAAGATAAGATGTTTGACATTTTAAAGGAAAAAGCAATTAACGACTTTAAGAATGTTGATGTTTATATGGATTCAAATGGTGTAAAGGTAGGAACAAATTTTAAAGGAACAATATTAGAAGGAGTTGTAGATGATATTATTCCGGATAATTTAGATGAATGTATACGACTTAATAATGCAGAATATTTAAAAATTGCAAATATTGATAAAGAAAAAATTCATGAAGGAATAAACAAATCAACCATATATCTAAATGAGAAGGGAGAAATTATTGGCAGAAGTTATGAGAATACTTTTCTTGATGGAATAGTAAAGGATAATATTCCTAATGAATATATACATAAGACTACAAATGAAATATATTCAGAATTTGCGGATGACGCAGCTATGCGCAAGAAATTAGGGGCAAAATATGATTCATTATCGGCTTCTGAGAAATTTAAACTAAAAGAAATAGATTACTTTGCAAGACTGACAGATGGACTTGATGATACAGCTAAGGTGGAACAGGCTATAGCTGATTATATTAAAGGTTCGGGGAAAACCTTGGGACAGTTGGATGATTTAGACAGGGCATTAATTAATGTAAGTTCCAAGATTAATGTTATACAGGAAAAAACACCAATATCAAGAGTGAATACATGGTTAGAGACGATGCAGAGTTCATCAAAGTTTGCCACTGCCATGAAAGGATTAGAAGTGGCTGGATATGGTGTTACAGTAGTTATTGCAGCATACACAGTATATGATACTATTAGTCGGGCAAATGCTGCTATTGATAAGGGCAATTATGGAGAGGCTGCCGGAATAGTTGCAGGCTCAAGTGCGAATTTAGCCATAACATTTATAGGCGGAGAGACTTTAACAGCTTCTTTGATGCCGTATTTTGCCGGAGCAGGAATGGCTTGTGCGGGTCCGGTTGGCGCATTGATTGGTGGAATGCTGGCAGGCATTATCGGATTTGGCGCAGCGGCAGGCGGAGCAAAGATAGTTGATGATATTCTTAAGGGAACCGGAAAGTTATGGGATACTTTATTTGGTTCTGCTTCCAGCATGGTACGATATGTAGCTGACCCTCTTGTTCTTGATTTTGATGGGGATGGATTTGAAACTCTGTCTGTTAATGAAGGTGTGTATTTTGATGAAGACAGTAAAGGATTAGCAGAAAAGACAGCATGGGTATCACCGGATGATGCATTGTTGGCAATGGATATTAATGGCAATGGCATGATAGATGACGGTTCGGAGTTATTTGGCACATCAACTAAGCTGACTGATGGAAGTACCGCCGGCAGCGGATTCCAAGCTCTTTCACAATATGATTCTAATGGTGATGGAATAATAGATGAGAGTGATGAATTATATTCAAAGCTGCTTATATGGCATGATAAGAATAGTGATGGAGTAAGTCAGGATTCTGAGTTGATATCATTGAAAAACGCAGGAATTAAGACAATTTCTTTAAACATTGATAATACTGCTGGTAGAAATATATCTGTTGTAACATATGAAGATGGAACAACAACTAAGCTTGGTGAGTTTGATTTTGATGCTCAATACTATAATACAATAGAAAAGACAGATATAGAGGTTTCTGATGAAATAAAAGAACTTCCGGATGTTAAGGCGATTGGTAATGTTGAAAGCCTGCATACATCAATGCAAAAGGATGAATCAGGAATACTTAAAAAATATGTTGAACTGTTTAAACTTTCTGATTCAAGAATAGAAAAGGAAGCTATTGTAACTAATATATTATATTTTATTACAGGTGCTAAAGATGTTGCTTCTAATAGCAGAGGCAGTCAGATTGATGCAAAGATTCTGACGGTAGTTGAAAAGTTTATGGGTAAAGGCTTTGTTGGAACTGAAGGCTCAAATCCTGTTAATACAGCAGCACCTATATTAAATAATATATATAATCATATATATAATACATATTATTGTCTGTTAAATTCTCAAACACAGTTAAGTGATTATATTAATCTTTTATATGTGACAGAAAGTAAAGATGGCATTAACACAATTAATACTGATACATTTAATCAATTTGTTAAGATATGTAATGATAATGGAGCTGATATGTCTGAAATTGTCGGAGAAATGGGAAGATATATCAGGTATGTCAATGCAGCAAATCCGGCAGATTTTGAAGTATATTTAAGAAATTATCTTATATATGATAATTACCTTGAGACTATTTTCGATTGTTGTATTAAGGATGGATATCTTGGGACTGATGACAGTGATAGTATGACAGGAACAGCATTAGATAATATAATGGTAGGTTTGAAAGGTAATGATACTATAAGCGGAGATGCCGGTGATGATTTTATAGTAGGAGGAACCGGAAACGATATACTGAGAGGAGGAACCGGAAAAGACACATATGTAA
>CAMDYG010000014.1 GCA_945910225.1 uncultured Eubacterium sp. | reverse complement strand
TATGGCAAAATCAGTCACATTTACAGCACTTAACACTGTAATGGGAGCTAGAACGGCGTTTCTTTTTGCTGAAGGTGAATATGAAGAGATTCGACAAAGAATAAAAAAATCAATAGATTATATTATGTTTATGGGCATTGGAATGTGCTTTGGAATAATAGGTGTAGCAAGAGAATTTGTCCCTTTGTTTTTTGGACCTGGATACGATAAAACTATTATAATTATGCAGCTGTTAAGTCCTGTTATTCTTATAATTGGTATTAGTAATTGTATTGGTAGTTTATATTATACACCAGCTGGATTAAGGGCGAAGAGTGCAAAATTCTTAATTGTTGGTTCAATTGTGAATCTTATAATGAATATAATTCTTATTCCACATTATAAAAGTGTGGGTGCGGTGCTAGCGACTATTGTTGCGGAATTGGTAATCACTATTTTGTATACTAGTAATGCGAGAGATTATTTCAAAGTAAGTTGGTTATTGCAGCGTACATGGAAAAAGCTTATTGCCGGAATTATTATGTTGATTTTTATATTAGGAGTCGACTATTTCATTACGGGGATAGGTGCTATTATATGTGAAGTTATAGGGGGAATAGTAGTATATTTTATAGTGCTTTTGATTATGAAAGATTCTTTTTTGAATTATATAATTGATACTTTTATGAAAAGGAGAAATTAGATGAAAGATTTTACAATTGGTGTATTAGGAGGAATGGGAACATATGCAACTATTCATTTGTTTGAACAGTATGCAGAGGTATTTCCGGCAGAAAAAGAGTGGGATAGACCTCGTATTATTATAGATAACAGGTGTACCATGCCTAGCAGAGTAAGAGCTTTTTTATATAATGAAAATGTAGATTTGCTTGTAAAGGAAATGGCAGATTCTATGAATTCACTTGTAAATTCTGGTGCTAATAGAATTATATTGGCTTGCAATACTTCACATTTATTTTTACCTAAGATATATGAAAAAGTACCTGAATTACAGGGAAAAGTAGTTCATATTATAGAGAACTGCGTTGAGAGACTGGAGGCAGATGGGGTTCAAAGGGTGTTATTACTTGGCTCAGAGGGAACAATTGATTCTGGAATTTATCAGGATGCATTAGGAAAAAAGAATATTGAGTGTGTTGTTCCAGAAAAAGATGAGTATTCTAAGCTGAGGCTATGTATAGAAGCGGTAAAACAGAATAAATATACAGATGAAACAAGACAGGTATTCTGCGAGTTAGTTAATAGATATGAGACATGTATATTAGGATGTACAGAGTTGCCTATTTTATATGAAAAATATAAGGATGGAATAAAAAGTGGTAATATATATGATCCGTTATTAATTGGAATTGAAAAACTGAAGGAGGAGTATGATAATGAATAAAATATTAACTTTTGGAGTATATGATTATTTCCATATTGGACATTTAAGGCTTTTTGAACAGTGCAAAAAATATGGAGATTATTTGATAGTTGCAGTTCAGAACGGAGATTATATATTGAAATTTAAGCCTGATGCTAATGTATTATATTCAACCGAGGAGAGAGTAGAAATTATTCGGGCTCTTAGAGTAGTTGATGAGGTTATTGTATATGATACTGTTGGGGTAGAAGCTCTTGAAAAGATTGATTTTGATATATTGGCATTGGGAGAAGATCATGTAGGTGGAAGATTCGATGTTGTAACAAAGTGGTGTGAAGAACATGGCAAGAAAGTAGTTCGCTTAAAGAGAACTCAGGGAATTTGCTCATCTGATATAAAAAAACAGTTATCAAAGGGATAAATAAAATGATATTAAAGAATACGACGATAGAGATACCAGAAGATTTCTTGAAAGAAGAAGAAAGGTGTGGATACCTTGTTACAAATAAGATGAAAAAAGTATGGGTTGTAGAGATGGATATGTTGGCACAGATACAGAGAGTGTGCAAGAAATACAATCTTACATATTTTGCAGATTCAGGAACGCTTCTTGGAGCAATCAGACATAAAGGGTTTATTCCGTGGGATGACGATATAGATCTTGTTATGCCAAGAAAAGATTACGATAAATTAATAGAAGTTGCAGATAAGGAGTTTGCGCATCCGTTATTTATGCAGACATGCTATTCTGATCCATATTATGTTAGAGAACATGCTCAGTTAAGGAACTCAGAGACTACAGGATATCTTGAGGGTGAGGAGACTGAAAAATTTAACAGAGGATTATTTATAGATATCTTTCCGATAGATAATTTGCCAGATAATAAGACTTTGTTGAAAATATATATAAAGAGAATCAATTTTAAATGGAAATTGATATGTGAAAGAAAAAGAGGTAAAACATCAGATAGAAAGTTTATTGGTTTATTTGCTAATACGATAATGTCAACGTATTTTAAAATATTTGGATTTGCGCATTGCTTTAGAAAATATGAGAAATATTGTGCAAAATATAAAAATAAGAGGACAAAGCTTGTTAGTGATATTCAATATGCTAAAGGAAGAGAAAAGAATATATGGCAGAGAGATTGGTATATTTCTGGTCAGGAAGTGCCATTTGAATTCATGACTATAAACATTCCTAATGGATATGATGGTCGTCTTAGAAGAGAGTATGGAGAATATATGGTTATGTCTAAAGCACCATCAGTACATGGTGGAACCATTCTTGATCCAGATGTTTCGTATTTAGAGTATAAATCCTAAAAAGAGTAATTAACAATGTCAGCGGAGAAATATAATGAATTCTAATTGGTACAAATTGATTTTGAAAGTTATGAACATCAAATACGGAAAGAAATTGTTATTGAAAGGTGTTCCAGTTATTTTTAATAAAAAAGGTGCTAAGTTAGAGATTGGAAGTGACGTTATAATTAAGTCAAGCTTTCTATCTAATCTAGTGGGACTATATTCAAGGACAATTATTGTAACAAGATCACCCAAGGCAGAAATATCAATTGGAAATAATGTTGGGATGTCTGGAGCTACGATATATGCACGTAATAAGATAATAATAGGTGATAATACTTGTATAGGTGGCAACTGTAAGATTTTGGATAATGATTTTCATCCACTGAATGCTGATTCTAGAATAGATTTATTAAATAATGTTCATGGTGGAGATTGTAATGATCTTATTCCATCAAAACCGATATTGATAGGGAAAAATTGTTTTATCGGATGTAACAGTATAATATTAAAGGGGACGGTATTAGGTGATGGATGTGTTGTTGGCGCGGGTGCAGTAGTTGCAGGGGTTTTTCCTGATAATGTTGTTATAGCTGGAAATCCGGCAAAAATAATAAGAAAGATGGAATGAAATGAATAGGAATATTATTAAATGGTCTTTTTTGGGGGATGTTATTCGATGTGCAAAACTTAATAAGTTCAAAAGATTATGGCGTAAATCTAACCAACATAATTCGACTAGGGCTGTAAATATATTTTGGGATGGAATTAATAATATTAATGTTGGGAGATACAGCTATGGAGATCTAAAGGTAATCAGATCGGATTCTAAATCCGAGTTGCACATAGGGGATTTTGTATCAATTGCACCAGAAGTTACATTTGTGTTAGATTCAGAACATAATATCGATACTATGTCGACTTTTCCATTCAAATCAATGGTTTTGGGAATTAACAATCCAGAAGTTGTATCAAAAGGAGATATAATTGTAGAAGATGATGTATGGATAGGGTACAGGGCAACTATTATGTCAGGAGTCCATATTGGACAGGGTGCAGTGATTGCAGCTGGAGCAGTTGTAACAAAGGATGTTCCACCATATGCAATAGTTGGCGGGGTACCTGCAGGTGTCATAAAATACAGATTTGGAGAAGATACTATCAGAAAGATGTTGAATGTTGATTATTCTGCAATAGATAAGCAATATATAGAGAACCATATAGAGGAAATATATACAAAAGTTTAGAGTAGAATTACAAACAATATGATGAAAGTGAAGGTGAGAACATGAAATCGAGAAAAGAAAGCAGTTATGCATATATATTTAGAATGACGCTGGCTACATTTTTATCGGTATTTGTTATTTTCATAGCATTTAACATGATTACTATGATAGGGGATTTGTTTGTAATTAAGGATTCTGCTTTTGAGTTGAAAGATAATTTACAGGAAGTTGTTACATGCGTGAAAGCGAAAGACTATGAAGGTGCAATTGTGGCAACTGATAAGATGGAAACTACATCTCAAAAGATGCAGAAAACATTTGATACTTTTGCATGGAAGGTAACGTCGCATATACCGGTAGTTGGTGATTATGTTGATTCTGCTTTTAATATAGTTGAGATATTAAATGTAACTTCAGATCAGATATTAAAACCGGCTGTTAATGTAATGAGTGATTATCCGTTAGACAATCTTAAAGCAGGAGATGGTATGTTTGATGTTGACGTTATTCGTGCATATGTTAACTTGGCAGAACAATTAGATCCTGCGATTGATCAGATTGCTGTTTCATTAAATGGTATATATCTTCCTTCTAGCATGAATGGTATGGTTGATGAGTATATGGGAAAACTTACATCATTAACACAGACATATAAGAATTCTGAAGAGTTTATACCTCTTCTTAAGGCGTTTATTGGAGATGGTTCTGACAAGCTGTATCTTCTTGCTGCCCAGAATTCATCTGAAATAAGAGCTAGTGGAGGATTTCCGGGAGCCATAGGTACAATACAGATAAGTGATGGAATTCTTTCAATTGGTAATTTTGAAACTGTTTTTAATGTTATGTCGAAACGTTCATCAAAAGATACAGGCATAACAGATGAAGAGGCTAATATCTTTGGAAGCTGGATGTATTATCCAAGAGATGCATGTTTTTCACCCGACTTTGAAAGAGTCGCATATATATGGTCTGTTGCATATAGAGAAGAGAGCAAGGCGGAAGTTGACGGAATTGTGTCACTTACACCTACAATTATTCAACAGTTATTACAGTATATTGGTACCATTACTTTATCTGATGGAACTGAACTTGATGGTGATAATGCTACAAGAGTCCTGGAACATGATTTGTATTATAAGTATATGACTAATGATGACTTCTTTGCTTCTAATGATATGACGGACGCATTATTTGAAGAAACTGCCAAGACAACAATGAGTTTATTGGTTAAAGATTTTTCATTAGACAGAGTTGCTGCATATATGGATATATTTACTTCAGGAGCAAAAGATAGAACCATAATGATGTGGATGGCTAACGAAGAGGAACAGGAGCTGGTAAGAGCTGCTGGTTGTTCCGGCGGATTGAATTCAGATGAGAATAATCCAGAAGTTGGCGTATATTTCAGTATGAGTGATTCATGTAAGATGGGATGGTATCTTAATATTGACAATGAGATAAGTGATCCTGTGCTTAATGAGGATGGTTCTCTTACATATGAAATGAAGGTAACACTTAGTAATATTGTTACAAATGATGAGATAAATAAGGCTAACTGGTATATTCTTGGAGAATATAATGGAGGAATAATAGGATATCTTTATATTATTGCTCCAGCGGGAGGCACAATTAGTGATTTTGAAACTAATAGATATGGTGCAATGTCTTTTGGAACAATAAAAGAGCATGATATTGCGTATAAACATGGTATAGTTGTTAATCCAGGAAGTGATTTTGTTGTGACTTATAAGGTTACAACTGCACCAGGAGTTACAACTCCATTGGGAATAAGCCAGACACCTACTTTACAGGACTATAGGTAGTTAGTAAGTTTTATGGAATATAATTAGTTGGATGATGTGAAAAGCTGGGATTGAGTCATAGTACTCAGTCCCAGTTTTTTATGTTATAAAATAATAGGTAAATCCTGTGAACATTGGATTATATTAATCAGCTGAATATATCGTGAAAACAGATTAACTATAAAATTAATTGCAAAACGATTTAGAAAATGCTATTATATCATCAGAAGATATAACTGTGAAAAATTTAATAGTTCAACCGATTAAAACAGGAGGTACAATTATGGTTTTATATTCAACTATATTGGATATCAAAGAAAGCATGTCAAAAGAAGCATTTATTGAACTTGTTATTGAATGGAATCAGGGAAGTCCATATCAGGAAAATATAATTCCAGGAATAAAATGGAATGGAGAAAAAAGTATTCGATTTGGAGATGATAATTTATGGTTAGAGATTATTGAATATAGAAATAAAAATATTATTGCTGTTCGTTATGAAAAGATTACAGAAGATGGAGTTATATGGGATACTGATTACATAATGAATTTTGACGAAATGCGTATGGCTATTAGGCTTGATAGAAGTTATCAGGAAAGGGCAATTGTAACAAATGCAGAGTTCTCTACTCCACACTTTATTTCTCTTCTAATGCAGAAGGATTACATTAAACCTGATGGAGAGTTAAAGTTTGAAAGAAATGCATTGTCAATAAATGAAGATAATGCATCTATATTATCAGATATTGTTACAGGAAAAGTAAAGTATCAGCTTCCAGTTGTTTACGTGTCTAAGAATATTTATAATAAGAATCCATTATCAATTGATTGGTTATGCAGTAGGTTAAAAGGTACAGCTCATGTGTTAGTACAGTCTGATAAGAAATCAAATCTTTGCATTAGAGAAGCATGTGGTGGGAATAATGAATATAATGGAGCGATAGGTGTTTACTATCCAAATGATGTATTGGGACATAAACGTTGTGTTTGTAAAGATGGAAATGAAAAAAATTTAATGGAAAAAGTTGTTTCGCATGTATTAAAATATAGCATTTTGCAAACAATTGATAAATTGTATACATGGCAGGGAGTAAGTAATTCGTTATTATATGATAGATTAGCAGCACAGAGAAAAGAACGTTTAGAAGCAGAACAGGCTCGTGATAAAGCTAAGAATGAAGTAAATGATGTATATGAAGCTGTGGATGAAGAACTTAATACGCTTCAACGTCAAGTGGAAGAGTTGACACGTACAAATGAAATTCAAACGTATGAAATACAGGGGCTCAGAGCAAAGCTTTCACAGGCAGATGGTGTGCCAATTATTATGCAAGGAGAAGAGCAGGAAAAGTTTCCAGGGGAAATAAAGGATATGATTTTATCCGTAATAGCTGATGAATTATCGAATGTTACAAAAGGATCGCGGAGAGAAAAAGTTCTTAATGATGTGTTAGAGGCAAATGATTATGAACATTTATTAGATGAAAGAAAACGTGAAATTAAGAAATTGTTCAGAGGTTATACGAATATGACAACAGGAATTAGACAGAGGCTTACAGAACTAGGATTTACTATTACGGAGGATGGTAAACATTATAAAGTGAGATATAACAATGACACAAGATTTTTAGCTACAATATCTAAAACGGCAAGTGACCATAGAACTGGCGAGAATTCTGCCAGTACAATTTGCAAAGAGATGCTATAAAAAGACTGGTAAGTGACAATTATAATAAGATAACAATTATAAAAGTTGTTCGATATTCGACAGTCATATAAAGTAACAAATCCATGTCAACAATTAGAGCATAAGATATATTTATTACAAGATAAGTCAGATTCTAAGGCTGAATGGAAATTGGAGGCGACAGCCTTTTCGGCATATTATATTAGTCAGAAGAATATAGATGATAAAGTAAGAGTCGAACAGGTGGTAGGTGATTCTATAAAAATAAAAAGTGATAGTTGGATGTTTCCTGGTTCCGGCTATGTGACAATGTATATTAAAAAAACATCGTAATCTATTTACATTTTTATTTTATTGAATTAGAATAATATAAATGCGAAGGAGGTATAATATTATGGCACAGTTATATTCAGGAGATACAGAATTTTAATTTATATTTTTAACGTGAAGGCGGTTGCGATTTAAAGCAGCCGCCTTTTAACATGTTTTATAAAGTAAAATCGACTTCTACAGAGCAGCATTGTAATTAACAATGTTTGCTCTATTTTTTAATGTAAGCATTTACAAGTCACAGACCAGTTAGAATATATTACCGATTTTTGCATAAACTTCTATTATCTATCGGGGGATAATGGAGGTGTGTATGAACAGGAAGAAAGAATTGAACAGGACGATTATTATAGGAATTCTTGCTGTATGGGTGGCTGGTACCCTGTTTCATTTTGTGTATGACTGGACAGGGCATAATACATTAATTGGACTGTTCTTTCCAACTAGTGAATCTACATGGGAACATATGAAACTGGTATTTCTTCCTATGAACATATATGGATTAGTAACATGGTATATATTAAAAGACCGGTATGCAGCAACAGGAATGGCGGTGTTTGTGGGCATAGTTGCAGGAACGTGGGCAATACCATTTTTATATTACACATATATGGGAGTACTTGGATTTTCAAAAATGTGGCTGGATATAGGCACTTTTTTTGTATCTGTGTTAATAGGATATGCTATAGAATATCATATTCTTAGGAGAGCAGGACACAATGAATTTATTCTGGGAACATGGGTATTTGCAATAGTGGATTTTGTAATGGCTGCAGCATTTGTTGCATGTTCATATAATGCACCATCACTTGGAATGTTTTTAGAACCATAGGGAATGACTAACAACAGCCCTGGCGAGTAGGATTACCTACACGCCAGGGCTGTTGCTTTAAGCGCAGCGAATTTAAAATTATTAAAAATATTATGTTGACAGCTTTAAAAAGAAATGATAATTTATAACTGTACTACATAGAATAGTACAGTTGATACACAAAGCATGCAGATGATTTTATGAATTTTATGGAAAGGAAATGAAGAGGTTAATATGTTCACAATAGATGTCATGTCGCGAGTGCCAGTCTATGAACAACTCATTAAGCAGGTAGAGGATAATGTCCTTATAGGAATTATGAAAGAAGGGGATAAGATGCCATCAGTCAGGTCACTGTCTATGAAATTGTCTACCAACCCCAATACGATTCAGAAAGCGTATACAGAACTTGACCGCAGAGGAATTATAGTAAGTGTTCCGGGTAAGGGGTCATTTATATCTGGGGAGGCTGTAAGAATTGTAGAGAAGAAGTCCAAGGGAAAGCTTGGAGAACTTAAAGAGCTTGTTAAGCAGCTGTCATATGCAGGAGTAAGCAGAGAAGAGATAATTGCTATAGTAGATGAGATATATGATTAACAGGCATATTAAAGTTAATGTTAATGAGGAGGAATTATGATTGAGGTAAAAGGTGTTACGAAATCTTTTGATGATTTTACTGCACTGGATAATGTTACATGCAATATAGCAGAAGGCTGTATATATGGCATGGTTGGTTCTAATGGTGCAGGAAAGTCAACATTATTAAGAGTTTTATCAGGAATATATAAAGCTGATAAAGGAGAAGTCATCATTGATGGAATTAATGTGTATGAGAACACATATATGAAGAATAAGCTTGTATTTGTAGGAGATGAACTGTTCTTTCTTGCTGGAGCAAATATGAAGAATATGGCGAAGTTCTACAAGTCTATATATGATAACTTTGATATGGACAGATTCACGGAGCTTACGAAAACATTTGGACTCGACCCGGGAAAGAGTATATCAAGCTTTTCAAAGGGAATGAAAAGACAGGCAGCTATAATTCTTGCTTTGTCAACAAGAGCTAAATATATGTTTTTTGATGAGACATTTGACGGACTTGATCCGGTAATGCGTAATCTTGTCAAGAAGTTAATCTGTGGAGATGTTGCTGAAAACAATGCTACTGTAATAGTAACATCGCATTCATTAAGAGAGCTGGAAGATGTATGCGATCATTTGTCACTCCTTCATAAAGGCGGACTGGTACTTGACAGCGATGTATTTGAACTAAAGACGAGTCAGTTCAAGGTACAGGTAGCTTTTAAGGATGAGTTCGATGAGAGTAAGTTTGAGGGCATCAGAATTACAAGATATCGTCAGGAAGGTTCGGTTGCCAACATGATAGTTAATGGCGACAAGGAACAGACTATGGATATTATTAATGCCATGAATCCTGTTGTTTTTGATGTCCTTCCACTTACACTTGAAGAAGTATTTACTTACGAAATGGAGGCGCTTGGCTATACTTTTGATGTGAAGGGGGAAAAGGCACATGAATAATAAGAAAATGTTCAGCTTTCATATGTTCCTGCAGACATTAAAGCAGACGAGACTTGCAGGATTTATAATGATGGTAGTCATAACGCTTATATCTGTTGTTCCGATTATTTCATCGTTAAACTACATCAGGGAATATAATCAGGTAAGCAATGTAAGCGGGGTTTCAGGTAATTATTTTCTGGTAATGGTGTTTGTACTGGTTGTTCCTGTTATATCATTTATAATATGGAGTTTCCTTAATAAGAGAAGCAGCAGTGATTTTTACCATTCAATACCATATACAAGATTGTGCATATACTTTAGCAAAACAGCAGCAATACTTACATGGATTGTTGGAATACTTGTGGTTTCTTATGTATCACAGGCTGTTTTATTTATTGCTAATAAGAAGTATTTTAATGTTGATTATGGGACAATGTTCAGTATGTATCTCTCAATATTTATATGTAGTCTTTTATGTATGGCGATTATAAATGTTGCGGCATCAATAACCGGTAACATATTAAGCAACATATGTGTAACAGGACTTATAATGTTCCTTCCAAGATTCCTTGGAGTAATGATCACAGAGATGACTGTATATCATGGTGAGACCTATATGATAAGAAACAGCGGGGTAGGACTTCTGGATTCTTCCAATAATATGATTATTGGATGGGTGTTTTCAGTGCTTGGTATATCTAATGGTTCGTCAGGAATTACAGATATGGTACTTAGTTTGTCAAGTAATCTGTATACATTGATTCTTGCCCTTATATACATTGTGATTGGTGCAGTTCTTTTTGTGAAAAGAAAAAGTGAGACATCAGGCAAAGCTGCTAATGGCAGGGTGCTTCCTATGATTATCAGAACGCTTATCGGCTTTACAATTGCATTTATTGCAGTAATGATGGCTTATACTAATGAAGAATATGATGTGACAGTATCTGTTGTTGTATTATTCATTGTAAGTGCACTGGTTGTATTTGTTTATGAATGTATAGTAAGCAAGAAAATGAATGTTATAAAGCAGTGTATTCCATCAATTCTTCTTGGATATGTGCTTGCAGTAGTGGTTGGAACAGCGGCCAATTCATTTGGCAGATATGAGGCATCTTATGAACCGGACTCATCTAAGCTTTCATATGTGTCAATCCAGTCGGAGGATAACTACAGCATGTCAGATGATGACTACTTTAGTATGATATCATCAAAGATACAGTTTACAGATGATGAAATTCTGAAATATGTATCTGAGAAATTCATGGCATATAAAGACAAATGTATTTCGAGAGGAGTGCACAATTATATTCATTCAAGCAGGGATGCAGAGAATAATTATGTGGTTGGCTTCAGACAGAATGGAGTAACACATTACAGGAAAGTAAGCCTTAATGGTTCTGACGCAGAAAAGCTGGCTGCCATGTTAAAGAAAGATGAGAATTTTGTCAATTCATATATGGATCTTCCGGACAGTGATAAGATATCTATTACATCGATGGCAGGTGACATGGAAGAATCAGACAGCATAGATGTATATGAAACACTTGTCAGTGAAGTTAAAGAGATTGGTTTTGAAAAATGGTACAAGATAATTAATTCGGATACCAAAGGATTTGTAATGATTGTACAGTTTTCAAGAAAGGGTGTTACTTATGATATGATTCTTCCTATAAGTAAGGATATGCCTAAGACTTATAACAAGTATATCAGTGTAAGAAATGCATATGCAATTAAGAATAAAGCCACAGATATAGAACGTATAAGTGAGATATTAAAAATGTATGCAGATGATGCCAATAAAGCAGGAAAGGATCTGGCAAAGAGTGACGAAAACCTGTCGGCAGTGATTGTATATAATGACGAAAGAGAATATGTTGATCTGTATTCATATGTAAGAGATGATAACCAGAAAGCTCATGATGTGTTAGAGTTATTGGCAGAATCTGCAGCTAAGAAAGATTTTAATAAAGCTGTAAATGCAGATAAACCGGTTGTTGTATTGAATTATGAGAAATATAATAATGCAGATGTACAATATAATGCATCAGATTCGGTAACAGACACATATGTTGAAAGTGTAATACAGACAGATATTATTATCCAGCTGGATGGATATACTAAGGTTTCAGATTATATTACAGACAGCAGCAATTATTAATATTTTACAGTGTTGAATTAATATATTTTAACAAGTATAATTAGTGGGATGATGCGTATGCGTCATCCCATTATTATGTCAGGAAGAGGAAATATTATGTATGATTATCTGATAGTAGGAGCAGGACTTTTTGGTTCAGTATTTGCACATGAAGCTGCCAAAGCAGGAAAGAAGGTTCTTGTAATAGACAAAAGAAATAATATAGCTGGTAATGTGTATACTGAGAAGATGGAAGGGATAAATGTGCATGTGTATGGCGCACACATTTTTCATACTAATAATATGAAGGTGTGGGAGTACCTTTCACAATTTACCACTTTTAACAGATTTACTAATTCACCTGTTGCTAATTATAAGGGTGAGCTGTATTCACTGCCATTTAATATGTACACATTTAATAAGATGTGGGGTGTTGTGACACCACAGGAGGCTGCAGAAAGAATTGAGCAGCAAAGAGAAGAAGCAGGAATCACAGAGCCAAAGAACCTTGAGGAGCAGGCTATAAGCCTTGTAGGAACTGATATATATGAGAAGCTGATTAAGGGATACACACAGAAGCAGTGGGGCAGACCATGCAATGAGCTCCCATCATTCATTATCAAGAGACTTCCTGTAAGACTTACATTTGATAACAATTATTTTAACGCGCTTTATCAGGGAATCCCAGAGGGTGGATATACTAAGATGGTTGCCAATATGCTTGATGACAGCAGCCTTTCTGGAAGCATTGAGGTAAGACTTGGTGTTGATTATCTTGCATCTGCTGATGCTAAGGCAGAATTAGATAATCAGGCTGAAAAGGTTGTATACACAGGTGCAATTGATGCGTACTTTGATTATAAGCTTGGAAATCTTGAATATCGTTCAGTAAGATTTGAAACGGAGACGTATGATTTCCCTAATTATCAGGGCAATGCAGCTGTTAATTATACCGATGCTGATACTCCGTGGACAAGAATTATTGAGCACAAATGGTTTGAATTCGGTAAGGATGAGAATGGCAATGATCTTCCTAAGACTGTTATCAGCCGTGAATACAGCTCTGAGTGGAAGCCGGGTGATGAGCCATACTATCCTGTAAATGATGAGAAGAACGGCGCTCTCTATGCACAGTATAAGGAGCTTGCTGATGCTGAAGGCAAGGTTATATTCGGTGGACGTCTTGGTGAGTACAAGTATTATGATATGGATGCTGTTGTGGCAGCAGCACTTGATTGTGCCAGAACGAATATAGATTAGGAATATTATATTTTAAGGCGTATTCGCCTGCATGAATGAATGTCTGTGCAGGCAAGGATACGCCTCAATTAATTTATCCCTGAAAACTATCTGATGCTTTGCGGTCACATAGCTGGCTGTATATATCAGGACCCAGTCCCATCTGCATTTCTGAGTACGCTTTTTTAATCTGTTCTTCAGACATCTGATCACGTTTTCTGTTAATTGCATTGATGCTGTCGTGAATTACTTTATCCTGGTCATCATGAGTTTCCCAGTTATACATTGTGTGTCCCTTTTTTATAGAATTATTATTGTTGACAGTAGGAAGATTCTCATTGGAATTCATTGAGTTATTGGTTGATTTATTCATATTATTTTATTCCTCGTTTCTGCGAACATTTTGTGCCTTCTTTGATAATGGGAAGGAAACATAACTCCGGCGCAAATATTATCTGCAGTTATATATGTATTTATGCGTGTACTATACTTGAAAATACATGCATAGCATTGTAATATTAAAGAGTATGTGTATCATACATAAGGGAGAAGGCAAATGTTGGAACTGGATGGAATGCTGTCAATTGTAATGCCAGCGTATAATGAGGAAAAACTTATATATCACAGCATAATGGAGACATTAAGAATTGTTGAAAAGTTTGTTCCAAAGCTTGAGATAATAGCTGTCAATGATGGCAGCAAGGATAATACCAAAGCAGAGATTGAGAGAGCTGCAAGGCAGGATAGCAGGGTAAGGATGATAAGCTCTGATAAGAACAGAGGAAAAGGAAATGCTATTATTGCCGGAGTATCACAGGTGGAAGGAAAGTATGTAGCATTTGTTGATGCTGACCTGGAACTTAATCCTTCACAGCTGGAAGGGTATCTGAAGAAGATGCTTGATGATAATAAAGATGTTGTCATTGGATGCAAGTTCCATAAAGATTCCAAGCTTGATTATCCGTTTAAGAGAAAAGTTATCAGCATGGGTTATTATATAATGCTTCTGGTACTATTTCATCTTAACGTGAAGGATACTCAGACAGGACTTAAAGTGTTCCGTGTTGAAGCAATTAAGCCGGTTGCGCATCTTGTAAGAACATCCGGATTCGCATATGATATTGAGCTACTTGTGGCTGTTCACAGAAGAGGCTTCAGCATAGCACAGATGCCCGTTGAAGTTGTATATGTAAGAGATTCAGGTACTAAAAGAATCGGAATGAAAGATATATGGCAGGCATTTTGTGATACATGGGCGATATTTGGGAGAGTATATTTTAAACATTATTATGACTAATAATTTGTTGACATCTCCTCATTTTGGGGGTATATTTAACAACGATTTGTAACGAGCGAATATAATATGGTTTTAGGAAATTAGGAGATACTATAAGGATGAAGAATTTTTTTGTTGGTTTACTTAACAAGACGTCTTTATTATGGAAGTCTGTTTTTGTTGCGCATGCGAAAGTGTGCATTATTGCCGGAGCGGTAGCTGTATCAGGAACAGCAGGAACTATTACTGCTGTTGAGGTAGTGAAGCATGTGCAGAAGAAAGATGTTGTTCAGGCACAAGAGACAGAAGAACAGACAGATAATAAGGATAAGCTTAATAAGCTTGTCGGACAGATGGGAATCAACAAGGATGATTCACAGTATGACGGAGCTGATGAAGAACCTGATAATCAGGAGCTTTTTGAAGCTATAGAAGAGGCGGTGGCAGAAAGCGAAGAGCCAATTCCTATATTAGATATGGATCAGCTTGATGTAGGAGAAGATACATCATCTGAGCCGGCACGAGAAGAAACTCCTGTTGAAGACAGTTCAAGTGCGTCAAGTTCAGAAGGAGTATATGAGGTTAACCAGCTTGCATATGGTATAGATGTATCTCATTGGAATAATGATGCTGGTGGAATAGACTGGACAGCAGTTGCAGCTGATGGAATAACATTTGCCATGATCAAATGTGGCGGTGGAGAAATCGGACATCTTTATGAAGATGTTAAGTTTGAAGAGAATATCCAGGGAGCTTTAGCTAACGGAATCCAGGTTGGTATATATTTCTATGCAGGTGCTACAGATGCAGCTTCAGCATATGAGGAGGCCAGCTTCTGTATTAATCTTATTAACAAGTATCAGATTACATATCCTGTAGCATATGACTGGGAACTTAATTATGGAGATTATGATTCAGTTACACAGGCATGTGAGACATTCTGTAATGTAGTGTCAAGCTATGGATATACACCTATGGTATATTCTAATAAGAACAGATTCTATAATATGCTTGATGGGGCAAAGCTTGGAGAAAAGTATAAAATATGGGTTGCCCAGTATTATTATGATTTCTATCCTGATGATGGATATGCAAGAAGATGGGAATATGGAGATGTTCTTTCTAATTATGAGAACAGATATGACATGTGGCAGTATACATCTAAAGGAACTGTTTCAGGAATAAATGGATATGTAGATATGAATATCGCATTTTTCGGATATGCCAATTATACTGTAAATGGACAGCAGGAAGCTTCTATCACAGTCCAGAATAAGAATATAACAAGATACTACGGACATGATACGGGTAAGATCAATGAAGGTGTTGATTTCATGGCTGGAGTAAAGGGTACTAATTCTATCGGATATAGTGCCAACGTTGATTATTATGTATATGATTCGTCAGGTGAATGGATTGATGAGGATGATGCTTTAGACAGACCTGGTAAGTACACTGTCAGGTATTCGTTTAAAGATCCTAAGTCGGGAAAGATAACTAATGAGGCAACACTTAATGTTATTGAGGTTACAGCTAAGCTTGTGACACCTGATATCCAGCTTGTGCTTGGAAAGGATAAAAAGATTCAGGCCGGATTCAGCTTTACTGCTGGAGTGTCTGGAAGTAACAGCCTTTCAGAGGCTGCAGCTCTTACCGGATATACTGTGGTTAAGCAGAGCATATCAGGAGGAGAAACACAGAATCTTGATGCTAATAAGGCTTTAGCAGAGGAATATGATTTTGATAATTATACATATTCTATAGTATATACATTCAGTGTTCCTAAGGATGGTAATGTGTCTAAGACTGCTAAGATAACAAAGTCTCCTAAGAGTCTTGATACAGAGAAGGAGACAGAGTCTGAATCGGGCAGTGAGAATGAATCAACATCAGGTTCACAGGCATCAACACAGGCAGCAACTGCCAATAATTAAGCATTTTTAACGGCGCTATCACCAGAGGGTGGCGCCGTTGTTGAGATTATAGAGATTACAGGGTGGGATAAGAATGTTTTTTGATAAGTTTCGGAAGAATAAATCAAAAATAAATGTTGAAACACAGGCAGATACCAATAATGAAGAATTGGAAGAAATTGAACTTCTTGAGATAACTGAAGTGCCAGATGAACAGAATCTGGAACAGTCAGCTCAGGAGGAGATAGTTGAGATAGAGCTGATTGATATATCAGAGGAAGAACAATCTTTATCACGTGTTGCAAAGATAAAGAAAAAATTATTGGCATGCAGGATATTTAATAACAGCCTGTTTAAAGAAAAACTGCCGGGATTTGGTCATAAGCTGATTAAAATATTTGGCGGGGATCATACAGAAATGACAATAGGCGTGTCAGTGGCATCGGTAATCTTTATAGCTACAGGAGTTATCATTGTGACTGGAATAACTGGTGGAAAGAAGCACGCAGCCAAAGAAGTTGCAGCAATAGACCAGACTGAAACGCTTGGGGAGGTTAAAGCTCCTACGTTAAGTCTTTATCTTGAAGCGGTTGCTGATGAGAATACCATAACAGCAAAGGTTTATGACGAAGATGGACAGGTGCTTACTGGACATGAACTGGTATTTAATCTTCTTAAGGGAAGCAAGGAAGAGAATCAGGCACAGATAGAGAAGATTAAGAATACATACGCAGGTCAGGATATTGATGATGTTGAAGCTGACAAGTATGATGATGATGATAAAGACGGAACAGTTCTTATGCCAGATCTTGAGACAGGAACATACACTCTTGTCGTGCAGGCAGAAAAAGGATATAAGACGCCTGACGCGACGGAGGCTACTATAGAAACATTTGAAGTGATGGATAATATTATGGAAAAGGTTGTACAGGATTCTGCAGAAACACAGAAAGAAGATCCATCAAGAAGAAGAGGAAGCAGGAGCACAGCAGGTGTTGTTCCAGAGACAACTGCGAGCCAGGGCAGTGTCGGGGTTACAGTTCTTAAAAAGTCAGGAGACAGTATTGTATATAAAGTGAAGGACAGCAGTAATGTTTCACTGACAGATCAGGAAATAAGCGGGCTGACATCAGGCTCTATTCTTATAGACAAGGATGGAAACAATTCATCATATTCAGGATATATATATGAAACAGGTACAGTTAAGGTAACAGAAGGGGAGCAGAAGGTTATTACTAAGTTCCTTGTGCCAGAAAATGTATATATGAGCGCAGATGTTAACACAGGCAACGAAGGAATTGTCCTTCTTGCTGACACAGCTAATGCAGATTCGGGAATTGCAGTAGCTGCAGATACAGTGAGTGAAACGAGTCCAGCAGAATCTTCAGGTCAGAAAGAAAGCACAACAGGAGAAAGTAAAAGCCAGACTGCAACACATCCATCTGAGTCGGCTACAACTAAGCCTACAGAGAGCACAGCTGCGAAGAAGAAGTTCGTTCTTCTTAATGTTGAGGCAGAAACTGAGAGTGTATATGCAAATGGATGGCAGAATATTGGCGGCAAGAAATATTATTTCCAGGATTCTAAGGCTGTAACAGGATGGAGAAAGATAGATGGTTTACAGTATTATTTCAACAGTGACGGATCCCTTGGTTCAAGCCTGGTTATAGATGTATCAACATATAATGGGGACATTGACTGGAATAGTGTAAAGGCATCTGGAATTGATTATGCAATTATAAGAGTTGGTTATCGTGGTTATGAAACAGCACGTCTTGTAAAAGACAAGAGATTTGATACTAATATGAGCAATGCAACAGCTGCAGGAGTTAAGGTCGGTGCGTATATAGTTACTCAGGCTGTCAATACAAGTGAAGCTGTAGAGGAAGCAAGTTTTATTATATCTGCATGCAGGGGCTACAATATATCACTTCCACTTGCTATTGATGTTGAGAGTGCAGGTGGTGGTGCAGGAAGAGGAGATAAGATTTCGGCATCGGAGAGAACTGCGGTAATCAATGCATTTGCACAGACTGTACAGAGTGCAGGCTATTCACCAATGGTATATGCTAACAAGAACTGGATGAGCAGTTACATTAATGCAGGAAGTGTCAGCTGTCCGGTATGGCTGGCACAATATAACAGCACATGTACTTATGGTGGAAGCTTCCTTATGTGGCAGTTTACAGAATCAGGTTCTATACCAGGAATATCATATAATGTTGATATAAGTGCATGGAAACATTAAAAAGATGACAATTCTTTCACATAGTGATATAATTGTACGGAATGTTTATTCATGAGGCGGATATACGCAGAAATGAGGACAAGTATGAGTAAGAACGAAGAACAGTTAGTGAAGCTGGTTAAGGATGTAATATCAGGTGCATCTGATAAAGAACAGTTCTGTAAAGAATTCTTTGATGAAGTGTATGCCCTTGTTTATCCTGTGTTTGGAACAGAGAACAGCAAGAAGGTAACTAACAGGGCACTTATATATTTATGTGGTAATATAGATAAGATTAATACTGGTAAGAACATACACAGACAGATAGCAACAGAGGTGTCTGTGTTTATGTTTGGATTAATTGATACAAGAACAATTAAGAAAGCCGGAACAGATACTTCATATGAATATAACCGCATTAAGGAAGATGAGCAGTTATATGAACTGATTAAGAATAATGTCAGAATATTCAGAAATACTAAGGCTTATGATGATGCAGATGAATCTATACAGGATTTATCAAGAGTTCAGACAATTCTTCTGGAACTGTATGGATATGAGATGCATTCAGTTCAGGAAATAAGTGATATGCTTAATGTTGAGGATACATTTGTAAGTGGAATGCTTGCAAGAACCAAGGCAGCGCTTTTTGGAATGAACCTTGAAGATTCAGTGGATGTGCAGCCGGAAGACGAGCAGGAAACTGAAGAAGAGCACAACGCTGAAGAAGAGCAAATCACAGATGAAGAGGCTTATTTTGTAGATGATGATATAGATTTTGATGACAGAAGCGATGAGAATCCTTTCAGGAAGAGGACGAAGCAGGAGGAGGCTGATGCAATCAGAAGATCTGACGCAGCTAATCCGGTTGTCAAAGCACTGGCAGGAGTTATAGGAAAGTTATTTCCGGATCTTTCGCAGACAGCAAGAAGAATTGTTGTATATGTGGCAGGCGGAGTTGTAATGTTTGCTATTGTTCTTAGTATTTTCTTATCTGTTATTCTCTCAACTTCATTTACAAGTGCCAAGAGGAATAACGCAGGGAACTTTAAGATAACAATGGCAGAGACCTCTTCTTCCAAGGAGAATGCAACTAAGGAAAAGACTACTAAGAAGCCGAAGACGGATACTGGCAATGATAATAATGCTGGTAATAATGATAATAATAACAGCAATAACAGTAATCGTAATAATTCAGACAATAGGAAAGATAACGACAAGGAAGAAGAATCTGAAGAAGAGGAAGAAGAGACAGAGGAGACAGAAGAGGCAAAGCAAGAAGAGACCACAGAGGAAGAATCATCCCAGAAAGAGACAGAGTCACAGTCAGAAACACAGACAGAGACACAATCCAAGGCAGAGACACCGTCAGAAACACAGACAGAGACACAATCCCAGTCAAATAATACGGATTCTGATTCTAAGGCTGACACTAATAATGGCGGAGCAGGTAATGGTACGGATTCTGTTAAAGAGAATGGCGGTAACAAGCTTAACTAGTGATAAATATATTGTTGGAGAGATAAAGAAAGGATTGCTATGAAATGTATAGTTTTAGCCGGAGGAAGCGGAGATAGTTTATGGCCGCTGTCCAGAAGGCAGTTTCCAAAGCAGTTTATGAGGATTAAGGAAGGACGTTCATTATTACAGGAGACTGTAGTAAGAAATATACCTTTCTGTGATGAGTTCATTATTGTAACCAATGAGAATTACAAGAACATAGTTAATGGACAGATGAAGGCATTCCAGAGCCTTAAGTACAGGGTTATTCTTGAAGGTACACCTAAGGGAACAGCAGCAGCGGTGTTATTAGGAACAATGTTTGCTAACCCGTCAGAGCTTGTACTCGTTGTTAATTCAGATAATCTTATTGAAGGTGAAGGCTATAAGGAGTCTGTTCTTGCAGCAAAAGAATATGCCAAGGAAGGATGCCTTGCTGTGCTTGGGGTTAAGCCACAGTATCAGTCATCAACATTTGGCTATATATTAAGAGATAATGAGAATGTTAAGAAGTTTATCGCAAGAATAAATTTTGATGAGAATGAAACAGAAGGACTTCTTGATTATGGATATGATGAGGGTTATCTGTGGAACAGCGGTATTCTTGCATTCAGAGCAGGAGACATGACTAATGCAGCAAGGAGACTTGCACCGGAATTATATAGTGCATGCAGAACTGCTAAGAGAAAGGTTCCGGCAATAAGAAGATCAGTACGTTTTTCAGAAAGCGTTATGAATAATATCCCACATGGAAGTATTGAAACCCTTCTTCTGGAAAAGAGTGATTCCATTAAGGTTGTAGAGGTCAGTTTTGAGTGGCTGGATGTAGGTAATGCCAGTGATCTTGTTGAGTTTGGAGATAATATTAAGTCAGAGTGTATAATCAAGAATGACTGCGATAATGTCAATATTATTAATAATGCGTCAAGACAGCTTGTTGTTGCCAATGACGTAAGGGATCTGGTTGTTGTTAATACGGATGATGCTACATATATATCTTCAAAGAAAACTGCTGATAATATTAAGCAGATAATGAAAGATAACATGGATACATATGAAGCATTTTTTGACTACAACAGGACTTCGTACAAGGAATGGGGTATGCAGGAAATTCTTAGTTATTCCCAGGGATATAAAGTTAGAAAGCTTACAGTGTTCCCGGGAATGTCAATGACTCTGCATCAGCATGAGAAAAGAACGGAACACTGGTCTGTTGTTGAAGGTGTAGCTACTATAACACTTGATGATTATACAAGAGATTACAGTAAGTATGAGAGTGTTTTTATTCCGGTTGGAGCAAGACACAAGATTGCTAATAAGACAGATAAGAATGTTGTAGTTATTGAGGTTGGCATAGGTGACAATATATCTGATACAGATCTTGTCAAGATATACAACCAGGATGGACAGCCTGTCACAGGTAATTATGTAAGACTTGATAAGAGCCCTATTGTCAAGCTTGAGCCTGCATTTAAGGATAATATATGGGGCGGAACGAAGATCCGTGATGTTTATGGCAAGAAATGTGATTATGATGTTATAGGTGAAAGCTGGGAACTTTCAGCACATCCGGATGGACAGAGCCGTATAGCTGAAGGCAGATATAAGGGAATGTTATTCAATGAGTATCTTAATATTATAGGGAAGGATGCTCTTGGATGGAAATGCCAGTGTCAGGACAGATTCCCAATACTTATTAAGTTCATTGATGCCAAACAGGCACTTTCTATACAGATTCATCCAGATGATGAATATGCTCTTGAGAATGAGAATGAGTATGGAAAGAATGAGATGTGGTATGTTGTTGACAGTGAGCCGGGAGCATACCTGTACTGTGGTTTATCAAGGGATGCATCTAAGGAAGAGATTGAGAAACGAATAGCAGATAATACTATAACTGATATACTTAATAAGATAGAAGTTAAGCCAGGTGATGTAGTTATGGTCAAAGCCGGAACAATACATGCCATAGGCGCAGGCGTGTTCATCTGTGAGATACAGCAGAATTCTAACTGTACATACAGAATGTACGATTATGACAGACGTGATAAGTTCGGCAATCCGAGAGAACTGCATGTTAAGAAAGCACTTGATGTTGTTGATACACATAAGTTTGAGAAAGATAACAAGACGGAGATTGTTATTGCAAGAAATGAACATTTTACAGAGGAAAGACTTGTTCAGTGTAAGTATTTTGAGGTGTTTAAGTACGATGTAACTGATGAGGCAAAGATTTCGGTAGATGAGGCATCATTTGTATCAGTGCTGTTTATTGACGGAAGCGGAACTATCGAAACGGATGATTATGAAAAGGTAATGCCTTTCAAAGCCGGAGACAGTTTCTTTATAAGCGCAGGACAAAGGTCAGTTGTTGTTAAAGGACAGGCCAGAATGATTATTACCAGAGTTTAAGATATTGAATGATTATATAATGAGGATTTTGAATGAAAGACAGTATATTTACCCGGATTAAAAGGTATGCTCTGCCGGGATTGATAACCCTTTTTGGAATGGTTCTGATTCTGATATTAAAAGGCATATGGCCGTTTGGAAGTAACAGAATAGACCTTTTTGACAATATGCAGCAGGTAGCTCCGCTATATTGTCATCTTTGGGACTGGATGCATGGAAAAGCATCTATATGGTTTGACTGGTATACAGGACTTGGAACTAATGTATCCATGAGTATTTCAGCATTTTCAATGCTTAGTCCTTTCAACCTGCTTTTGTATCTTGTTCCAAGAAGTTATATTCTGGAATTTATTTCAGTATTAACAATTGTTAAGACTGTATTTATGGCAGTTGCCATGTATGCATTGCTTGAATACAGATATACAAGATTAAATAATGGATTAAAGACCATGTATGCAGTTATGTATGCATTCTGTGGATATGTGATTGTGTATGGTTCATGTTTTACTCCATGGATGGATATAGTGGCTCTGTTTCCGCTTCTTATGATGTCATGTGATTATCTCATTAAGACAGGCAGAAAGCTCCCATATATCCTTATGCTGGGACTTGTTTTTATAATTAATTATTATCTTGCAGCAATGTCTCTTGTATATATCTTTTTTGCGTGTGGAATACAGATGTTTACACGAATGGATAAAGATAAAAGAAAGAGTGCGGCGTGGAATATAGGCATAGGAACTGTTGCCGGCATGGCGCTGTCAGCTTTTGTGCTTATACCGGTTATATTGCAGCTTTCTACATCGCAGAGAAGTGCAGGAAGTACAGGTGGTATTCTATCACAGTATATAGGATGGATTACGTCTAAGGCATTTAATGGCAGGTACCTTGCTCTCATAGAAAGATTTATAATGGTATATGGAATGGCATTTGTCATTCTTGTTATTGTGGCTGGAATCAGACAATGCAAAAAGAATATCGAAGAACTTGGATATGTGTGTGGAATGCTTGCACTTGTTGTAATTCCAGTGATAAGTGAAGGCACTAACCTTATGTGGCATTTTGGATCATATAATGGTTACACGTTGAGAATGGGATATGTAATTGCATTTACACTGATATGTCTGGCTGCAGAGCTTGGACAGAACGTTCTTGTTACTAAGATGGTACCGCGCAAATGTATTGTAGTCCAGGTTATATGTGGAATTGCTGCGTGCGCAGCGTATGTGGCAGGATATAATATTATTCCTGATAATAACGAAAAGATTGCAATGTGGTTCTTTTTAGGACTGTTTTTCGCCTTTTTGATTGTTTATCTCGTATATTTTATTGTGAACAAATGGAAGGTTAATCCATGGGCAATAACAGGTATTATTGTTATTGAGCTGTTCATAGGTGCATATTCATTTATAGGACCACCTAAGTTCTATACTTTAGAGGCATATCAGTATGGCGATTATGTTGAATATGCTAATGATGCAAAGGAAAGCCTCAATATAAATGAGTCTGTTACGGACAGAATAATTAATCCTGACATTAGCCTGAATGCTAATTATCCTCTTGTATTAAGAAGAGGAGCACAGAGTAGTTTTACCGCAGCACTTCTTGCAGATACACAGGATAGTTCAGTTAAACTTGGGTATTCAAGATATTTCTTATGGCTGCTGGATTCTGGTGGAACAGTATTTTCTGATGCAATGCTTCATGTTACAGAGGCTGTTAACCAGAATGAGCTGGATAAGTCATTATATACGCTTGAGACAACAGGTGGAACACTTGGCGACTATAAGCTTTATTCAGCTAACTATCAGTTACCATTTGCAATGTATGCAGCTAATGATATTGCTGATATGGATACGGAAGGCAAAGACTGGGTTGATGTTCAGAATGAACTGTATTCATATATGGAAGAATGGGCAGGCCTTGATAATAAGAGCCAGTTAATTACCAGATATAATGGCGGTACAGCAGGTGATTTCGGTGAACCTTCATATTATCTTACAACTTATAAGTTTGATGTAGAAGGCAGGGAGGCTTTATACCTTAGTGCAGACGCATTTGACAGTTATAAGGACGGAGAAGATGATAATGATGGCATATGCGATAATTATCAGCAAGCAAGAATAAAGGTTAACGGAAGATTTGTTAAGATTCCTACGCTTGGAGATCTTGATAATGAACTGTATAGTACATTCTACAATAATAATACTGTTTATCTTGGAACATTTGAAGATGAACAGGTTACTATTGAGATTCACTATAAAGAGCCTAAGCCATCATCTACCGGTGAAAAGAAACCTAATTTTGTCCAGAAGAATGATCTTACAATAGCAGGCTTAAGTCTTGATAAGCTGGAAATGTTATGTGATGTGTATAATAATAAAGTTACAAGTAATGTTACTAATGACAATTCTTCTGTAACAGTTACAGTAAGCGGCAGCAATGCACAGTCCTCAGTAATTCTTCCGGTTATATACTTTGAGGACAACTGGACAGTGACAGTCGATGGTAAAGAGGCTGACGTAAAAAATGTTGCCGGAATGTTTACATGTGTCAACGTAGATGCTGGTGAACATACAATTAAGATGACATTCAAAGCAAAGGGAACGGATATAGGGCTTGTTATAACTCTTATCGCCCTGGCTCTTACAATAGCAGGAGTTATAGCAGGACATATTAAAGCATTTAAGGCACCTGCAGTATGTAATAATATAGCAGGATGCATATACAAGGTACTTTTCTTTGCCGGATGTATATTTATGTTTGCAGTGCCTCTTATATGTTCATTTGGTGTTGATATATTACAGATATTCGGGTTATATTAGCAATATTTCACACAGTGTGGCATGAAATTGTAAAAAATGTTTTAACATGTCAGTTTTTGTTGTATAATAACGAAAGATTTTTATTCTAAAAGGAGATATTAACAATGTTATCAGTAGTAATTCCAACATATAATGAAAGCAAGAACATCAGAAAGCTTGTAGCACAGATTGATATTGCTTTACAGGGTGTTGAGTATGAGATTGTATTTGTTGATGATAGTAAGGATAATACACCAGATGTAATTAATGAAGTGGCTAAGGATTATCCGCAGGTAAGAATGGAGCATAGAAAGAATGGTACAGGACTTGCCACTGCAGTTCTTGATGGTTTCAAGCTTGCCAAGGGAGAATATATGGCGTGTATGGATGCGGATCTTCAGCATCCACCAATCGTACTTAAGTATATGTATAAGGCAATGTTAAGCGGTGCAGATTTCTGTATACCAAGCAGACTTATTCCAGGAGGAGATGATGGTGGTCTTAACTGGTACAGAAAGTTCGTATCTGGAACAGCGAGAAAGATCGGACAGGTTATGCTACCATGTCTTAGAAAGATATCTGATCCGACAAGTGGTTTGTTTATGTTCAGACGTGAGGTTATTGAGAATGCAGATCTTCAGCCAATCGGATGGAAGATTATGGTTGAGGTTCTTGCCATGGGAACATACAGCAAAGTTGTTGAGATTCCTTACAAGTTCCAGCAGAGAACAGAGGGAGAATCTAAGCTTTCAGGTAAGGTTACACTTGAGTATCTTAAGCAGTTAAAGAATCTTCGCAAAAGATACAATAAGAAGAACAGATATGAAGTTGAAATATGGTCTGAGGAGCGTATGTTAAAGGGTGACAAGGACCAGTAACAGTGGTATTTATAAGCTGCAGGACTACATGTTTGTGGTTCTGTGGCTTTATATGTATAAAGAATGATATAGGAGGAAGTTATGGCAATATTAGTTACAGGTGGTGCAGGATATATTGGAAGTCATACAGTTGTTGAACTTCAGAATGCCGGATATGATGTAGTTGTTGTAGATAATCTTGTTAATTCGAGCAGAAAGTCTTTGGAAAGGGTTGCTAAGATTACAGGAAAGCAGGCAGCTTTTTATGAGGCAGATATTAATGATGCAGATGCATTAAATGCCATATTTGAAAAAGAAAATATAGACAGTGTTATTCATTTCGCAGGACTTAAAGCAGTTGGGGAATCTGTTGCCAAGCCGCTTGAGTATTATATGAATAATATTTCAGGTTCACTTACTCTTTTTGATGTAATGAGAAAGCACAATGTTAAGGATATTATATTCTCTTCATCAGCAACTGTTTATGGAGATCCGGCATTTGTGCCAATTACAGAGGAGTGCCCTAAGGGAGAGATTACTAACCCTTATGGAAAGACTAAAGGGATGCTTGAGGAGATCCTTACAGATATCCAGAAGGCTGACCCGGAGTGGAATGTTATTCTGTTAAGATATTTTAATCCTATTGGCGCACATGAGAGCGGAACAATAGGAGAGAACCCTAATGGAATACCTAATAATCTTATGCCATATATCACACAGGTTGCTGTTGGAAAGCTAAAGGAACTTGGTGTGTTTGGTAATGATTATGATACACATGATGGTACGGGTGTGAGAGATTACATACATGTTGTTGATCTTGCAACAGGTCACGTTAAAGCGATTGAGAAGCTGGCTGACAGACCAGGACTTGTAATATATAATCTGGGAACAGGCAATGGCTATTCGGTTCTTGATATTGTTAAGAATTTTGAGGCTGCTACAGGTATTCATATTCCATATGTTATTAAGGACAGAAGACCAGGAGATATTGCAACATGTTATTGTGATGCCAGCAAGGCAGAAAGAGAGCTTCACTGGAAGGCAGAGAGGGATCTTAAGGCTATGTGCGCTGATTCATGGAGATGGCAGAAGAATAATCCTAATGGATATGATGATTAAAGAAATCATAAGAATGGAGAATTGATATGGGTAAATATTTTGGAACAGATGGATTCAGGGGAGAGGCTAATGTAACTCTTACTGTTGACCATGCATTTAAGGTTGGAAGATTCTTAGGCTGGTATTATGGAAAGAACCATGAAGATGGAAAGGCTAAGATAGTAATAGGAAAAGATACAAGAAGAAGCAGTTATATGTTTGAGTATTCTTTAGTTGCAGGACTTACTGCATCAGGAGCAGATGCTTATCTTCTTCATGTTACAACTACACCTAGTGTTTCTTATGTGGCAAGGACCGAAGATTTTGACTGTGGAATAATGATTTCAGCGAGCCACAATCCATTCTATGATAATGGAATTAAGCTTATTAATTCAGCAGGCGAGAAGATGAAGGAAGATGTTATAGCTGATATTGAGAAATATCTTGATGGCGAGATGGGAGAAGTTCCTTATGCTACAAGAGAAAAGATTGGTTGTACAGTGGATTATGCGGCAGGAAGAAACAGATATATGGGATATCTTATGAGCCTTGCAATTTATTCATTCAAGGGAATAAGAGTTGGTCTTGATGCGTCTAACGGAAGTGCATGGACTCTTGCAAAGTCAGTATTTGACGCACTTGGAGCCAAGACTTATGTTATTAATGCTAATCCGGATGGTACTAATATTAATGAAAATTGTGGTTCTACCCATATTGAGGGACTTCAGGATCTTGTTAAGAGAGAACATCTTGACGTTGGATTTGCATTTGATGGAGATGCAGACAGATGTCTGTGCGTAGATGAAAAGGGCGAGGTTATTACAGGAGACCATATTCTGTACATTTATGGCTGCTATATGAAAGACAGGGATAAGCTTGCAGGTAATAAGGTTGTTACTACTGTTATGTCTAACTTTGGCCTTTACAAAGCATTTGACGCAGTTGGAATTGAATATGAGAAGACAAAGGTAGGAGACAAATATGTCTATGAATGTATGTCAGAGAATGGATACAGAATAGGTGGCGAACAGTCAGGACATATTATATTCTCTAAATATGCTACAACAGGTGATGGTATTATAACAGCGCTTAAGATGATGGAAGTTATGATCGCAAAGAAAAAGACTATGTCTGAGCTTGCGGTACCACTTGTAATATATCCACAGGTTCTTAAGAATATAAGAGTTACTGACAAGACTAAAGCACAGGATGATGCAGATGTTAAGGCAGCTGTTGCATCGGTTGCAGAGGCACTTGGCACAGATGGACGTATTCTTGTAAGAGAAAGCGGCACAGAACCAGTTGTCCGTGTAATGGTTGAGGCAGGAAGCACAGAAGAGTGCGAGAAATATGTCGACCAGGTTATAGAAGTTATAAAGAGTAAGGGATACGCACTGTAATAAGCTTTGTAGATAGCGACATATACTCCTGCTAAGCGAAGGAATACTGAAAGCATATGCCACAGGCGGACACATGGATTTTGTGTTTATATGGTGAATGAACATAAACAATAACTTTATACGAATATTTTTAACACCTTCACATAAGATTTATTAGGTCTTATTGTGGGGGTGTTTTTTTATGCCGAAAAACAGGTGTGTAAGGTGGATCGCTATAATGTTAGCAGTTCTTATGATAGCAGGGGCAGGATTTTCAGGGTGTGGAGGAAAAGATGAACCAAAGAACAAGACCAGCGTTGATTATACAGTAGTTGAGGATGGGGATCTGCCGCAGGAATTAAAGAAAATAATTGATAACAAGAAAGACAAAGCCATCAGACTTACATATACAACGAAAGATTACACATATGTGGTAGCTGGCTACGGAACCCGGGACAGCAGCGGTTATTCGATTAAAGTAAATGATGTTTATACAGGGGATAATTCTTTGTATGTAGATACTACCCTTATAGGTCCGGCACAGGATGAGGCAGTAAATGAGGTGGATACATATCCATATATTGTACTTAAAATGGAGCGCAGGGATGAAAGTGTAGTATTTAAAATGTAGATTTTAGGAGGGAAAATGAGACTTAGAACAGAAAATATCCATGAATACAGAACTAAATGCAGCAGTATTGCGCAGATAACGCTGGATGATGATTTTAACGTGCCAGACAGTAAAGCTGATATTGAACTGATAGTAAAGGAATGGGGAGATGCAGTTACTGACTCTGTTAAAGTTAACAAGGACAAAGCGTGCGTTGAAGGAGAATTAAGATTTGCGCTTTTATACATAGGCAGTACATCAGGAAATGAAAGATTCATGCCTGTAAAGATGGAGGGAAAAATGTCATTTAGCGAGAATGTGAATCTTTCCGGGGATGCGACAGGAGATTATGTGACATGTCAGGCAACGATAGAAGACCTGAGCATTAAAGCAATCAATTCAAGAAAAATAAGTGTTAAAGCAATAGTTACACTTAAAATAGTATGTGAGAATCTGGTTGATATTCAGATGGTAACAGGAATAGATGAAGCTGATAATGCAGATATGGCACAGTTGAAAAATGAGCTGGAATTCGTACAGTTATCGGTTAACCAGAGGGATAATTACAGGATAAGGGAAAATATATCGCTTCCGGCAGGAAAGCCGGATATACAGGAAATAATATGGAATGATGTGGATGTCAGAAATGTAAACACACGGCTTGCTGATGATGGACTGAAACTTACAGGACAGCTGGATGTATTTGTAATGTATGTTGGAACTGATGATTCACGCAATATCCAATGGTATGAAACAACAGTAGCATTTGAGGGAAGCCTTGATATAAGCGGATGCAGTGCAGACATGATACCATATGTCAGTTACCGGATAATTGGCAGGACAATAGAGGACCGCCCAGATATGGATGGAGAAAACAGAGATGTGTCAATAGAAGTGGTTCTTGATATGGATATTAAAGCGTATGAAGAACGAAAAAAAGATGTTATCGCTGATATGTACTCACCAATGCATGAACTGGAGCTGACACAGACCCCAACTATGCTTAAGAAACTGGTTGTAAGGAATAATGTTTCGTGTCGTGTGTCTGGCAGCCTTCAATTAGAAAATTATGCAGATCTTATGCAGATATGTAATTGCACTGCTGCAGTGCAGCTGGATGATTGCAGCTATAATGATGGAGAAATATCTGCTCAGGGGGTTGTAAGTGCAAATGTGTTCTATATAACATCCAATGATGAACATCCATTGGGAAGTGTCCATACAGTAATTCCATTTGAAAATACGATTAAAATTACAGGGGATATAGAACCTGGGGAACTCGAATATAATATTAATCCGGTTATAGAACAGTTATCAGCAACGATTAACAGTGCTGGATTAATAGAGGTCAAGGCAATGGTTTCACTCGACATAATATGTTTCAAATGCTTTGAATATATGGGAATAAAAGATGCGGTATTGTCAGAGGAAAGAATTGATATATCCAATGAACCATCTATGACAGGTTATATAGCAGATGGAAGACATACATTGTGGGATGTGGCAAAGAGATATCATACTACAACGGAATCTGTTAAGAACAGTAATCATGCGGTTATGGAAGATATGACGGATATGTCAGTTATTCCAAGAGGAACCAAACTGCTGCTTGTCAGAAAGTGTTAGGTTGAAAAAAGGCTGTCGCCTTATTGGTTTTCATAATTGAAAATCGTTAAAGCGACAGCCACGTTCATAGTATCTATGACTCTGTCTTTCCTGAGAAATAATCGTCGAACTTCTTAAGAACGGCATCTCTTGTGTTCTGAGATATGTCAGGTAATGTCTTACCCCATGTCTTGGTTGCTTCTTTGAAGCCTTTTTCAAAAGCTTCTTTCATCTTGGTCATCTTTTCTTCGTCATCACCTGCAAGAGCCTGTGCAAATGAAAAGATTCGTTCTGATGTCTGCTTGACACCCCAGTAACCATCTTCTGAGATATCTTCTTTTGCCTGGGCAATTGTATCTGCATCAGCAGTAAAGTTACCACCAGCAAGAGCTTTCCACATATCGTCAGCAGTTCCTATTGTAATTCCCTGCTTAGAAAACATTTTGGTAACGAGACTCTGCATCTGTGCCATGCGTGTTTCCTGATCAGCTTTTAACTGTGCAACAACAGCAGCGTTAGAGGCTTTCCTGTTAACAGCTGAAGTGTTATTATTATCAGCTGAATGTTCGTAAGTTGCAGCAACATCATTATAAGAAGATGTTTTATCTGATACTGATGTTTTATCAGTTCTTCCGGAAGTCTTACTTCCTGATGCTGTAACATTACTTGTTTCGTAGGTTGAATAACCCGTATTAACTCCATTTAATGACATTAGAATCCCTCCTTGGTTTCTATAAGTATAGTTTAAATCTAATACTTATATCGGCAGTAGTCAACATTTTATTAACACTATGAACCAGATTTTTCTGTCTTTTCTATTCTGATTGTGGATTTCTTCCATATTCCTGTCCAGTATAGTGCATAAAGTATGGCAGCAGAGGTTCCATTACTTATTACAACAGCGTACCATACAGATTCAACGCCCATATTAAGGACGTTAGCACATACCCACAAGGTGAGAAGACGGAATATCCATATTCTGGAAGCATCAACTACCATAGTAATAAGTGTGTGGCCACTTCCCTGAAACAACCCTTGGGTTACATTGTAAAATGCATTGCTCCAGCACCAGAAGGCCATAAGTGACAAGAAATCTGTTGCAAGAGGAATTACCCTATCATCTGTAGAAAAGAATGTAACCATTGCCTGCGATATGAATCTTCTTGAAAGGATGAGTCCGAAGAAAAGCAGGAACAGCGCTCCCATTCGGAGGGCATAATGGTAAGCTTTATCTGCACGTTCTTTCTGATTAGCACCCATATTCTGACCGACAATTGTAGAGATTGCAGAACCTATACCATTTGCGGGCATTGTAATAATACTGTTGATTTTATTGCCAATGCCGTAAGCACTTGTTGCTATGAATCCATATGCATTAACATTTTTAGTCATGAGAAGGAAGCCTAGCTGCATGGTGCTTCCACCGATGGCAGTAGGAAGTCCGATTTTTACAATAGAACCCATCTTGTGTCTGTCAAAGTGAAAATCATTAAAATGTATCCGTATCAGCTGGGAAGGTCTTGTTAATATATATATGGCAATTGCGGCACACGGAACTTTTGCAAGAAGAGTCGCGAGAGCAGCACCGCCAATTCCCCACTTAAATACGATGAGAAATAACGGATCAAGTATGAGATTGATTATTACACCAAAAAGATTAAGAAGCATCGGTCTTACAGTGTCTCCCTGAGACTGCTTTATTGATGTGAACAGATTGATTGTGAATAAGAATGGAAGATCAAGGACAACGATTCTTATATATGTAAGACCATAATTGTATATACTGCCTTCGGCGCCAAGCCATCTTACAAGACCAGGTGATACAAGCCAGCATATAAGGGCACATATTACAGAGAATAGTAAAGATGTAAGGCATATATGGTTAGCCATGGAATCAGCCTGCTCGTCTTCTCTTGCTCCAAGATATTGGGAAATAAGAATTGCTCCTGCAGTTGTTATTCCGTTACCGAAGTTAATAAGTATATTCTGGAAAGGTGATACAAGAGTAATAGCAGACTGGTTTTCTGTGCCAATCCTTCCAAGCCAGAATGTGTCCGTAAGATTGTACATTGACTGTATAAAGCTGTTGATCATGACAGGAATAGCAAGCATAAGAATTGCATGAAACAGATTGCCATTAAGAATCATATTACGCTTATCTTCACTTATTGGTTTTGACATAATAGACCTTCTTTCATTATTGACATTTTCGTATTCTTTATACATAATATAAGCGTAAAAAACAGTGATTTCTACAATTTAATCAATTAATTCAGATATTATTACAGAAATGTTATTATGTTAGTCATTATGTGTTCGTAATACGGGGGTAAGAATATGTTTCAGGATATGACAAGAGAATTTGATATTAAGAAAATAAAGAGAAGTAATGTCAGTAGTGATATAGGAAGAGAGGCACATGTGCATCCTTTCCATGAGATATTTTATCTTTCGAGCGGAGAATGTACGAGTTTTATAGATCATAATATTTACAGATTCAGAAGGGGAGATCTCGTAATTGTTCCAAGTGGATGCCTTCATAGAACAACATACAATGGTACAGGAATTCATGAAAGAATTGTAATCAGTTTCCGTAATGAAGTGACAGAGTGGATTAAGAACCAGATTGGCAATGATTTGGTGGAGAATTGCATGAAGCCGGGAGTTGTTAATATTCCAGATAAAAGAAGGGAATATGTTACTTCTCTGTTAGATAAGCTTATGTTTGAGAATGATACGCCAGATGCATTATCACCTGCATTTATCAAGGTGGGACTCATAGAATTACTGCTTTTCACTATAAGATGTAAGAATTATGAAGAGAATGTTATTAAGGAAATTGATGTAGATAACAGAATTATTCAGGAGGTAGCAACATATATATATGAACATTTTTCAGAGCATCTGTCACTTGAAAGTGTATCAGATAAGTTTAATCTGAGCCGTTCATATCTTTCCAAGAAGTTTAAGACGGCTACGGGTTTTGGCTTTAAGGAATACATAATTAATGTAAGGATTCAGAATGCATGCAGGATGTTGTTGGAGACTAACAAGTCGATAACAGATATTGCATTTGAATGTGGATTTAATGACAGTAATTATTTTGGAGATGCATTCAGAAAGGCAAAGGGTGTATCGCCTCATAAGTATAGAAAAAACGAAACATTTTAGGGCAGCAGCATAATAACAGTATTACATTGTACTTGATTTTATACAATTTCTTTAATATAATGAGATATAAGATTGGATTTTGTATACAAGGTTAGGTTGGATATGGATAGTATTAGATTGAAAGCCAGAGCTAAGATTAATCTTGGACTGGATGTTATAGGAAGAAGAGAGAATGGGTATCATGATGTAAGGATGGTTATGCAGACAGTTGGTCTGTATGACAGGCTTATTATGACGAAGATAAAAGAGGATGATATCCGGATCAGAACTAACATAGGATTTCTGCCAGTTAATGAGAATAACCTTATATATAAGGCTGCTATGCTTATGAAGAACAGATATGGATTGTCTGGAGGTGTTGAGGTTGATCTTAACAAGTTCATTCCTGTAGCAGCAGGTATGGCTGGAGGATCAAGTGATGCTGCAAGTACATTGGTTGGAATGAGCAGACTATATGGACTTAATGTTCCAGAAAGAGAACTTATGAAGATAGGTGTTGAGATAGGAGCAGATGTTCCGTATTGTATTATGCGGGGAACTGCACTGGCAGAGGGAATTGGAGAGAAACTTACAAGACTTCCAGATATGCCGGATTGTAATATACTGATAGCTAAGCCGGCGGTAAATGTGTCCACAAGAACAGTATATGAAAGCCTTGATTCAACAGAGGTTGTTAACCATCCAGATATTGACGGGATAATTGAGGCGATAAAGGCAGCTGATATAGAGCTTATGGCTTCAAGAATGGGCAATGTACTTGAATCAGTTACTATTCCGTTATATCCGGTTATAGATAGTATTAAGAAGGATATGATGAATTGTGGGGCAATTAATGCCATGATGAGTGGAAGTGGTCCGACAGTATTTGGAATATTCAGGGATGAAGAATCCATGATTGAGTGTCAGAAGTTTTTAAGAGCTAAAGGTGAAGCAAGACAGGTATACACAACAGAGGTATTTAATCCTTAAGACAACAGAGACATATGACTAATATATTAATGAATTGTAAGAGTTACAGAAAGGCTGGTATAAGATGAAGGGTGAACTTAAGATGGATGCTAATGACTACCTCCCATTAAGAGATGTAGTTTTTAACACTTTAAGACAGGCTATATTAAGAGGCGAGATGGAGCCGGGAGAGAGACTTATGGAGATACAGCTTGCACAGAAGCTTGGTGTGAGCAGAACTCCAATCAGAGAGGCAATCAGAAAGCTGGAGCTTGAGGGACTTGTTATTATGATCCCAAGAAAGGGAGCAGAGGTTGCACATATTACAGAGAAGGATATGAGAGATGTTCTTGAAGTAAGAGCAGCTCTTGAAGAACTGGCAGCTTCACTTGCATGCCGTAATGTTACTCCTGAGAGAATTGAGGAACTTAAGCAGGCTAACAAGAGATTTGAAGCGGCTATCATATCAAAGGATGTAGTGGCAATTGTAGATGCGGATGTTAATTTCCATGATATTATATATGCGATGACTGATAATCAGAGACTTATACAGATTATCAACAACCTTAGAGAGCAGATGTACAGATACAGACTTGAATATGTTAAGGATGCAAGAGCACATTCTATACTTATAAGCGAACATAACGATATAATCGATAAGCTTTCTAATAAAGATGAGGAACATACGAAAACAGTTATAAGACAGCATATAACGAATCAGGAAAAAGGAATTATCCGTCTTCTTAACAAGTAATTATACTGATTAAAGGACTGGCAATTTTTAGCCAGTCTTTTGTTTATTATAAAGTATTCTGGATATACTCCATACATAAATGTTTTACAGACATGAATATATGGAGGTTATTATGAAGAAAATGCATAGAACTAAGAGAAGACTTGCCGTACTGCTGATAATGGTTATTGTAATTTCACTTATGGTAGGTTACTATAGAGTGAATTATACAGGAAACTTGGATGCTGTAACAGAAGGAATTGCTGACAGCATAATAAGATTTCATGTAAGAGCTAATAGTGACTCAGAGGAAGACCAGGAAGTTAAGTTAAAGGTTAAGCAGGCTGTTGTTGATTACATAGAACCACTGCTTGCTGATTCACAATCGATAGATGAATCAAGAAATATATTGATGGAACAATCAGATAATATTAAAGAAGTAGCGATTAATACTTTAAGATCTGAAGGACATGACGATAGTGTAAATGTATATTTTGAAAATAGTTATTTCCCGGTTAAATCATATGGGGATGTCACATTTCCGGCAGGATATTATGAGGCTTTCAGAGTTGATATAGGGGCTGCTGAGGGGAAGAACTGGTGGTGTGTCCTCTATCCGCCTTTATGTTTTGTGGATGCTGTATACGGAGTTGTTCCAGATGAATCAAAGCAGAAGCTGGAAGGAGTGCTGACGGAGAAAGAATATCAGACAGTAACACAGAAGGAGTGCAGGATTAAGTTTAAATATCTTACATTTATGAATGAATTGCTGGGATTATAGTTTTTGGAGGATGAGTATTTGAACAATAAGGATAAGGTCTTTATTAAGATAAGGGGATTATATACTGGAGCAATGGACAGCCAGTACGAGATGCCGGAAGAAGAGATAGATGTTGAAACTAAAGAAGATGAAACTGTAGAGATTATCAATGTTGGCACATATTCAGTTGTTAATGGGAAGGAATACATCAGATATGAGGAGGTATATGATGAATCCAAAGAAAGTTCTACAAGTATGATTAAGATATATGACAATTGTGTAGAGGTTTCTAAGAAGGGCGCTGTTACCACCAAAATGATTTTCAAACCAGGTGATAAAACGATGACTTTCTATAATACTCCATATGGAGCAATGAGCCTTGGAATAACGACCAAACAGCTTGATATCGACAGAACAGATAATAAGATAGAAATATATCTTGTGTATGGGATGGAACTTAATTATGAGCATTTGTCTGATTGCGATTTGCGGATAACTGTAACTACAGAAGAGTTAAATATAGCTGAATAATTGATATGGAACTAACCTTCTATATAGAACTGGTTTATATGAATAACTAATTTGTATGAAAGAAAGATGAGGTTAATTATGAAGAGACAGTTTGATGAAAGAAATCTTACAATGGTAATGGATTTCTATGAGCTTACAATGGCTAATGGATATTTTAATGATGAAGACAAAGAAAGAAATGTTGCATTCGATGTTTTTTACAGAAAAAATCCGGACAATGCAGGATACGCTATATTTGCCGGACTTGAACAGATAATTGAATATATTGAGAATCTGCATTTTGATGAGGATGATATAGAATATTTAAGAAGCCAGAAACTTTTTGGAGAAGATTTCCTGAAGTATCTTGCAGATTTTAAGTTTACAGGAGATATCTATTCTTTCCCGGAAGGAACGATAATGTATCCTAATGAACCTGTTATTACAGTTGTAGCGCCACTTCTTGATGCACAGCTTGTAGAAACAGCTATTCTTTTGCAGGTTAACCATCAGTCACTCATTGCAACTAAGACAAGAAGGATTGTACGAGCTGCAAAGGGCAGGGCAGTATCTGATTTTGGCGCAAGAAGGGCACATAATATGGATGCTGCTGTGTATGGCGCAAGAGCAGCATATATAGGTGGTGCTGTTGGAACAGCTACAGTTCTTGCCGGTCAGATGTTTGACATTCCTATTAGTGGAACTATGGCACACAGCTGGGTTATGTTCTATAAGGATGAATTTGAAGCATTCAGACATTATGCGGAGAATTATCCGGATGCTACAGTTCTTCTTGTTGATACATATGATGTTGTTAAGTCGGGAATTCCTAATGCCATACGTTGTGCTAAGGAGGTTCTTGAGCCAATGGGTAAGAGGCTTAAGGGAATCAGGCTTGATAGTGGGGATCTTGCATACCTGTCAAAGAAGGTAAGAAAGATGCTTGACGATGCAGGTCTTACAGACTGTAAAATAGTAGTTTCTAACAGTCTTGATGAGTGGACTATTATGTCTATTCTTGAACAGGGAGGCTGTATTGACAGCTTTGGAGTAGGAGAAAGACTGATTACAGCAAAGTCTGATCCTGTTTTTGGAGCAGTATATAAGATTGCGGCAGTAGAAGAAGATGGAGTATTCCAGCCAAGAATTAAGATTTCTGAGAATGTTGAGAAGATTACTAATCCTGGACTTAAAAAGGTGTATAGAATCTATGATGAGAATATGAAGGCAATTGCTGATCTGATTGCAGGTGCAGATGAGGAAGTGGATCTTTCAAAGCCATACAGATATGTTGATCCTGTCAAGCCTTGGAAGAACAGATATTTTGAGAATTGTACAGCTAAAGAGCTGCAGCAGCTTGTTGTAAAGAATGGCAAACGTGTTAAGGAAAGCGTTTCTATTGATGATATTAAGCAGTATGTTCAGGATCAGCTTAATAATAATATATGGGAAGAGGAACAGAGATTCGAGAATCCTCACAACCATTATCTTGATATGAGCCCTGCATATTATGATATGAAGATGTCTCTTTTGCACAAAATGACAGACTAAGTATGGGAATTGGCAGGTGGATGGAGAAACGAGTTTTCTACAAAATACTTGCAATTACTGATTGGTCTGATATAATTGACTAGTATATGAAAAGTTAACGAAGGAGTAGTAAATATGCCAGTTTGGAGTATTGTTTTATTAATAGTTATTGCAGTCCTGATTGCTGCACTTGTTGCCCTTACTATAGTTGGCAGAAAGCTTCAGAAGAAGCAGGAAGCTAACAATGCACAGTTAGAAGCTGCAAAGCAGGTTATGTCAATGCTTGTCATTGATAAGAAGATGATGAAACTGAAAGATGCAGGACTTCCTAAGATAGTGCTTGAACAGACACCTAAGGCTTTGAGAGGACGTAAGATGCCAATAGTTAAGGCTAAGATAGGACCAAAGGTTATGTCACTTATGTGTGAACCTAAAGTATTCGAACAGATTCCTGTTAAAGCAGAGATTAAGGCAGAAGTAAGTGGTATCTATATTGTAGGTATCAAGTCAGTAAGAGGCGGAAAGATATTGGTTCCAGAGAAGAAAAAGAAGGGACTTTTCAAGAAGAAAAAGTAAGAATTTGAATTCAAGGCTGCACCAGCAATAATGCTGGTGCAGCTTTTTTGTATGGCAAGGAAGGGATGCTGGCATGTTGAACAGGCTAGATGCTGGTCTGATTGAGCCACTAATTTTATTTTGAAAAATCGAAATTACGGACGAAAAGTGTGTTTTATTTGAGTTCGTAGGTATCTTTTGGCGAGAAGAGAGGCTGTCTTCATACTAATTTTGCAGAATAATACATTTTCGTATGTATTTTTTGGAAATTGGGAGCGGGATAATATGTGCTCAGAGCCTGAATATATACCTGTGTATATGAAAATACCTACGAAATTCAAGTTGTTCGTATGATTAGTAGGTAGTTGAAATTGATTTGATAACTTATGATGTGAAATTGACGTACTAAAGAGATGAAATATAGAAAGTTAGTAGGCTTTTGACAAAGAATTACCTGCTTGTTTATTGAATACATGAATAAAAGAGGGAGTGCGTCTTATGATGTAGTACACATTCATTAAGATACACTCCCTCTTTAATAATCTAAGTAAGCTACACTAAAGACTTGTTTTCCTCATACATCTTTTCAATCAGATCCTGTACATCTTTAGCAAGAGTCTTCTTCTGCTCGCGTTCCATAGAAGCTACATCGATAGGCTTTCCGAATTCAAGAACAGTATGAGTCTTCTTGAAGAAAGGAAGATGATCTTCTAATACAGCGGCAGTATTATTCTGAACCATAGGGATTATTCTGCAACCAGACTTTTCAGCAAGTTTAAAGCTTCCTGCATGGAAAGGCAGAACACCATCCGTGCTTTTATTTCTTGTACCTTCTGGGAAGATTACAATGGAAGTTCCTGATTTTAACATGTCAATTCCTGTAAGAATTGTCTTAAGTCCTTCTTTCATGTTATTACGGTCAAGGAACAGGCAGTAGAGATAGCGCATCCATATATTAAGCAAAGGTACTTTTTCGATTTCTTTCTTAGCTACAAAGCCGGTTCTTGGCTTCATATATGTGTATGATATGATGGTGTCGAAGAAACCATGATGGTTTCCGACGAAAAGAACAGCTTCATTGTCATCAGGCAGATTTTCAAGACCTTTAACAGTTGTAGTTACACCTGATAAGAAGAGAACTATTCTGAATACTCCCTGAACGAACCGGAGGCTGCCACGATCCTGGGCATCTTTGTTAAACTTTCCTATAAGCCAGAAAACTGGCAGCATTATCAAACTTAAGATAAATATTATAATCGCAAATATAACTATTAATATTAGTCGTATCATTTCAATTCTCCAATCTGTTAATTAGATATGACATGTGAACTTGCACCAGAGGTGTAGTATATGTCTCCATCATTAGTTACGAATACAGCCTCTGTATTATCAAGGCTTTCTATCAGCTTCATGCCTTCATCAAGACCAAGACAGAAACATGTTGTGCTCAGGCAGTCGCCTGAAAGAGAATCATCAGATAGTATGGTAACATCTGACAAGTTATTATCATAAGAATAACCGGTTCGAGGATTAAGTATGTGATGATAGAAAGTTCCATCATCTGCATAGAAATACCTTTCGTAATTTCCAGACGATACAACAGAAGTGTCATCAACAGATAACGCAAATAAAATTTCATTGTTGGCAGCAAATGGTTTTCTTACGCCAATAGCAAAATTATCAGATGATGATTTCCTGCCTATGCATAGTACATTTCCTCCAAGATTAATTATAGCACGGCTGACTCCCTGGGATTCAAGATATTCTTTGATTCTGTCAGCAATATAACCCTTGGCAACGGCTCCAAGATCGATAATTACATCCGCCGGTTTAGTGAGTGTGTATGTATCATTGCCGTTATCAGTAACGCTGACTTTTTTATAGTCAACGAGAGGAAGAGCTTCATTAATCAGCGAGGCATCCGGAACTTTTGGATTATCAGAAGTGAAATCCCACAGACCAGACACGCTTCCTATTGTTATATCAAAACTGCCATTGCTTAATTCACAGTACTTAAGGCTGGTGCTGATAAGCTCAAACAGGTCTTTAGATATACTGGCAGAAGATTCAGAGTTGACTTTGTACAGTTCACTGTCTTCTTTTGTTCTTGAAAAAATGTTTTCATAATAGTCACACAGATTCAATGCATTATCGAGTACATCCTGGGATATACTTGTGTAAGAGTCAATCTGTACAAATGTGTTAAGTTTGAAACCACTGACAGTTTCTGGTGTGGATATAGTTACCTTCGGACCAGAGCAGCCGGAAGTGAAAAAAAGACTGACACTGGTAGCCAATAATGTAGCTGCACCACATATTTTTCGCAATAAATGTGACCGCATTATTATGTTTATCCATATACTGGTATGGATATATCCTCCTATTAAATTCGCTATTAGAGATTATAGCAGTTAATGAGGATATAAAAAAGTGAAATTAATGTGAAATTACTTTTATTTTATGGGTAAATGTGCTATAAATATAAGGCTTGCTGTTTTGAACAGCAGCTAATCTTTATATATTTATTTAATAATAGAAAGAATGATAGTGTGAAAATAAATCTTCACACGCAAATTAGTGCCTGTGGCTTAAGGTTTGCAGGCAATGGAAAGGCATGGTTATTTATATGAAAAAGAAATTGTTCAGCGTGTTGCTTGTAGCAGCTATGGCAGCATCTTTAACAGCATGTGATTCTAAAAAGAAGACATCTGATAAGACTCCATCAACAGCCAACACAGCAATAAGTGCAGAAGAGTATGCAGGAACAGTAGTGTCTAATGCAGATATTTACAAGAAGTATGTTACTTTAACAGACTGGAAGGGGATGTCTGTAGATTGTAATGAATCTGATTATACAGTGCTTGATTCAGATGTAGAAGATTATATACAGAGTATTTTACAGTCATTTGCGACAACTGAATCTGTTACAAGTGGAACTACTAAGTCAGGAGATACAATTAAGCTTGATTATAGTGGAAAGCTTGATGGAACAGCATTTTCAGGTGGAACAGCAACAGATGCATCATATACTATAGGATCAGGAAGATTCATTGATGATCTTGATAAGGGACTTGAGGGACTTACAGTTGGAGTTGAGACAGATATTCCATGTACATTCCCAGAGAGTTATTCTAATTCTGATCTTGCAGGAAAAGATGTAGTATTCACTGTAACAGTTAAGTCAATAGAAGTTTCAACAACACCAGAACTTACAGATGAATGGGTTGCAGAGAATGCATCTAAGCTCGGTGTAGATGATGTAACATTAACAACAGTAGATGATTTAAGAGATTATGTGAAGACATATCTTGAATCACAGGCTTCATCAAGCAGACAGAGTACGATATTTGACAGTGCCTATGCAGCTATGACAGATGGACTTGATGTATCTGATTATCCAAGTGAAGAACTTGAAGATCTGCTTAATACACTTAACAGTAACGTTGATGCTGAGTATGAGTCATACAGCTCATCATATTCTTCTAAGGAAGAGTATCTTAAGAGTGCATATCAATTTGATTCGTTAGATGCATTTAATGAATATGCAGAAAACTATGCTAAGCAGTATCTTTTACAGAAGATGATTGTTACTATAATAGCAGCAGATAATGACATTGAAGTTGCAGCTGATGATATTACTTCAACAGGTGAAGAGCTTGCTTCTTATTATGGATATAATGATTATCAGGAGATTCTTGATACTTATGGAGAAGAGATGAATTCAGAGATAGGATATCAGGTCCTTTATCAGAAGGTAGTTGAGTTTGTAAGTGATAATGTAACAGTTAATGACACATCATCAGACAGCACAGAATCAACAACATCAGCACAGTAATCCGTGAATAGTATAATAAATGTTTGACATAACTAAGGTTGCACAGCTAATAATGGGTGTGCAGCCTTATTCACTTTTAAAATATGAGGAATGTGGTAATACCACAACAAGGGGAAAACAATGAATCAATTCGTACCAAAGCTCTTCGACGTAATGAAGGGATATTCTAAGAAACAGTTTTTTAATGATGTTATTGCGGGTATTATTGTTGCAATAATCGCGTTACCATTATCTATCGCACTTGCGCTTGCATCAGGTGTAGGACCTGAGCAGGGTATCTATACAGCTATATTTGCTGGTTTTGTTATTTCATTCCTTGGCGGAAGCAGGGTTCAGATTGCCGGGCCAACAGCTGCATTTGCAACTATCGTTGCAGGAATTGTGGCTCAGAATGGAATGGATGGTCTTATTGTCGCAACAATTATGGCAGGTATTATCCTTATTATTATGGGATTTCTTAAATTTGGTAATCTTATCAGATTTATTCCTTATACAATTACAACTGGATTTACATTTGGTATAGCTGTTACTATTCTTGTAGGCCAGATTAAAGATTTCATAGGACTTGACCTTTCAGCATATAATGGTCAGACTATTGAAACGATTGATAAGTTAAAGGCAGTATTCACATGTATCAACACATTTAACTGGCAGGCACTTGTTGTAGGTATCGTATCGCTTGCAATTCTTATTATATGGCCTAAGTTTAAGAAGCTGGAGAAGATTCCGGCATCTTTAATTGCTGTTATAGTTTCTGTAATTATGGTTAAACTTGGTATGCAGGCGAAGACTATTGGGGATTTATATACTATTTCAAGCAAGCTTCCAGGAGTAAGTGTTCCACATGTTAATTTTGCAATGATAAGAGAACTTTTACCAGACGCATTTACAATTGCCGTACTTGCGGGTATTGAGTCACTTTTATCATGTGTTGTTTCTGATGGTATGATTGGAAGCAGACATAAGCCTAATATGGAACTTGTTGCACAGGGGGCAGGTAACCTTGTGTCAGCTTTATTTGGGGGAATTCCGGCAACAGGTGCGATTGCAAGAACTGCAGCTAATGTTAAGAATGGCGGACGTACACCAATTGCAGGTATGGTTCATTCTGTAACACTTCTTCTTATTCTTGTAGTGCTTATGCCATATGCAGCATGGATTCCTATGCCAGCCATTGCAGCGATTCTTTTCATGGTAGCTTACAACATGAGTGGATGGAGAGAAATGATTTCTCTTTGCAAAACTTCACCTAAGAGTGATATTCTTGTGCTTCTTACAACAGCAGTGCTTACTATTGTATTTGACCTTGTTGTTGCAATTGAGGTTGGTGTTGTGCTTACAGCACTTCTGTTCCTCAAGAGAATGGCTGATGTTACTGAAGTTAAGAGCTGGAAATATATTGGTGATCACATAGATGAGAATAATGATCCTGACAGTATTAATCTTAAACAGGTTCCTAAGAACACACTTGTGTATGAGATTAATGGACCAATGTTCTTTGCTGCTGCAGACAAGTTCCTTGATATCCAGACTGTATCAGGTTCTAAGGCAGTTATTGTAAGAATGAGAGGCGTTCCTGCAATGGATGTTACTGCACTCAGATCTTTAAGAAATATTCATGCGGTATGTAAAAGACATGGTGCCGTTATGGTTCTTTCTCATGTTAATGAGCAGCCTATGTCTGTTATGGAGCATGCAGGATTTGCTGATGAAATTGGAAGAGATAATTTCTGCGCCAATATTGATGCAGCCCTTGAGCATGCTAAAAATATTGTAGAAGGGTAATTTTTAATGAAGGAAGATACACTTTCCTATATAAGAGATAATAAAGAGATTACATTTGAACAGAAGATAAGACTTGTAATTATGCTGAGTCTGCCTACGATTCTGGCACAGGTGTCATCAATTATCATGCAGTATATTGATGCGTCTATGGTTGGAAGACTGGGAGCAGGATGTTCAGCCTCAATAGGTCTTGTATCGACAACGACATGGCTGCTTGGAAGCCTTGCTTCTGCGCCGTCGCTTGGATTTTCTATTCAGGTTGCACAGCTTGTAGGCGCTAAGAAGTTTAACCGGGCAAGAAGGGTATTCCTGCAGTCTTTTGGAATTGTGCTTCTTATATCGGTTATTATTGGAGCTGCCGGAGCCATGATAAGCTGGGGACTTCCGGCATGGCTAGGAGGAGAAGAGTCCATACAGAAGGATGCAACAAAGTATTTTCTTATAACATCATTGTCTATGCCGGCACTTGGGTTCAACCGCCTTGGGACAAGAATGTTACAGAGCTGCGGTAACACAAGAACACCGGGAATACTTAATTCTATGAATTGTTTTCTTGATGTTATATTTAATTTTATATTTATATTCAGATGGCATGGCTTTGGCTTCGGACTTGGCGTTATGGGTGCGGCACTTGGAACAACAGCTGCAGAGATTTTCACTACAATTATTATGTTATATGTACTGATGTTCAGGACACCTATGCTTTCAAAAGGTTATGGAACGGATTCTGATGAGAAGGCAGGTCTTGCGACTATAAAGAAGTCATTTGTATTATCACTTCCTGTTACTTTTGAAAATGTGGTTATGTTCGGGGCGATGATTACAATAACAAGAATTGTTGCACCATTAGGAGTTGTGGCTGTGGCTGCCAATTCATTTGCAATAACTGCGGAAAGCCTGTGTTATATGCCAGCTTACGGAATTGAGGAAGCGGCGACTGCACTTGTAGGACAGAGTATCGGTGCAGGAAGAGGCAAGCTGGCATTATCTTTCGGAAGGATTTCAGTTGCTTTCGGAATGGGAATCATGGCATTTACCGGGCTTCTGATGTTTATATTTGCACCTTTTATGATTGGAATTCTTACGCCAGATCCGGCAGTAAAAGAACTTGGCATAACAATACTTAGAATTGAGGCATTTGCAGAACCTTTGTATGGTGCGTCAATTGTAGTAACTGGTGTGCTTCGTGGAGCAGGTGATACGCTTGTTTCAAGTCTTATGAATTTCTTCAGTCTGTGGGCGGTGCGCGTTGTACTTTCATTCCTGCTTGTTGGCAGATATGGACTTGTCGGTGTGTGGATTGCGATGGCTGCGGAGCTTTGCTTCAGGGGTGCGATATTCCTTGTGCGGATGGAGCGGAAGAAGTGGCTGAAGAAGGTGTGAAAAGAAAAATTGGGAAAGTCTCTCGTCTTTTCTACATGGGGGATTTTCAAGTGCACATTGAAGCGCAGATTTGGATATTAAAGAGCAGATTTTTGAGTGAGATTATCTAAAAGCCTACGAATATAGTGCCTATTAAGATTTTAGTAGGTCATTATTACTTGTAAATAAAAAATTTTAACAGAGAAGACCTACTAAGTAAGCTGATAAGTAAGACTTAGTAGGTCTTTTTGTGTAATGACAATTATAATATTAGAAATTTTCATGCAAATGACCTACTAAACTGTGTAAAATTGTTGAGTTAGTAGGTTTGCTGACAGCAATGAGATTGCAAAGTGGAAGAATAAACCTACTAGATTGGAAATTAATAAGTTATTAGTAGGTATGCTTGTGAATTTTTACAGGCTAAATAAGATGCATAATTATCAAATATATATGAATGTAATATATAAGGTACATCGGTAAGTTAAATTCAAAAAAGCCTGCTCTTTCGAGCAGGCTTTTAAAATTCAACAAAGTATTTAATTATACATAAACAAAATCTTATTAACCAAGATACTTAGCAAGTACATCTACCTTGTCAAGCTTCTCCCAAGGAAGGTTAAGGTCTGTACGGCCAAAGTGACCATAAGCAGCTGTCTGCTTGTAGATAGGTCTTCTTAAGTCGAGCATCTTAATGATTCCGTTAGGTCTTAAATCGAAGTTTTCACGAATGATCTCAACGATTTTATCTTCATGAAGCCTTCCTGTACCAAATGTATCAACCATGATAGATGTTGGTCTTGCAACACCGATTGCATATGAAAGCTGGATTTCGCATTTGTCAGCAAGTCCGGCAGCAACAATGTTCTTAGCTACATATCTTGCAGCGTATGCAGCAGAACGATCAACTTTAGTGCAGTCCTTACCAGAGAAAGCACCACCACCATGTCTTGCAGCTCCACCATAAGTATCAACGATAATCTTACGTCCTGTAAGACCTGAATCTCCGTTAGGTCCGCCAATTACGAAACGTCCAGTTGGGTTAATATATATCTTAGTGTCAGCATCAATCATAGCTGGGTCAACGATAGCGTCGATAACATATTTCTTAATGTCTTCATGAATCTGTTCCTGAGATACTTCTGGAGCATGCTGTGATGAAACAACGATAGCATCAAGTCTTACTGGCTTCTTGTTTTCATCGTATTCTACTGTTACCTGAGTCTTTCCATCTGGTCTTAAGTAAGAAAGAGTACCATCTTTACGAACCTTTGTAAGCTGCATAGAAAGCTTCTGTGCAAGAGCAGCAGAGTAAGGCATGAATTCAGGAGTCTCATTAGTTGCGTAACCAAACATCATACCCTGGTCACCAGCACCACCCTCTGAATCATCAATTTCGCCATCTTTAGCTTCAAGAGCCTTATCAACACCCATAGCGATGTCGGCAGACTGCTTGTCTAATGCAACCATAACTGCACAAGTGTTACCATCAAATCCTTTATCAGAGCTGTCATAACCGATTTCTGTAACAGTCTTTCTTACGATAGAAGGAATATCAATGTTAGCTTTAGTTGTGATCTCACCCATTACCATAACGAAACCTGTGTTAGTAAGAGTTTCGCAGGCAACTCTTGAGTATGGATCCTGCTCATAGAGAGCGTCAAGTACTGCATCTGAAATCTGATCACAGATTTTGTCAGGATGTCCTTCTGTTACTGATTCTGAAGTAAATAATCTTTTTTCCATATTGTCTCCTTTTTATTTGTTGTGAATATGTCTATCCCATAACCTTCTCTTTGCTGACTGAGTCCGCTTGTCTTCTCATCACTACTCGCGCTCGTAGCTCAAACGCCAGAACGCAGTTCTGGCGTTGTCGCGGTGCTCCTCGAATCCAAACATATATGTCTCAAATCATGCAAGCATGATTGAACCATATACATTTGTCTTCTCATCGCTACTCGCGCAAAAAAAGGTCCCCGCTAAGGGGACCCGATAGACTGTATCGAAATCCTCTTATTGTTCGATTAATATCGCTCAGGTTGGCACCTTCCTAAAAAGGGGTTGCCGGGCTTCATAGATCCTATGTATCTCCACCGCTCTTAATAAGGGATATAATATATTCAATTAATGTTTCCGCATAAGATACTACACAATATATAATCATTCGTCAAGTGAAAATTGACTTTTTATATGGTAAATTTTATAATTAACATAAATATGTCGCAGATAAATATATACATCGGGGGGATGAACGGATTATGGATAAGACAATATTTATATTTGATGCAGAAGAGGGAGACAGACTTTCGGAAGATGTACATGCATCAGATGGTAAGATTATAGCAAAGAAAGATACTAGACTTAATTATGATATAATATCCAATATTTCTAACCATCATGTACTAGAAGTAAAGGTGTATGAGAAACAAGATGAACCGGAAATAGAGAGTCCTGCTTATGATAAGGACAATGAGAATGAAAAATATTTTGATAAGATAAGGCATAGTGAACAGTTTAAGAAGTTCAAGGCGTCCTATGATGAGAATATTATTGATATAAAAGATGGACTTAATGATGTTGTTACTAATAATAGCCCTATTGATACAGATAAGCTGATAGAGGGAACACAGCAGATACTGGAGGATAATAAGAACAGCCTGCAGATATTTGATATGCTTCACAGCATGAGGCAGTTTGATGATCTTACTTATGTTCATTGTGTTAATGTGGCACTTATATCATCTATTATAGGCAAGTGGCTTGGCTATGGGGATGATTATGTTAAGATCCTTATAATAAGCGGACTTCTTCATGATATAGGAAAGTTAATGATTCCCAACGAAATAATTACCAAGCCGGGAAAGCTTACAGATGATGAATTCACAATAATGAAGAAGCATGTTAATCTGGGATATGAAAAGTTAAAGAATCAGAATATAGATATGCGTATTAAGGAAGCATGCCTGCTCCATCATGAAAAATGTGATGGAACAGGATATCCTTTCAAGATAAAGGGTGACAGTATACCAGCTGTTGCCAAGATAATAGCTGTTGCAGATGTATATGATGCAATGACAGCAGCCAGAGTGTATAGAGGAGCCATGTGCCCATTTGAAGTTATCAAGATAATGTATAATGATGCGTTTACAAAGTTTGATCCACATTATATATTACCATTTTTAAAGAACGTTGCTTCTTCATATATTCATAATGATGTGCGGTTATCAGATGGAAGAATAGGAAAAGTTATTCTTATTAATGATACAGCACTACATCTTCCAGTTGTCCAGTGTGGTGATGAGTTTGTAGATCTTTCTAAAGCACACGGATTATCAGTTTCAGCAGTTATTTAGCACATGCACTGTGGAGGTATTTCTCTTTAGTGGCCATACCTCCACGGATGTGTCTTTCCTGTTTGTTCACATCAAGAATTTTTCTAGCTTCTTTTGCCAGCTCAGGGTTGATTTCCATAAGTCTTGTAGTAACATCTTTGTGAGCGGTGCTTTTGCTTACGTTAAATGCTTTAGCAGTCTGTCTTACAGTTGCTTTGTGTTCAATTATGTAATATGCCAGTTGAATGGCGCGTTCTTCAATATAGTCTCGCATGTCGGGACTCCGGATGTTTCATTTATACAATCTATGCCGGTAAACAAGGTTTTATGTTAGAATATGATTATCACAAATGGTTAGAAGAGGTAATACAAGGAGAGTCAGAATGATATTGGAATATGATATTATCCAGCAGGAAATTGATATACATTATGCTGTGTTATGTGATATGTATACAGAAGATTCTGGTGCAAATGCAATCCGTCTGTTAAGAGTTATGGGACAGACGGCAGAGGTTGTAATTCCTGATTATATAGATGGTTATCGTGTCGTGTCTGTGGGAGAATATTGTTTCTCAGCAAGAAATAATTGTAAAATGCGGATACCAGATGGAGAATGGAAAGAACTTGAAAATATAGCGAAGGAAAAAGGATTGCGTGAATTGTGTGGTGATTATATTCTTGACATAGTATTACCTGATAATGTAGTGAGGCTGGAAAGCTATGCCTTTTACAATTGCAGGAATCTTAAGAAGATAGCATTTGGCAAGGAGTTAAAGCAGGTTGATAACGATGCATTTATGAATTGCAGGGGCCTGGCAATATTGCAGGTTAGGGGACAGGCAGATAAGCCGACTGGGGCACAGTATTTCCTGAAACAGCTTAATAAGGAAGTAGAACTGCAATTTGCAGACAATACTGATGCAGATGTAAGGATATGCGGCTGTTTCTATTATTCAGAATATACTGAAAGTTATGAAGAAATCGGACCTGCACATATATTCCAGCTGGATGTTCAGGGAGAAGGATACAGGGCAAGGCAGCTTTTTGATAATGGAGTAATAGATATTGTAAGATATGATTCTATATTTGAAGCTTCAAGGGCTCTGGAGAGTAGATATACATTATCCAGGATGGCGGCAGGAAGACTTCTGTATCCGGTAAATCTTACAGATACAGCGAAAGAAACATATATTGAATTCATAAAAAGTAATGCAGGGGATGTTATGTCATGGGCAGTTAAAGAACACAGACTTGATATAATAGAATTCCTTTCATCAAATGATATTCTTGACGAGAGCAGTCTTAAGAAAGCTCTGGAACTGGCAAAGCAGAGTGGCTGGACGACAGGCATAACAGCAATTATTGATATTGGAAACAGACTGTCAGGAAGATTTAAGAAAAACAGATATGAATTTTGAAATTGAACGAATCAGACATTGAATGAATCAGATATTGAATAAATCGGACATTGAATAAATTGGACATCGAGCAAGCCGGGTATTGATTAAACGGCAGACGACATATCAGAAAGGAGAATGATGGCATGGCACATGTTACGACACAGAGTGAATGGGAACTTGAAATGTGTGGAAAGATTATTAATTATGCAGCAGGAGAAATTCTGGTTGATATGAGATTCTTTCAGCCGATCCTTAATGTGTTAGTGCCAAGAGCCAACATGGGATTGTCCACATTTGCAACAGATGGAGTGTATCTGTATATGAATACTACACATACAATAGATGTGTTTAAGAAGAATGACAGATTTCTTTTAAGGGCATATCTGCATACAGTGCTTCATTGTGTATACTGTCATCTTTGGCTGTGTGACGGAAGGGATAATAATCTTTGGAATCTTGCATGTGATATTGCAGTGGAACGCATAATTGACAGGCTTGATAAACCATGTGTGAAAAGAATACTTACATGGAGAAGGCAGGATATATATAAGAAACTTGATGATAATAAATGTGTTTCAGCGGCGCAGATATATGAGTATCTGCTTGAAGTAAATCATGACGAGTTTGTGAAGCTGTGGCAGGAGTTCTACACGGACGATCATACATTGTGGCAGTATAGGAATGACCATAAAAATATATTACAGCAGCCGAATAAAGTGCAGCAGCAGTGGGAGCAGCGGGCACGTCAGATGAATATGGAGAAGCAGAAAAGTGATGGTGAGAGCGGGCAGGACAGCAATTCGTTAAATGAGCTTATGAAGGTGGAAAAGAGACGCAGAAGCTATAGAGACTTTCTTAAGAAATTTGCTGAGTATCATGAGGAGTTAAAGATTAATGATGATGAATTTGATCTTGGATATTATGCTTACGGATTGTCTGTTTATAAAAATATGCCGCTTATTGAGCCACTTGAGACAAGAGAGATTGATAAGATAAGGGAATTCATTGTTGTTATCGATACAAGTTATTCAACAAGTGGGGAGCTTGTGAGGAGGTTCTTACAGGAAACATTTGACATACTTATGGACGACAGGGCATTTTTCAAGGTGGGCTGCATCCACATTATCCAGTGCGATGATGTAATCCAGAGTGATGATGTGATTAAAGATAGAGAGCAGCTGGAAGGATTTTTCAATACATTTGAAATAAAGGGAGGCGGCAATACGGATTTCAGACCTCCGTTTAAATATATAGACACTCTTATAGAAGAAGGAAAGATTAAAAATCCGGGAGGAATGTTGTATTTTACAGATGGAGAGGGCACATATCCTAAGAAAAAGCCGGGTTACAGGACAGCATTTGTATTCATGAAAGATTATGATGAGACAAAAGTGCCGGCATGGGCAATGAGAATAAGACTGGACAAATCGGACAGATAGAAAGGACATGGCTATGAATATTAAAGAGGCAAAACAGGAGATTGTTAATACAGTAAAAGCATATCTTTGTAAAAATGCGAAGGGAGAATATACGATTCCAGCGATACGGCAGCGTCCGGTGCTTCTTATGGGACCTCCGGGAATAGGAAAAACACAGATTATGGAGCAGATTGCTGCGGAATGTGAGATTGGTCTGGTTTCATATACTATTACACATCATACAAGACAGAGTGCTGTCGGACTTCCAATGATTAGGACGGAGGAGTTTGAGGGAAAGGAATATTCTGTTACTGAGTATACAATGAGTGAGATAATTGCCGGGGTATACAAGGCAATTAAGGAGCAGGGACACAGGGAAGGAATTCTTTTTATTGATGAGATTAACTGCGTTTCGGAGACACTGATTCCTACTATGTTACAGTTCTTACAGTGCAAAACATTTGGCAATCAGAAAGTGCCTGATGGCTGGATAATTGTTGCAGCCGGCAATCCACCTGAATTCAATCGTTCAGTACGTGAGTTTGATATGGTTACATATGATCGTCTGAGAGTGATTAATATTGATGCAGACATTGAGGTGTGGCGGGAATATGCTAAGGAACATGGGATTCATAATTCAATTCTTTCATATCTTGATCTGAGACCACAGAATTTTTACAGTGTCGTGGCTGATGTTGACGGACTTAAGTTCGTTACGGCGCGTGGCTGGGAGGATCTCAGCAGTCTTATGTATGTGTATGAGGAACTTGGAATCAGCATAAATGCTGCATTTGTTGGCGAGTTTATTCATTATGGGGATATCGCAGAGGATTTTGCAGCATATTATGATCTTTACAATAAGTACAGAGATGATTATGCAATTAATAATATCCTTGCTGGAAATGCGACGCCTGATATATACAGGAGAATGATTAATGCTGATTATGATGAGAGACTGACTGTGGTAAATCTGTTGCTGGATTCTTTGAATAAGCATTTTAAAAATGTGCAGGAATTAAAGGAAGATACTGATAATTGGTATAAGTCCATCAAGGAAAAGATAAAGGCAGGGGAAGATACATCTGCTATTGATAAAGAAAAAATGGAATTTTACGAACAGGCTGACAGACTGGAAAAAACACAGGAGCAGACTCTTGCTAAGTTAGAGAATGCATTTGATTTCTTAGAAGGTTCTAAACAGGAAATAGCGAAGGAAGATATTGGAAAGCTTGACCAGGAAATGCTTATATTTGTCACAGGACTTACGACTGGAAAGGAATCTTCTGAATTCCTGCTTGTAAATCCGTGTGACAGATACAAGTCATATAGTGCCATGTACTTAAAGGGCGGCAGAAGAAACCAGCTCCTTAAGGAAATAGAATAAAGATACGATTGAAAGAATCGGACATTACATTTTTAATTTCTCTGCAAACATAAGAAGTACGCTGACTGAAAGCAGTGCACTTGAAATCCAGATAGTGTGGATTCCGAACATCATGGAAAGGTTTCCACCGATACCTGCACCGATTGCAAAGAATAATATTATGCCGAAGTAATAACCGGCTTTTCTAAGAGAAGCTTTATTGCCTGTGCGCACAAATACTGAAAGTGCGTCTGTACCGCTTCTTAAGTTGCCGATGCACATGGTGCTTGCATAGGAATAGCCATTGACTTTTCTGAATGCCTGTACCTGCATCGCACATGAGAAAGATACGATTATTGTTGCAAACATGTCCATTGAATGAGGCATGAATCCAACAGCAATTAAGATTACGATCTCTATAAGTAATATAGCCTGCCGCCAGTGAAGTCTGGTGGCATTTTTGTATCTGCCCTGAATTCGTTCTGTTACGAATACACCAAGACCAAATGCTAAGAATGGCAGAAGATATTTAACTCCCTGATACCATTCGCCCATCATAAAATGTGTACTCATAAGAACCACATTACCAGTCTGGGCGTTGGAAAATACTTCATTTCTCGTAAAGTATGTATATGCGTCCTGAAGTCCACCAGACATGGCAAGGAATACGCTGTTTATGAAGGCTTCGGACATCTGTATATCCGGCAGCTTCTTAGCGAGGGCATTGTGAAGCTTTGATGCCATAAATAACCTCCTTGTGTATAATGATTGTGGTTGTTATAGCACAAGGAGGTGCTGTTGTAAAGGGTATATAAATATTAGATATGTTGGTAGTTACCATACGCCGTAGGATTATCTGGCAGCAGATAATTCTACAGCTGGCTGGTAACACAACATATTAATATATGGTTGACAAATAATGTGTTTATAAGCCTATAATATAAATACATGTGAGTAAGGTGGTGATGGAGTTGGTATGTATTTTTATGCACAGAACAATACCTGTTGTTAAGATGGATATTGATGATAGTACGGGATTTATTACGAGAATTATAGAGATATATGCGGCAGAGCATTTGCCGGTTGGGGTATCTGTAAGAAATGGTCAGGCAGACAGAGCTGCATTTAATGACTGGTGGACAGACAGGTCAATACCTGCAAGCCGTTCAGGAGTACGGGAAGCGTTGGAAGTACTTGATATAAAAGATACAAGAATGTTGCTTACAAGGTGCTTTGGACTCAGTTTATCTGACCAGTACTGGATATGTCCTGAAAATGCTGATTTAAAATGGGAAGATATTAACTTCTTTAACAATGATTTTTCATATGATATCGGTGATATTCTTTTTGGAGAAAAGAAGGATAAGAAGATATTGAATTTCAGTTCACCTGATAATACTTCTGATGGTAATCTTAAGAAACGCTGGAAGATAATTGATGGCAACCGCTGTCTTATAAAAGGTGGAAGCAATCCCTTCAGGCAGCAGCCATTTAACGAAGTTATTGCATGCAGTATAATGGAACTTCTGTATATACCTCATATATCATATTCACTTATGTGGGATAATGGTGTTCCTTATTCAGTCTGTGAAGATTTTATTGATGAGCATACGGAACTTGTTCCGGCATGGAGAATCATGCTCACACAGAAAAGAAATAACAGTGTTTCGGTGTATTCACATTTTGTAAAATGCTGTGAAAATCTTGGAATAACTGGTGTAATACCATTTCTGGATAGAATGATTGTGTTAGATTATCTGATAGCCAATGAAGACCGGCATTTTAATAATTTTGGAGTATTGAGAAATGCTGAAACACTTGAGTGGATAGGACCAGCACCTGTGTATGACAGCGGTTCTTCACTCGGATATGATAAATTACCAGGGCTTATGAATCTTGATAAGGAGATTGTGTGTAAGCCATTTAAGAATCATCATGAAGAACAGATAAAGCTTGTTTCTGATTATAGCTGGATTGATTTTAGCAGATTATCAGGGACTGCAGATATTATTAAAAATGTTTTTTCATCAGGTAACGCTTCTGATTACATTGATGAGAAGCGAGTTAATACAATTATTAACGGAGTGGAAAAAAGAATAAAGAAGCTACAGGAAATAGCAGACAGGAAGTCTGCAGCAAATGTTGATTCTATTAAAGATGATGTTAAAGCTGACATAGCAGCTTCGTACTAATATATAGAATGGATATTTACTTTATGAATAATTAAAATTACCCGCAGTGTATATCATGCAGGAATGGCATATGGTCATTATGAAGATATATACTGCGGGTAATTTTATAAAAAATATGTACTATTTTCCAAGTGCAGTCTTTTGTGGCACTTCTGTTTCTTTTTCGTAGCATGCAAATGCGCTGTCAACAAGTTCTTTATCCGGCTTAGGTGTGAACAGGCTGACTACGGGAACGATAATCATTCCGGCAAACATTGCAAATGCACCACAGTTGATAGGTGACTGAAGCCATGTTGGGAAGCTTGCTCTGAAGAAAATGTTGGCAATCATAAGTACTGAGCTGAATAAAAAGCAAGCCCAGCATGATGCTTTAGAAACTTTCTTAGAGTAAAGTGAGAACATGAATGGTGCAAGGAATGAACCTGCAAGCGCGCCCCATGATATTCCCATAAGCTGTGCGATAAATGTTACTGAACTCTTGTACTGTATAAGTGCAAGTATCGCAGATATTGCAATGAATACAACGACAAGAATTCTTATGTATAATACCTGTTTCTTTTCGCTCATGTTCTTAATAAAGTTGTCCTTTAAGAAGTCAATAGTAAGTGTTGAGCTTGAAGCTATTACAAGTGATGAAAGTGTAGACATTGAAGCTGACAACACGAGAATTACAACCAATGCAATAAGCGCAGGGCTTAAGTTAGAAAGCATTGTTGGAATTATTGAGTCAAATCCATTGGCTTTGACATCTATCTGGTCAGAGAATAATCTTCCGAAACCTCCAAGGAAATAACATCCGCCTGAAACTACAAGTGCAAATATTGTTGATATTACAGTACCCTTCTGGATAGAAGCCTCATTATCAATGGCATAGAATTTCTGAACCATCTGAGGAAGTCCCCATGTTCCAAGTGATGTAAGAATTACAACACATAAAAGGTTGAATGGATCAGGTCCGAAAAATGAAGCAAATATGCCGGGAGTATCGCTTACAGCCGGATCAGACACATTTGCAAGTCCCTGTAATGCTGACATGAATCCGCCTTTAGAGTGGATTACAGCAACGATTACTGCAATGATACCGAACAGCATGATAATTCCCTGAATGAAATCGTTGATTGCAGTAGCCATGTAACCGCCGGCAATTACATAGATTGCGGTAAGTGTTGCCATGATTATGATACAGACGCTGTAATCAATGTTGAAAGCCATACCGAAAAGTCTTGAAAGTCCGTTGTAGAGCGAAGCTGTGTATGGAATCAGGAAGATAAATATAATAACGGAAGCACCGATTTTTAATGGATTGCTTCCAAATCTCTTTCCGAAAAACTGAGGCATGGTTGCTGAATCAAGATGCTGGCTCATAATTCTTGTTCTTCTGCCGAGTACAACCCATGCAAGAAGCGAACCTATAATTGCGTTGCCGATACCAGCCCATGTTGCTGCAATTCCGTATTTCCAGCCGAACTGGCCTGCATATCCGACAAATACTACAGCCGAGAAATAAGATGTTCCGTACGCAAATGCAGTAAGCCACGGACCAACGCTTCTTCCACCGAGAACGAAACCATTAACATCAGTTGCATGCTTGCGGCAGTAAAGACCAATGCCTATAAGCACTGCAAAGTAGATAATAAGAATAACAAGTTTTAACATAAAAACCCCCATAATAATTGAATTACATTTACTTCATGAATTTAAAGTGTAACGCTTTAAATTGATAAAGCAAATGCGAATAAATTGTAACATATGGGGTGGGGATTGGCAAGGAGAATGTGAGCTAAGCTCTGCACTTCAGCTTTATATATGCAATATTCAATATTAATGCAAACACAATGCCAAGTGAAACATAAGATATTAAATCTGTATTGGCATATGTCAGGTTAAGATTAGCTGTTCTTCCAAGGAATCTGTTGCTGAGTAGTATTGCAGCTTTATTTATCAGTACATTAAATGTAACATATTCCAGTCCGGCATATATGATAAAGCATAATGGCAGACAGATTCTGCTTACTGATAAAGGAGCTGAGAAGAATATCAATATAATTGATGCTGCATATAATAAAAACATTATTATATAAAAAGACTTAGATGTAATTATCTGATATATTTCTGCAAGACCTGCTGCGTGATATGATAATTCTGTATATATCCCAAAGCATAATTATTAATGTCTATTTGTACGGATTCTTTATCAAGAACCAGGGATAAAGTTATCATATTTTTCAGGGTGTCAGAGTAGTCCTGGTTATCAGTGATACTGTTATATGCGATTGCTGCCAGAGTTGTAAGTTCTTCATCTATATCAATATTTATTTCGTCAAATGTTTTGCCATCACGCAGTCCTCTCGTAAGGGTATCTGTGTATTTTCTTGCAATGCTGTCTATGGCAGGAGAATTCTGGATAGAATTCTGGATATCAGAAAGCAGGTTGTTATATTCAGAAGTGTCCATGCCTGTCTGTTCACTTGATGGAAGCCCATTAATAACTGTGTCCATATATCTGCTGGATACAGCGGAAGAAAGACCGGCATCTTTTCTGTTATGTTTTGTATGTGAACGAAATAATGCATTAGCTTTTCTATCTTTCAATA